>CALWIH010000021.1 GCA_944380675.1 uncultured Clostridia bacterium | reverse complement strand
TGCTGGAAAGTTTCTATGTGCGCCGCCGTCCGGAAAAAGACGCTGCGCTGTTTTTCCTGGCTTTTCTTTGGCTTCGCTCTGTTTTTTTATCACCATTAGCTGACTGCTCGGGGGCTCTGGTCTCGCCTGCCGGCTCGGTCGGCGCTAATTCGTGTGCCACTGGCACACCGCGCCCCCGCCCCCCCGCCGCCTTTGAAAAGGCGGGCGAAACTTTCACTTTTTTATTCATTAGCCCTCTGCTAACCCCCTGCCCTGAAAGGAGAATGCCCTTGAAACAACGATTTGACGTCACCGGCATGACCTGCAGCGCGTGCAGCGCTCATGTCGAAAAAGCCGTGCGCTCGTGCGGCGTCGACAGCGTCGCCGTCAACCTCCTCCAGAACAGCATGACCGTCTCCTTCGACGAATCGCGGCTTTCCCCCGACACGATCATCCGTGCCGTGGAGGACGCCGGTTACGGCGCGCGCGTCCATGGCGCGGCCCCGGCCTCCGCCTCCGCCGCGGCTCTCCCGAACGAGGGGGAGCGCGAGGCGAAGCAGACGCGCCGCCGGCTTATTCTGTCGATTGTGTTCCTGATTCCTCTCATGCTCGTCTCGATGGGGCATATGATGGGGCTGCCGATGCCCTCCTTCCTCCACGGCGAGGAGAACGCCCTCACGTTCGCGTTCACGCAGTTCCTGCTCGTCCTGCCGATTCTCTATCTGAACCGGAAGTATTATCAGACGGGCGTGAAGACGCTCCTCAAGGGCGCGCCGACGATGGACACGCTCATCGCCGTCGGTTCCGGCGCGGCGATGGTATACGGCGTCGTCGCCATCTACTGCATCGGCTGGGGGCTTGGTCACGGCGACCATGAGCTCGTCAGCCGGTATTCGATGGATTTGTACTTCGAGTCCGCCGGAACCATTCTGACGCTGATTACCGTCGGGAAGTACCTCGAGGCGCGCTCGAAGGGGAAGACGTCCGACGCCGTCGCGCGGCTCATGGATCTCGCCCCGAAGACGGCCCTTCTCCTGCGGGACGGCGAGGAGGTCGAGATTCCGCTTGAGCAGGTGCAGCCGGGGGACGAGCTGATTGTCAAGGCCGGAGCCTCCGTCCCCGTCGACGGCAGGGTGCTCGAGGGCTCCGCGGCGGTCGACGAGTCCGCCTTCACGGGAGAGAGTATGCCCGTCGAAAAGCGGGAGGGGGACGTCCTCACGGGCGGCACCGTCAGCCGCTCTGGCTGGCTGCGCATGGAGGCGTCGCGCGTCGGCGCGGACACGGCGCTCGCGCAGATCATCCGCCTTGTGGAGGAGGCGAACGCGACGAAGGCCCCGATTGCCCGCCTCGCGGACCGGGTCAGCGCCGTGTTCGTCCCGACGGTGATAGGGATTGCCGTCCTCGCGGCGGTCGTCTGGCTTCTCTTGGGGCAGACGGTCGAGTTCGCCCTCTCGATTGGCATCTCCGTCCTTGTGATTTCCTGCCCGTGCGCGCTCGGCCTCGCGACCCCGACGGCCATCATGGTCGGCACGGGAAAGGGCGCGGAGAACGGGATTCTGTTCAAGACGGCGGAAAGCCTTGAGGCCATCCACGCCGTCGATACCGTCGTCCTCGACAAGACGGGAACGGTGACGGAGGGAAAGCCGAGGGTGACCGCCGTGCTGCCCGCCGCGGACGTCACGGGGGACGAGCTGCTGCGGCTCGCCGCGTCGCTTGAGGCGCGGTCTGACCACCCGCTGTCCGTCGCCGTGCGCGAGCGGGCGAAGGGGATGGCGCTCTCTCCCGCGGAGGACTTTGCCACCGTGGAGGGCAGAGGCGTCGCCGCGTCGATCGGCGGGGTGCGCGTCCTCGGCGGAAACCGGAAGCTGCTCGAGGAGAACGGCGTCAGGGTTCCGGAACGATTGACGGAGAAGGCCGACGAGCTCGCCGGACAGGGCGCGACGCCGCTCTTCTTCGCCGCGGGAACGCGGCTGCTTGGCGTCCTCGCCGTGGCGGATGTTGTGAAGCCCACAAGTAAGGAGGCTGTCGCGAGCCTGCGGGCGCTTGGGCTCGACGTCGTGATGCTCACCGGCGACAACCGCCGCACCGCCGCCGCCATCGGGCGGGAGCTTGCGATTCCGCACGTCGTCGCGGAGGTCTTCCCGCAGGACAAGGAGCAGGAGGTGCGCCGCCTGCAGGAGCAGGGAAGGAAGGTCGCGATGATCGGCGACGGCGTCAACGACGCCCCGGCGCTCGCGAGGGCGGACGTCGGCGTCGCCATCGGCGCGGGGACGGACGTCGCCATCGAGTCCGCGGACGTCGTCCTCATGCGCAGCGACCTGCTCGACGCCGTCTCCGCCGTGCAGCTCGGCCGCGCCGTGATGCGGAACATCAGGGAAAACCTGTTCTGGGCGTTCTTCTACAACAGCGTCGGGATTCCCGTGGCGGCGGGCGTGTTCTTCACGCTCTGGGGGCTGCGGCTCAACCCGATGCTCGGCGCCGCCGCGATGAGCCTGAGCTCCGTGTGCGTCGTGTCGAACGCGCTGCGCCTGCGCTTCTTTAAGAGAAAGGAGCTGCGCGGTGCGCTGCCGGAGGTCAGCACAGAGCTCCGCGTCCCGCACGGGGCGGAGGAGCCGGAAAATAAGGAAACAGACAAAGGAGAGAATACCATGAAAAAGATCATTGACATCGAAGGCATGATGTGCCCGCGCTGCGTCGCGCACGTCGAGAAAGCGCTGAACGCCATCGACGGCGTGGAGGCGAAGGCGGATCTGGAAAAGAAATGCGCCGAGGTCACGCTCACGAAGGACGTGCCGGACGAGACGCTCGCCGCCGCCGTCACGGAAGCGGGCTACGACGTCAAGGGCGTCCGGTGAGGAACGATGCGCGCCGATAAACAGGCGGTGACGCGCCTGTTGCGGACGGCGAGGGGGCAGATTGACGGCGTCCTCAAAATGATTGAGGAAGACCGGTACTGCATCGACGTCCTGAACCAGATGCTGGCGGCGGAGGCGGTGCTTCGCCGCGCCGAGAGGGAAGTGCTCCGCGCGCATATGGAAGGCTGCGTCGCGGAAGCGTTTGAAAACGGGGGAGAGGAGGAGAGGAGCAGGAAGATTGATGAGATTATCATGGCGGTAGAGAAGATGGAGCGCAGATAAGCAGAAAACGCAAGGCGGGGCCGGAGCCCCGCCCCGGCTCCGCATCTCCCCCCCGAACGACCAGCACCCCCGCGGGGCAGCGCCCGAACCGCTGCCCCGCCTTTTTTGACCCTTTTTACGGTTTCTTTCTTACAATCCTTGAAATTACCAGTCAAATCTGCTATAATGATACCGTTAAAACTTTAACAAAAAATGCGAAAATATGTCTCGTTTGAGAAAAACACACGAAAAAGGAGGAAATCAACCGTATGGAGGTCACTATCTGCATCGGAAGCTCCTGCCACCTCAAGGGCTCGCGGGAGGTCATCGCCATCCTGCAGCGCCTGATTGCCCTGAACCGGCTGGAGAACCGGATTGAGCTCAAGGGCTCGTTCTGCATGGGGGAATGCATGAACAACGGAGTCTGCGTCTGCATCGACGGGGAGCGCTTCAGCGTGACGCCGCTCGGGACGGAGGAATTTTTCAAAACGGAAATCATGAAACGTCTGGGCAAATAACGCCGGGAACGAATTGATGGAGAAGGAGCTTTCACATGAGTAGTAGTATTATCGGCTTGAAAAAAGCAAACTGCAAAAACTGTTACCGCTGCGTCAAGGTCTGCCCGGTGAAATCCATCCGCGTGGCGGACGGACAGGCGGAGATCATTGAGCGCAGCTGCATTCTCTGCGGCACCTGCCTCGAGCGCTGCCCGCAGAACGCGAAGACGCTGATCAGCCACAGAGACGTGGTGGAGCGCTATCTGCGCTCTGGCGACAAGGTGATTCTCTCGATTGCCCCGTCCTATTACGGCTGCTTCCATGTGGAGGACGCGAAGAAGTTCGCGGGAGCCGTCAAGGCGCTCGGCTTTTTCGGCGTGAGCGAGACGAGCGAGGGCGCGGCGTATGTGACGGCCGAGTATCACCGCCTGATGCGGGAGAACACGATGAAGAACATCGTCACCACCTGCTGCCCGTCCTTCAACCGTCTGGTGGAGCTGTACCATCCCTCGCTGGTCGATCAGCTCGCGCCGGTCGTCTCCCCGATGATTGCGCACGCGCGGCTGCTCAAGCAGCGCTTCCCGGGCGCGCGCGTCGTCTTCTGCGGGCCGTGCATCGCGAAGATCGACGAGGCCGACGACGTTCGCCACAGCAACGACGTCGACGCCGTATTGACGTTTGAGGATCTCATCGCCATGTTCGCCGACAGCGGCGTCTCGATCGAGACGGCGCAGCCCGCGTCCTTCCTCAACGGCAGCGCGAAGATTCTGCGGATGTACCCCGTCAACGAGGGCATTCTCGCGTCGCTCCGCCAGCTCGGCGACACGGGGGACTGGAAGTTCTTGAGCGTCTCGGGCACGACGGAGAGCAAGGATCTCTGCGCCGCCCTCGAACGCGGCGAGCTCGAGCACTGCGTGATTGAGGTCAACGCCTGCCGCGACGGCTGCGTCAACGGCCCGGCCTGCGGCTCGAGGAACCACGAGCGCTTTGCGAGCAGCGTGCGCGTGCGCGAGTACGCGTATGAGGACTGCGACGAGTACCCCGTCCTGCGCGACAAAATCCCGATGGAGAAGAAATTCCTCGACCGCTCGCCGAAGGAGGAAATCCCCGACGAGGACACCATCCGCGCGATTCTCGCGAAGATCGGCAAGACCGGCCCCGAGGACGAGCTCAACTGCGGCTCCTGCGGCTATCCGACGTGCCGCGACAAGGCCATCGCCGTCTTCCAGGGCAAGGCCGAGCTCGAGATGTGCGTGCCGTTCATGAAGGAGCGCGCCGAGTCGTTCGCGAACTGCCTGCTGACGGAGACGCCGAACATCACCGTCATGGTCGACGAGGAGCTCAACGTCGTGGAGTTCAACCGCGCCGCGGAGAACCTCTTCCGCATCACGCGCAACGAGGCCCTGCAGAAGTGCATCTACGAGCTCATGGATCCGAGCGACTTTGAGTTCGTCTTCACGAGCCATCAGTCGATCACGAACAAGAAGGTCGTGATGAAGGAGTACGGCGCGACGCTCGAGGAGACGCTCGTCTATGTCGAGAAGGACAATATCGTCATCGGCATCTTCCGCGACGTGACGCAGGAGGAGAAGAACCTCGAGAATCAGTACCGCCTGCGCGCCGAGACGATGGAAATGGCGCAGAAGGTCATCGACAAGCAGATGATCGCCGCGCAGCAGATCGCGAGCCTCCTCGGCGAGACGACGGCGGAGACGAAGGTCTCCCTCACGAAGCTCAAGAACATGATCGTCTTCGACTCGGATGAAGCGTAATCCGCGCGGATTCGAATGATACGACTTCATCAGCAGGAGGGAAGCGAAGCATGAAAATCCATATTGACGCCGCGTACAAGAGCATCAACAAGAACAACGAGGAGCTCTGCGGCGATAAGGTCCAGATTCTGCGCACGGAAAATTCCACCATCGCTGTTCTGGCGGACGGCCTGGGCAGCGGGGTCAAGGCGAACATCCTCTCCACGCTTACGAGCACCATCATCGCGACGATGCTGCAGGGCGGCTCGAGCGTCGCGGAGGCGGTGGAGACCATCGCCGCGACGCTGCCGGTGTGCAGCGTCAGAAAGCTCGCGTATTCGACGTTCACCGTCGCCCAGGTGTTTGACGACGGGCGCGTCGACCTCGTCGAGTTCGACAACCCGGAATGCATCTTCATCCGCGGCGGCGAGGTGGTCGACCTGAGCGACAGCACCGAGCTCAAGGAGTGCGGCGGCAAGAACGTCAAGGAGATCCATTTCACGATGATGTCGGGAGACGTGCTCGCCCTCGTGAGCGACGGCGTCATCTACGCCGGTATCG
Source organism: uncultured Clostridia bacterium (assembly GCA_944380675.1). GTDB lineage: Bacteria > Bacillota > Clostridia > Oscillospirales > Acutalibacteraceae > Caccousia. Next base: position 24,599 of record CALWIH010000021.1, on the reverse strand, counting down.
GGCAGGCGCTCAACTTCGGCTGGAACTGGGACAACGTCTCCGCGTGGCTCGCGAAGACGACGCAGAAGGAGAGCTCCGCGCCGCGTCTCGCCGTCTCGCTCATCGAGGCTGTCAACGACCTTTACATGGGCAAGCCGGGCGACGACTCGACGTGCCTCGTCCTCAAGGCGACGCCGCGCTGCCAGGTCAATATGCTCGCCGGTCCGCCGGTCGACAAGGCGGACGACGGCCGCATGGTGCACGATTTCATGACGTCCCCGGGCAAGAAGCTCATCTGCGGCGGCACGAGCGCGAACATCGTCGCCCGCGTTCTGAACCGCAAGATTGAGACGACGCTCAACTACTCCGACCCGACCCTCCCGCCGACCGGCAGGATTCAGGGCATCGACCTCGTCACCGAGGGCGTGCTCACCCTGTCGAGGACGGTGGAAATCCTGCGGGATTACCTGAACAAGGAGACGGATTCGTTCTATTTCCGCCGCCTCGACGAGGACAACGGCGCGGCGAAGATCGCGAAGCTCATTCTCGAAAACTGCACGAGCCTGAGAATCTTCGCGGGGCGCGCCATCAACCCCGCCCATCAGAACCCCGGCCTGCCCGCGGATCTGAGCATCAAGATGCAGCTGCTCGATCAGCTCGCGTCTCTGGTGGAGGCGCTCGGCAAGCCTGTCGAAAAAACATATTATTGAGGCTGCCGCTGAAACACAACATCAGTCCTTTGGGGGACGGAAAGGCGTGAGCTCATGCAATACGATAACGACGCGAAGCAAATGAAATATCAGGTGCTCAGAAACGTTGCGAGATACTCGTTCGAGGGAACGCTCGAGGAGCACATCAACGAAATTCCGTACGACATCATCCCCGGCCCGCTGCCGACGTACCGCTGCTGCATTTACCGCGAGCGCGAGATCATCCGCGAGCGCATCTCGAGCGCGCGCGGCGAGCTGCTGCCCGGCCAGCCGGAGCGCGGCATCGTGGGCGTTCTGCCCGCCGCGTGCGAGGGCTGCCCCATCAGCCGCTTCACCGTGACGGACAACTGCCAGCGCTGCCTCGCGAAGAAGTGCCAGGCGGCTTGCCCGTTCGGCGCGATCTCCATCACCGGCAAGGGGGCGTACATCGACCCGTCGAAGTGCAAGGAGTGCGGGCGCTGCGCGGCGGCCTGCCCGTACAACGCCATCTCCGACACGATGCGCCCGTGTATGCGCGCCTGCCCCGTGGGCGCCATCAGCAAGGACGATTACAACCGCGCCCAGATCGATTACGGCAAGTGTATCAGCTGCGCCGCGTGCGTGGTGGGCTGCCCGTTCGGCGCCATCACCGATCGCTCCTACATCGTCTCCGTCATCGACGCGCTGCGCAGGCAGGAGAAGCTCGTGGCGACGTTCGCCCCCGCGATTGAGGGTCAGTTCGGCGACGCGACCGTCGGAATGCTCAAGGCCGCCATTAAGAAGCTCGGCTTTACCGATGTGATTGAGGTCTCGCTCGGCGCGGACGCGACGGCGTGGCACGAGGCGCAGGAGCTCAAGGAGGCCGTGCAGAACAAGCTCAAGATGACGACCTCCTGCTGCCCGGCCTTCGTCGAGATGATAGAAAAGCACTTCCCGAAGCTGATTCCGAATATCTCGCACACCGGCTCCCCGATGACGCTCGTCTCCCGCTATATCCGCGAGACGCTGCCCGGTTCGAAGGTGGTCTTCATCGGGCCGTGCATCGCGAAGAAGCTCGAAATCCAGCGCGTCGAGGACAGCGCCGACTACGTCCTCACCTTCGAGGAGCTCGCCGCGATGTTCGACGCGAGAAACATCCGTCCCGACGAGCCCGCCGAGAACGAGCAGGACGGCAGTAAGGCTGCCAAGGGCTTCGCGCAGAGCGGCGGCGTCGCCGCCTCCGTCTCCGAGGTGCTCGACGAGGAGGGCTTCGACCTGCCGTACAGCTGCGTCAAGTGCAACGGCGCGAAGGAGTGCAAGAAGTTCCTGATGGTCATGAACGCCGGCAAGATGCCCGAGGATCTTCTCGAGGGCATGGCGTGCGAGGGCGGCTGCGTGGCCGGCCCCGGCGGCATCGAGGTGCTGCAGAAGGTTCTGCGCTCGCGCACGAAGCTGCTGGCCGCCGCCGACAAGCGCGGCATTGCCGAGAATATCCAGCAGCTCCACGACTTCTCGAATATCAGCATGACGGCGCACCGCCGTCCGTAACCGCAAGCCAATATTTCGTGTCTTCCGCCCCGGGGCTTTTCGCTCCGGGGCTTTTTTTCTCCCGCCGTCCCGGGGCGGCTTGACTTTTCGCCTTGCCGGTGCTAGAATCAATTTAGATTAATTTCTAAATTCCCATTGCGGGAAAACAGGGAGGGAACCGGCATGGACGCACTGACCGCAGAAGGACTCACCAGGCGCTTCGGCGAGAAGACGGCTTTGTCCCGGCTGTCGCTCGCCCTCGAGCAGGGGAGCGTGTTCGGCTTTCTCGGGCCGAACGGGGCGGGGAAGACGACGACGGTGAAGCTATTCACGGGGCTGCTGACGCCGACGGAGGGCTCCTGCTCCGTCCTCGGGCTCGACCCGCGGCGCGAGGCCGAGAAGGTGCACGCGCAGTGCGGCGTCCTGACGGAGAGCGCGCGGATGTACCCGCACCTGTCGGGGCTCGAGAACCTCGCGTTTTTCGGGGCGCTGTGCGGCTTGTCCCGCGCCGGGGCAAGAGAGCGCGGGGAGGAGCTGCTCAAACGGCTCGGCCTCGCGGAGGCGGGGAAGCTCCCCGCCGGAAAGTACTCGACCGGTATGGCGCAGCGGCTCTCGCTCGCGCGGGCGCTGCTCGGCAGGCCGAGGGTGCTCTTTCTCGACGAGCCGACGAGCGGCCTCGACCCGGAGTCGGCGCAGGCGGTGAACGCGATGATCGGCGAGCAGGCCGGGCAGGAGGGCGTGACCGTCTTCCTGTGCACGCACCAGCTGCGGTACGCGCAGGATCTGTGCGGCTCCTACGGCGTCATCGACCACGGCGAGCTGCTCGCCCTCGGCGGGCTGGAGGACCTCGCCGCGCGCGCGGGCTGCCGGACGTACGCCGCCTTCCGCCTCGCGGAGGGGGAGACGCTTCCCGGCTTTGAGAGGGACGGCGCGTGGCTCCGGCGGGCGATTTCGTCTGAAGACGAGATGCCGGGGCTTCTGCGGGAGGCGGTCGCGGCGGGGCGCTGCGTCTACGAGGCGCGGATCGAGCCGCCGACGCTCGAGGACGTCTATTTCCGCTTTGTCGGACGCGGAGAAGGAGGGGAGACGGTATGAAAGCGGTTCGCCTGAGCGCGAAGGAGCGCGCGATTGTGCGCAAGGATCTGCGCGGCATCTGGAAAACGAGAATGGTGCGGCTCACGGTGATTCTCGTTCCCGTCCTGCTCTGCTTTGCGATGCCCGCGTTTTATCTGTTCCTTGCCTGGATGGTGCCGGAAACGGAGCTGGAGGGCACGCGGGAGCTCGCGGCCATGCTTCCCGCCGCCGCGGAGGGCCTGTCCGAGCGGCAGCTGATGGTGGTGATGATTTCCCGGCTGCTCGGGCCGATGTTTTTCCTGATGATTCCGCTCATGGTCTCGACGGCCTCGGCGGCGTGCAGCTTCGTCGGGGAGCGGGAGAACGGCACGATGGAGACGCTGCTCCTCGCGCCGGTGTCGCTGCGGCAGATTTTCCGCGCGAAGGTGACGGCGTGCCTGCTGCTCTCGCTGATAACGGAGCTCGTCTCGCTGCTTGCGTTCTCCGCCGTGATGGCGGCGGCCAGCCTTCTGTTCGAGGTGCCGTACTACCTCGACTGGAGCTGGGCCGTCCTGATTCTGCTGCTGTCGCCGGGGGTGACGCTGTTCGGCGTCACGTTCATGGTGCTCATCTCCGGGAGGAGCAAAAGCTCGATGGAGGCGATGCAGACGTCCGGATACCTTGTCCTGCCCGTCGTGCTGCTGTTTGTCGGGCAGCTTTCGGGCGCGTTCACGCTCGGGCCGGGGCTGCTGCTCGTCCTCTCTCTGGCGGTTGCCGCGGCTGACGCCGTGCTGGCGTCGCTCGCGTCGCGCGCGTTCACGCCGGAAAAGCTGCTGCGGGCGTAAGGAAAAGATTTGCACTTCGATGGGTTTTGTAGTATAATATTCATTTGAAAGGGTCTTTGCAGCAGAGAGATCCCGCCGGAAACCCGGCAATATTCACCGGAGGTGAAAATCGATGCAGTATGTCTACCAGACGAAGGGAACGTGCTCCCGCCAAATCATCGTGGAGCTCGACGGCGACGTCGTCCGTTCCGTCCGCTTTGTCGGCGGCTGCAATGGCAATACGAAGGGCATTTCCTCCCTCGTGGCCGGCATGAAGGCCGACGAGGTCATAGCGCGGTGCGCGGGAATTACCTGCGGCCCCCGCCCGACCTCGTGCCCGGACCAGCTTTCCCGCGCGCTGCGGGAGGCGCTCGCGCTGCAGGGCTGATTGCCCCGCAAACAGGACACAAATAAAACAGGGACTGCTGCAAAACGATTGTTCCGCAGCAGTCCCTGTTTCGCTTAGCGGTCACATGGGAGGGGTGTTCGGATCATCCTCCGCGGCGCGGGCGCTCAGCAGCCGCAGCTGTTGGAGCAGCCGCAGTCGCAGCTGCAGTTGTTGTTGCTGCAGCAGTTATTGCCGCAGCAGCTGCCGCCGCAGCAGGTGCACCCGCAGCTGCTGCCGCCGCCGCAGCCGCCGCAGCAGATCAGGATGAGAATGAGAATGATGATCCAGGAGTTGCCGCCGCAGTTGCCTAAGAAATTGTTGTACATAAGTGTGACCTCCTTGAATGTTTGGTATGGTATATAGTATTTCGGAGGACGAAAATGTGTGACTTCATTTTTCCCGAGGCTGTTTTCCGCCGGGAAGCATGGCGCGGGAGGAGGTCGCCGACTGGCTGCGTCCGGCGTTGGCCGGAGACGCGGAAGGGGGATGGATGACGCATGAAATGTCAGGCCTGCGGAAAGCACGCCGCCGTCACGCACGTCAAGACGATTACGAACGGGGAGCTTTCCGAATATTTTCTGTGCGCGGAGTGCGCGCGCCGGCTCGGGTACGGGAACCTGTTCGCCGAGCTGGGGCACAGTCTGAACCTGCTCGGCTTCCAGCCGGAGGCGGAGGAGCGCTGCCCGTGCTGCGGCGCGGCGTGGAAGGATATCGTGCGCGCGGGGCGCGTCGGCTGCCCGGAGTGCTACCGGACCTTCTATGACCGGCTTCTGCCTGCCGTCCAGAGAATGCACGGCAGCGTCCGCCATCAGGGCAAGACGCCGGACGGAAGTCTGCCGCGCGCGCCGGAGCCCGCCGGGAAGGGGCTGCTGCTCGTGAAGCGCAGGCAGCTCCGGGAGGCGATCGACGCCGAGAAGTTCGAGGACGCGGCGGTGCTGCGCGACGAGATACGCGCGTTGGAGGGCGGCAGGGATGAGTGAGAAGAAGAAATGGTTTGAATACGCGGGGGATGATTCCGACGTCATCGTGAGCACGCGCGTGAGCCTCTCGCGCAATTTGAAGGGCCGTCCGTTTGTGTGGCGGATGCGGGCTGAGGAGCGCGAGGAGGTGCTCGAGGAGATTCTCGCCGCCGTCGGGAACGAGCGGCTTTCCGTCGCGGGACTGTTTGCCTGCACGAGAATGGAAAGCCTGACGAAGACGCAGGCGGTTTCCCTCGCGGAGCGCGGACTTGTGACGCCGGAATTCATCGCGAAGCGGGAGGGGAAGGCGCTTCTCAGCTGTGAGGACGAGAGCGTCTCCATCGCCGTGAACGGGAACGATCACCTGCTCCTGTGCGCGATGCGGCCGGGGCTCGACCTCGACGGCGCGAGCGCGGCGGCGGATACGCTTGAGAGCGTGCTGAGCCGCGCGGTGAGCTTCGCGTTCGACCGCGAGTTCGGCTACCTGACGGCGGACCCGGCGAACCTCGGCACGGGGATGCACGCGGAGCTGACGATGCATCTGCCGGGTCTTGCCTGGGGCGGTTCCCTGCCGCGGCTGGCGGCGAATCTCGCGGGACTCGGGCTGAGTCTGCGCGAGGGCGCCGGCGCGGAGGCGAACGCGGGGCTTTACCGGCTGTCGAACCGGGTGACGCTCGGTATCTCGGAGCAGACGGCGACAGCGAACCTCAAGAGCATGGCGTATCAGGTCGTGATGCAGGAGCGCGCGGCGCGGGAAACGCTGTGCGCCTCGGTGGAATGTCAGGACAGAGTCTTCCGGGCGCTGGGCGTCGTGCAGAACGCGCGGCTGCTGCCGCTTTCCGAGTTCATGGAATGCTTCTCGAACGTCCGGCTCGGGGCGGCGCAGCAGCTGTACAAGGGCGGCCCGGCGCTCGATACGATGGCCTCGGTGATGGCGAAGGCGCAGCCCGCGACGCTGACGCTGCTCATGGGCAAGACGATGACGGCCTCCGAGCGGGACGCGGCGCGCGCCTCGCTGGTGAGAAGCGCATGGGGGCCGAAGGAGGGATCCGCATGACGGGCACGTCCGGCCGTACCGGGACAGCTTCGGCTCACAAAATTGACCTTGCCGCGGCGCTGTTCTGCACGCTCGGCGCGCAGCTTCCGCACCGGGCGGAGCTCGAGGAGGAGGCGGCAGCGATGGCCGCGTCGATCGGGAGCCGGAGCGGGACGCTGACGAAAATCCTCGAGCTGTGCGAGGGAGCAGAGACGCCGCAGGCGCTGTATCTGAGCGCGAAGGCGTGCGCGTGGCTCGGGAGCGGATACCGGGGCAGAACGGTCGAGCTCGGCGCGCGGTATCTGCTCGGCGCGCCTTGGGACGCGCTGCCGGACGGCGTCGCGGAGGAGGACGGCGTGCGGGTCGACCGGAGGGCAGCGGTGCGCGCCGACCTTCTGCGGGACATGGCGCAGGCCGAGCTGATTCTCGGAAAGACGAGCGACGCGCATTCCCACTCGATGGAAGCGTGCCGTCTCGAGCCGCACAACGCGATGAACTACGTCAAGGCGGCGGAGGCGGTCGAGAAGCGGAGCGGAATAGAGGAAGCGCTGCGCTTTCTGAGAGAGCAGCGGAAGAATCTATATTACGCGCCGGTGAAATACCGGGACGCGGGCGGGAGACTGTGCAGCAACGAGGTCTTCCGCGACCAGCTCAACGCCGCGATTCGCAAGCTGGAGCTGAGGAGCGGCGAAAAGCACCGGGCTGAGGTCTAGGAAAGTAAAGTTTTCGCCAGGCCATTTTCAAAAGGGTGCTGTGTGCCGGTGGCACACAAACAAGGCACCGACCGGAGCGGGAGCGGAGAACGCGTACCCCTCGTACTCCTATCGCGCGAAGCCCCACCTCGCACCCAAATCCCCCCGACCTCCCTCTAATAAGCGTTCCCGCCTTCGGGAACAGGGGCCTCGAACAGAACCTGACAGGTTTGGAGGAGATAGCATGACTGAGGTTGAGAGAGCAAAGAAAGGAGACCCGGAAGCGTTCATCCGGCTGATTGACGCGAACCGCGATACGCTGCTGCGCGTCGCGCACGGCTTCTTCCGGCGGACTTCGCGGACGTCGAGTTTCGCGCGCTGCTCGGCGCGCTTCCCGAGGATTCCCGGCTCATCTTTCAGCTGTTCTACGGAGAGCGGTTTACCGTCTCGGAGATTGCCTCCATTCTGAACCGGAACGAGAACACGGTGAAAAGCAGGCTGCGCCGGGGCCGTGAACGGCTCAGAGCGTCGCTTGGCAAAGGGGAAAGGAGGACTGCACGATGAGAAGAAAGAGCGATTCAGAACGCGAGCTGCGGCGCATCCTCGGGAAACGGATCCCGGCGTCGCCTCCCGTGGAGGCAGGACTGGAGGCCGCGTTCGCGCAGATCCGGGAAGGTGCGCGTCCCGCCGTGCGCAGGCGCGCGCCCGTCTGGAAGACCGCTGTGATTCTGGCCGCGGCGGCAGCGGCGTGCGCGGGAGCGGTGTACGCGGCGGTCGGGATTTACCGGTTCGCCGTGGAGCGGCAGGGGTATTCCCTCGCCGTCACACTGCCGCAGAGCGGAGACGAGTACGTCCGGTTCGGGACGGTCTCGCTTCCCGGCTATACGCTCGCGCGGGGAGACGAGAGCGTCTCCGTCCTGAAATATACCTCCAACGAGGGACGCGAGGCGGGGAAGGATCTGCTGCTCCAGCTGTATCGCGTCGACCGCGACCTGCGCCTCGACAGCCTGTTCACGGACGTCGCCGCGTGGGAGGAGACGGAGACGGACGGCCTTCAGATTCTTACGGCCCGGCAGAACGGCGTCGTCTCCACCGCGTACGCCCAGATGACGGATTACGGGCAGCGCGCCCTCGCGCTGGATAAGGAGAGCGGCTATTTTGTCTGCGCCTACGCGATGAACGGGCTTTCGCGGGAGGAGCTTGTCTCCCTGCTGTCGAAGGTGACGCTCGTCCCGTGCAGCGAGGAGGAAGCGCCCGTCTATCTGCTGGCGTCCGATCTGCAGGACGCCGCCTCCGGCTCCCAGCCGGACAAGCGGACATATCGGGACGGGCAGATCGCGTCTCCCGGGGAGACCGTCGCGTTTGAGGACGCGCAGTTTACGCTCGAGGAGGTCGAGGTGCTCGATTCCCTCTCCTCCCTCGTCTGGAAACCGGCGGCGTTCCGGGAGGACGCGCAGCGCTCTCTCCCGGATGTCGCCGGAGAGGACGGCTCCATCCTGCCGTACGACCGCGAGACGGTGCGGGTCGGAGACGGCGTCGAGACCCCGGCGAATACCGTCGCCGAGGTGCGCGTCACCTCCCCGAGGCTTGTCCTGCTGACGGTCCGCGTGAAAAACACGGCGGCGGAGCCGCGCGAAATCTGCGTCAACAACGCGCTCGTGCTCCTGCGGCAGGACGGGGACGTCTGGACGGAGCGGCGGACCTCTTACCGCCGCCCCACCGCGTACGATTCCCTCATGACGGACGGCCGCGCCTTTGCGTTCCGCGAGTCGGACGGCGGAAAGGGGAGCTTCTTCAAGACGCTGCAGGCGGGGGAGGAGGCCGAGTACCGGCTCGCCTACCTCGTCGACGACGATTTGCTCGCGGACGCCGCCTATTGCCTCTCGATGAATGCGAGCGAGGTCATGCCGCAGGACTGCTGCATCCGCCTGTTCGGCGAGTGACCTTCACAGAGAAAACGCCGTGCGGACAGCTCCGCACGGCGTTTTCCTTACCCCTTCTGTTCCTTTTCGCGCTCCTTCTCGTTCGGCTCCCGGTACGGCGCGCCGCACGCTGGGCAGCGGTACGAGTGCATCGACAGGCGCGCGCCGCAGACGCGGCACGTCCATTTTTCTCCTCCGCGCGGAGGAACGCGTCCATCCCGTCCGCCTCGATGCGGCGCAGGTTCTCGACGACGCTCACATAGCCTGCCGTGACGCGCAGGTAGCGCTCATTGAAGCCGCGCACCCGGCGGCAGGGGAGCTTCCCGCAGCCCGCGCAGGTGGACGCGTCCGCCCGCGCCTCGTTTTGGCAGTTTTTCATGCTGCAAATGACGCTCTTGCGCTCCGCGCGTTCCCGGCAGCCGTCGCAGCCGTTCCGTTTCCGCCGGTAGCGGCCGCAGACGGCGCAGTTGATGCCGCACGGCGCGATTTCCTTCGCTTCCATTCCCTTCGCCTCCTCGTCTGCCGATCATGATACACGATGAGCTGGCGAAGCGCAAGACCGCGCGCCGCTTTCCGCCTTCAGCGCGGTGAAAATTCCGTCACGGAGAGCTTGCCGCACTCGGGCGGCGAGTAGACGAACCGATCCATGTGCGAGTCATGGAAGAAATATCGCGGCGTCGACGGCTGGCACGGCAGGCGGAACACGTCGATGATAATGAGCTTCACCTTCATCCGCGCGGGAAGGATGCTCTTGATGTACACGCTCGCCGAGAGACCGGCGGCGGCTCCCTCGTGGCTCTCCGCGAGACCGGCAAGGTTCGGCGCAAGCTCCACGAAGACGCCGTACGGCTCGACGCTCCGGATGATGCCCGCGACGGTCTCCCCGGCGTGGAACTGCGCGGCGTTCTCCGCCCAGGTGCCGAGAAGCTCCTTGTGTGAGAGGGTGATGCGGTTCCCCTCGACGGCCTTGACGACCGTGCGGATGTCCATGCCCGGGGCGAGGCGTTCGCGCGGATGCTCGATGCGCGAGACGGAGACGCAGTCGATCGGGAGCAGCGCCACCACGCCGCAGCCGACGTCCGCGAACGCGCCGAACGACTCGAGGTGCGTCACGCGGGCCGGGATGACGTCGCCGGGCGTCAGGCGGCTGAGATAGCGGCTCCGGCATTCCTCCTGCGCGGCGCGCCGCGAGAGGAGCGCCGTCGCCGCGCCCGCCTCGTCGCGGAAAAAGCCCTGAATCAGGAAGGAGACCGGGCGGTTGACGCGCGAGATGATGGCGATGTCGCGCGCCGTCCCCTCGCGGATGCCGATAGCCCCCTCCTCGCGCGGAATGAGACCCTTCATGCAGCCGAGGTCGACGACGAGATTGTGGCTGCTGTCGCAGAGGATGGCGCGCGCCTCGAGAATTTTTCCCTCGCCCCAGGCGGCCTGCAGAGCGGAGGGGCTTTGCAGCGCCGCGCGGTTTTCCGGCGTATCGATTTTCCAGCCTTCCGGGTAATACGAATTCATTTCACAGCCCTCCTTTTTTTCTTCCGTTCATCTATATGCGGCGGAGAAGAAGGGCATGACGCTTTCCCGGGAGATCGTTTTTCGCTTGCATCCTGCGCCGATGTGTACTACAATAGAAAGCACAGCGGCTTTTTGCCGCGGACAGTTTACTTCGGAAGGATGTTGCATCAATGAAATACTGGAAAAAGCTAATTTCCGCCATGCTGGCGGGCGCGCTCCTGACGGCGTCGCTCGGCGGCTGCCAGCAGGGGCAGACCGTGACGCAGAACGCCTCCTCGAACGAGCCGGTCGGCTACCAGCTGGAGCTCCCCGAGGCAGGGGAGGAGATTGCTGTTCTCTCGACGAACATGGGGGACATCAAGATTCGCCTGTTCCCGGACGCGGCGCCGAAGGCAGTGGAGAACTTCAAGACGCACATCAAGGACGGCTACTATGACGCGCTGACCTTTCACCGCGTGATTGACGGCTTCATGATTCAGGGCGGCGACCCGGAGGGCAACGGCACAGGCGGCGAGAGCATCTGGGGGGAAGACTTTGAAGACGAGTTCAACCTCAATCTCCTGAACCTGCGCGGCTCGCTCGCGATGGCGAACAGCGGCCCGAACACGAACGGCAGCCAGTTCTTCATCAATCAGGGGGACGCGTCGGACTTCTCCGGGTGGGACTACTACGAGCAGAACAGCGAGTCGTACAAGGAGGCGTACGACAGTCTCGGAGACGAGGACAAGGCGGCCTTCGCGTCGTACTACGGCAGTATGCCCGATATGAGCCTCGTGACGGACGAGGTCAAGAAGCTGTACGAGGAAAACGGCGGCAACCCGAACCTCGACGGCGCGTACTCGATTCCCGGGAGAGGGCATACGGTGTTCGGGCAGGTCTTTGAGGGGATGGATGTTGTCGACGCGATTGCGGCGGTGCAGACGGATGCGAACGATAAGCCGGTGGAGGATGTTGTGATTGAGAAGGCGGAGATTGTGACGTATGAGGGGTGAGGCAGCAGAGTGCTGACGGGGAGCAAAACGTGAAAGTTTCGCCCGCCTTTTCAAAGGCGGCGGGGTCGGGGGCAGAGCCCCCGAGCAGTCAGCTAACGTAGAATAATAACGCGAAGCCCTGAAAAAGCTAAGGGGAAACAGCGTTAGCGTCTTTCCCCGAACGATTTACACCGCGCCTCCCAATTTCCCCGCGCTAAAGCTTCGAGGAGCGCAAAGCAAGGGAAAACAGCGAAGCGTCTTTTTCCGAACGATTCACCCCGAGCCTCAGTCTTCACAGCAAGCCGCAGCGCTGCCTTTCCACTTTTTTGACAGAATCCCAAGTATGAAGAAAACCTCTGCCGCGCAGTGCGACAGAGGTTTTTTCTTGTTGTTTTGGGGTTGTGTGCAGGAAACCGCCGTCGTGCGCCGCCGGCAGGGGGAATGCAGCCTCGGTGGAAGCCGTCTGAATTCCAATTTTGCGGTTCAGAGAACCGGAAAATTGAATTTCAGAAGCATGGTGTGAATCGTCCGGAAAAAGACGCTAACGCTGTTTTTCCTGGCTTTTCTTTGGCTTCGCGTTATTAGGGGTACGAGGGGTACGCGTTCTCCGCTCCCGCTCCGGTCGGTGCCTTGTTTGTGTGCCACTGGCACACGGCACCCTTTTGAAAAAGGCCTGGCGAAAACTTCACGTTTTGCTCCCCGTCAGCACTCTGCCCCGCTTACCTCGCTCCACCTCCGCCTCCAGACCCGAATCCGCCTCCGCCGCCGCCGAAGCCGCCGCCTCCAAACCCGCCGCCCCCGGAATGCCCTCCGGACGACTTACTCTGCATCGCATTGATGGCGTTCTGCGCCGCGCGGCTCGCGTTTTCCATCGTATTCGCCAGCCGGTATGCAAACAGTCCCGGACCCCGGTGATAGTACATCGGCCGGTAGTACATCCAATACAGGTACGAGCTCCGCGGGAACAGCTCCGGCGACCCTTCCGCCGCCCAGACCTGCGGATAGGCCTTCTTCAGCTGCTCCGCGACCTCCTCCGAGATGCCCATCATCGCCGCGTACACGAGGTATTCCTCCCACAGCGGGAGCTGGAAAACCCCGTATTCCTTCATGTTGGAGAAGTCCAGCAGGTACCGTTTCAGCCCGTTCCATTCGCCGAGCTCCGTCTCGCCCGTCTCGCTCAGCCTCGTCTTGCCCGCGCTGAGCACGAACAGCAGAATCGCCCCGATGGTCAGTCCCGCCGACGCGACTACCGACCAGCCGTCTGTCATCGCGAACAGCACAACCGCCAGCAGCACCGCGAGCACGCCGAGCAGCCGCGCAAGCTTGACGATGCCCTGCTCCCTCTCAAACCAGCCCCGAGGCTCAATCTCCGTCTGGCACAGGTTCAAAAAGCGCTCCATCGCGTTCTGGTATTTCTGCGGACGGCGCTTCGCGTACGCCTCGAGCCCGTCGAGCGAGAGCGTGCCGTCCTGCGCGTGGCGATAGGCCGCCTCATACAGCAAATCGTACAGGCACCGCTCGTTCATCGTCAGCGGCTGATGCGCCTCGTCCAGCACGCGGATGAGCACGTCGTCGTCCTTGTCCTTCGTGCTCGCGCCGTACGGGTTCTCCTCGAACGCTATCCAGCCCTTTCTCGCGAGGTTCATCATCGTGGCCGCCGCCACGCGGCTCCTGATTTTCCCGGACCGGATGCCCCCGTCGTAGTAGTAGAACAGGCTCGCCGCGCCGCCGGGACTCGTCTCGGACGGGAGCTCTCTGTAGTAGTCCGGGCTCTCCACGCGGTGGCGGCGCTTCTTCACCCGGCACAGCACGCCGAGCCCGAGTCCCGCGAGGACGCTCACAGCCGCCGTCACGATGGACACCATCGTCCAGAAGCGTTCCCGCGCCTGTTGAGCCTCCCATTCGTCCGCCCATTGCTGCTCCTCCGCCGAAATCTCCTCGAGCGCGCTGCCGGACTGCACCCGCACCGCGTCCGGGAACAGGGAGGAGGGCGCGCAGATCCGCGTCTCAATCATGGTTTCCGCCGGGACGTCCTGCGCCGTCATCGTGACGCGGCTTCCCGACTCGATCGTCAGAAAGCTCTCCGCCGTGCAGTGCAGCCAGCCGCGCAGATCGCCCTGCGCCGCCCCGTCCGGCAGCGTGACCGTTGCCGTGAACGACTCGATCGGAATCGTGAACGCGCTGCCGATGAAGCCGTGATACAGCACGCCTACGTCGTCATACCGCTCCACCGCGTTCGTGACGGTGTACGACAGCGTGTAGCTCACCTCGCCCTCGTTTGTCGGCGGGATGTACCAGCCGAGCTCCGTCTCGGAGCGGGAGGCGACGATGTACGACGTCTCCGCCGTCTCCTCTGTGTCGTAGAGCGAGCCGAACGTCCCCTGCGCCGCGTAGACCTCGCCCGTCTCGTTGTCGGTGACGGTGAAGTCCGTCACCTCCTGCTCGCGGCTCCCCGGGAACGTCTTGTACAGGTTGCGGTACGACCGGCCCCTGTCATAGAGCGCGAGGTCCCACCGCTCCGAGACGCGCATATCGCCGTTCTCGAGCACCTCGGCCTCAATCGTAACCTCGTGCAGGAGCTGTTCCGCGTCCGTGCCTCCCGAGCCGGGACGCACGGCCCAGAAAATGCCCGCGACGACCGCAATTACCACAAAGAGAACAAGAAATGTCCGGATTGTTCCTTTCATACGCGCTCACCCGTCCGCTCAGAATTTGACCTCGGGCGCGCTGCGCTCGTTGTCATACGCCTGAAAATATTCCTTCGGCTCAAAACGGAACATCCCCGCGATGATTTTCGACGGCATCCGCTCGATGGCCTCGTTGTATTTCATCACCGTGTCGTTGTAGAACTGCCTCGAGATGGCGATCTTCTTCTCAAGATCGGCCAGGCGCGCCTGCAGGTCGAGAAAGCTCGCGTTTGATTTCAGCTCCGGGTAGCGCTCCACGGAGACGACAAGGTTCCGCACGGCGCTGTCGAGCCGGGCGTTCGCGTCGATTGCCTCGCGCTTCCCGCCCGCCTGCATGGCCGCCGTCCGCAGACGCGTGACGTCCTCGAGCAGCGCCTTCTCGTGCGCCGCGTACCCCTTGACCGTCTCCACGAGGTTCGGCAGCAGGTCGAAGCGCTGCTTGAGCTGTACGTCAATCTGCGCCCAGCTGTTGTCCACGCGCTCCGAGAGCTCCACGAGCTTGTTGTACCCGGAAACGAGGCCGATGACGAGCGCGAGCAGGACGGCGATGACGACAATAATCAGAATGGCGAGAACAAGCAGAATCGTGTTTGGCATGGTGCAAGTCTCCTTTTTGCGGCGGATTTCTGCGTCCGCCGGGAATGGGGGAAAGGGTGAAAAAATCGCCGGGCGGGCAGCCCGGCGATATGTCAGGATTCCTTCTCAGCCTGCTGCGCCTTGTTTTTGATCTGATAGCAAAGAGTCATCAGGCTGTCGTTGAGGTGGACGTTTTCGACGATAACGTCCGGGAACTGGACGGCCACGTCGTAGTGGCTGAAATTCCAGAAGCTGCGGATGCCGAGCCGGTAGAGCCGCTCGCTGATTTCATTCACGGCCTCGCGCGGGACGCACAGCACCGCCATCACGGGCTTCTCCCGCTCGCAGAAGCGCTCGAGCTCCTGCACGTCGAGAATCTCAATCCCGCCGATGCGGTTGCCGATCTTGAACGGCGAGCTGTCAAAAATCCCGGCGAGCGTAAAGCCGTCCGCCTGAAAGTTCATGTGCGAGGCAATCGCCTGCCCGAGGTTTCCCGCGCCGACGAGAATCGCCTTGTACTGGTTCTGCAGGCCGAGAATCTCGCCGATCTCCTTGCACAGCTGGTCGACGATGTAGCCGTACCCCTGCTGGCCGAAGCCGCCGAAGCAGTTCAGATCCTGCCGGATCTGCGACGCCGTCAGCCCGAGCTTGTCGGAAAGCTCGGTCGAGGAGATGCGCGTGACGCCGTCCTCGTGCAGATGGCTCAGAAAGCGGTGATAGCGCGGCAGACGGCGAATGACCGACATGGAAATATTATCACGTTTAGGCATGAATACCGGAGCCTCCTATCTTTTTTGCTGCCCGTGTCCGACAACAAAAAGCGGGGTCACAGCAGCGCGTCGAGGCGTTTCGCGACTTCGCGCAGGAATGCTTCCGTGTCGACCTTCGTCTTGTTGGGCAGGGAGGAGAGGGGAATCAGGTCGCCCGTCATCACGCCGTCCTCGATCGTCTGCACGGCGGCCTTCTCGAGCTTTTCGGCGAACGCGCAGAGCTCCGGCGTCCCGTCGAGCTCGCCGCGCTTACGCAGCGCGCCCGTCCACGCGAAGAGCGTCGCCATCGAGTTCGTGGAGGTCTCCTCGCCCTTGAGGTACTTGTAGTAGTGGCGCGTCACCGTGCCGTGGGCGGCCTCGTACTCGTACACGCCGTCGGGGGAGACGAGCACGCTCGTCATCAATCCGAGGCTGCCGAACGCCGTGGCGACCATGTCGCTCATGACGTCGCCGTCGTAGTTCTTGCACGCCCAGATGAAGCCGCCCTCGGAGCGCACCACGCGCGCGACGGCGTCGTCAATCAGCGTGTAGAAATACTCGATGCCGGCCTTGTCGAACTTCTCCTTGTACTCCGCGTCGTAGATTTCCTGGAAAATGTCCTTGAAGCGGTGGTCGTACTTCTTCGAAATGGTGTCCTTCGTCGCGAACCAGATGTCCTGCTTCGTGTCGAGGGCGTAGTTGAAGCACGCGCGCGCGAAGCTCCCGATGCTGTTGTCGAGGTTGTGCTGCCCCTGCACGACGCCCGCTCCCTTGAACTCGTGAATCAGCTCGCGCGTCTCGGTGCCGTCCGGCGCGGTGACGACGAGCTCCGCCCTGCTGCCCGCCGGGACGATGCACTCCGTGTTGCGGTACACGTCGCCGTACGCGTGACGCGCGATGGTGATGGGCTTCTTCCAGCTCGGAATGAACGGGACGATGCCGTTCACCAGAATCGGCGCGCGGAACACCGTGCCGTCCAGAATGGCGCGGATGGTGCCGTTCGGCGACTTCCACATCTCGTGCAGATTATACTCCTTGACGCGCGCGGCGTTCGGCGTGATGGTCGCGCACTTGACGGCAACGCCGTACTTCTTCGTCGCTTCGGCACTCTCCACCGTCACGCGGTCGGCCGTCTCGTCGCGGTGGCGAAGGCCGAGGTCATAGTATTCCGTCTTCAAATCCACATAGGGGGTGATGAGAATATCCTTGAGCATTTTCCAGATGACTCTCGTCATCTCGTCGCCGTCCATCTCCACGAGCGGCGTTTTCATCTGAATTTTATTCATGACACAGACCTCCCAAAGGTTGATAGGGAACGCGGCTTCTCAGTTCTCGGAGCCGTTTTCGCGCGTATAATTGAGCAGGCCGCCCGCGAGCACCATCTGCTGCTGGCGGGAGGAGAGCACGGGCTGCGCCTTGAAGGCGACGCCCTTCGTCCTGTTCTCGACCGTCACGTCGGAACCGGCCTCGATCTCCGCGCGGACGTTCGGCAGCACGATTTCGTCCATCTGATCGATGCGGTCATAGTCCGCCTCGTTCACAAAGACGAGCGGCAGGATGCCCGCGTTCGCGAGGTTCGCGCAGTGGATGCGCGCGAAGCTCTTGACGAGCACGGCCTTCACGCCGAGGTAGAGCGGCACGAGCGCCGCGTGCTCGCGCGACGAGCCCTGGCCGTAGTTCTGCCCGCCGACGACGATGCTCGGCCCGTTGTCGCGGCAGCGCTGCGGGAAGTCCTTGTCGCACACGCCGAAGCAGAAGTTCGACAGGTACGGGATGTTGGAGCGGTACGGCAGGATCTTCGCGCCCGCCGGCATGATGTGGTCGGTCGTGATGTTGTCGCCGACCTTGAGCAGCGCCTTCACGGAGAGGCTCTCCGGCAGCGCCTCGGTCACGGGGAACTCCTTGATGTTCGGCCCGCGCAGGATTTCGACGGAATCCATCTCGTCCGCCGGGGCGGGCAGCGCGACCATGTTGTCGTTGAGGAGGAACCGCTCGGGGAGCTTGACCTCCACGGCCTCGCCGAGGCAGCGCGGATCGGTCAGGACGCCCGTCAGCGCGGAGACGGCGGCCGTCTCGGGGCTCACGAGGTAGACCTGCCCGTCGGCGGTGCCGGAGCGGCCCTCGAAGTTGCGGTTGAAGGTGCGCAGCGAAACGCCGTGCGAGTTCGGGGACTGCCCCATGCCGATGCACGGGCCGCACGCGCACTCGAGCACGCGCGCGCCTGCCGCGATGATGTCGGCGAGCGCGCCGTTTTCGGCGAGCATATTGTAAACCTGCTTGCTGCCCGGCGCAATCGCGAGGCTCACGTCGGGATGCACCGTCTTGCCCTTGAGAATCGCGGCGACGTGCATCAGGTCGAGGTAGGAGGAGTTCGTGCACGAGCCGATGCAGACCTGGTCGACCTTAATTTTGCCCACGGCCTCCACGGTCTTCACGTTGTCCGGGCTGTGCGGGCAGGCGACCATCGGCACGAGGGAGGAGAGGTCGACGGTAATCTCCTCGTCGTAGACGGCGTCCGGGTCGGAGGCGAGCGGAATCCAGTCCTGCTCGCGGCCCTGCGCCTTGAGGAACGCGCGCGTAATCTCGTCGGAGGGGAAGATCGACGTCGTCGCGCCAAGCTCCGCGCCCATGTTCGTGATGGTGGCGCGCTCCGGCACCGTCAGCGTCGCGACGCCCTCGCCCGCGTACTCGACAATCTTGCCGACGCCGCCCTTGACGGAGAGAATCTCGAGCACCTTGAGGATGACGTCCTTCGCCGAGACCCACGGGGAGAGCTTGCCCGTCAGGTTGACGCGCAGCATCTTCGGCATGGAAATGTGGTACGCGCCGCCGCCCATCGCGACCGCGACGTCCAGTCCGCCCGCGCCCATCGCGAGCATGCCGATGCCGCCGCCCGTGGGGGTGTGGCTGTCGGAGCCGATGAGCGTCTTGCCCGGAATGCCGAAGCGCTCGAGGTGCACCTGATGACAGATGCCGTTGCCGGGCCGCGAGAAGCGGATGCCGTGCTTCTTCGCGACGCTCTGGATGAAGCGGTGGTCGTCCGCGTTCTCAAAGCCGGTCTGCAGCGTGTTGTGGTCGATGTACGCGACGCTCAGCTCCGTCTTCACGCGCGGCACGCCCATCGCCTCGAACTCGAGGTACGCCATGGTGCCGGTCGCGTCCTGCGTCAGCGTCTGGTCAATCCGCAGGCCGACGTCCGCGCCGACCGTCATCTCGCCGCTCACGAGATGGTTCTTAATGATTTTCTGCGCAATGGTGAGTCCCATGTGGGATTCCTCCTGTTCCAAAATAAAGTTCGCCGGAGAGACTGTGAGGATGCATACTAAAATGAATACTTATCTATTATCGGTCAAAACTGCCTCTTTGTCAATCGTTTCACGAACTTTTTCCTGTAAGTTTGACGAAATATTCACAATAAATTCAGATTTCTGACGGATTTGCCGCGCAAACCCCGCCCCGCCTGCCGCGAAATCGCGCCCGCCGCCGCGTTCCCGGGAAGAAAGACGCTTGAACCGCAATCCCCGCAATGGTATAATAAAGCAAGTCCCGAAGCCCCGCCCGCAGCCCGTTCTTTTTATTTCCCCCAATCCCACATCGTGCAAAAGCCCCCCTCCGCACTATGCCCCAGCCGCGGGCACCGCAGCTTGCCTTTTGCGCCCTGCCCGGCGACTGAAAGGAGCGTGCGCGAAGTGCCCACCGCAGGTGCGAAGTGCCCGCCGCAGGTGCGAAGTGCCCGCCGCAGGCGTTTCCGTTTCATAATAAAGCGGATTCGGGGAAGACTAGCCTCCAAAACCAGTTTTGGAGGTGCACAGAAGATGAAAACAGCGAGAAACGGGGAGAGACCGGAGGACGAGGGCGCGGAGGAGCAGCTGCAGCGCATCGCGGACGCGGGCTCCGTCATCACGGGAAGCGGGCGGACGATTCACTGCCTGACGGTCATCGGGCAGATTGAGGGGCATAACGTATTGCCGTCGCAAAACAAGACGACGAAGTACGAGCACGTCATCCCGCAGCTCGTGGCGATCGAGGAGGACCCGGGCATCGACGGCCTGCTGATGATTCTGAACACGGTGGGCGGAGACGTGGAGGCCGGTCTCGCGCTGGCGGAGCTCGTCGCCGGAATGCGCAAGCCGACGGTGAGCCTCGTGCTCGGCGGCGGGCATTCCATCGGCGTCCCGCTCGCGGTGGCGGCGAAGCACAGCTTCATCGCGCCGAGCGCGACGATGACCATCCATCCCGTGCGTATGAGCGGCCTGATGCTCGGCGTCCCGCAGACGATGGACTATTTCCAGCGGATGCAGGAGCGGATTACGAGCTTCGTGACGGCGAATTCGCACATCTCGCCCGAGCGGTTCTACGAGCTCGCCATGAACACGCAGGAGCTTGTGATGGACGTGGGCACCGTCCTCGACGGGACGGACGCGGTCGACGAGGGCCTCATCGACTCGCTCGGCTCGCTCTCCGACGCGCTCTCGTGCCTCTACCGCATGATTGACGCGGAGAAGAAAAAGGGAAGAAAGAAGAAAGCCTCCCCGAAGGGGGAGAAATGAAGAAGGGGCGCGCCGCGCCCTTACATACCGTGAAGGGAGACCATACCATCATGCAGGAAATACTCGAAGCTATCGTGCAGGGCGTCGTGCAGGGCGCGACGGAATTTTTGCCCGTCTCAAGCAGCGGCCACCTCTCGCTCGCGCAGCATTTCATGGGTGTGCAGAATACGAGCCTGCTGTTCAACGTGATGCTGCACCTCGGCACGCTGGCCGCCGTCGTGCTCGTCTACCGGAGGCTGATTTGGCGGCTGCTCAAGGCGCTCGTCTCGCTCGTGCGCGACCTCTTCACCGGGAAATTCCGGTGGAAGCACATGGATCCCGACCGGAACCTGCTCGTCATGCTGTTTTTCGGCCTGCTGCCCCTGTTCCTTCTGTTCCTGCCGGTGCCGGGGACGGGCATGAAAATCAAGGATTACGCCGACCTCTGGGGGACGGACTCCTCCATCCTGATTGAGGGCCTCGCCCTCCTCGCCACGAGCGTCCTGCTCCTGTTCGGCCACTGGAAAAGCCGGCAGACGGCGGAGAAGGCGGAACGCAAGGCCGCGAAGAAGGGCGGACGCCCCGTCGTCGGACGCCGCCGCTTCCGGCTCCCCGACGCCCTCGCCGTCGGCGTGACGCAGTGCTTCGCCGCCGTGTTTCCCGGCCTGTCGCGGTCGGGCTCGACGCTCTCCGTCGGGCTGCTGCGCGGCATCAACCGGCAGGCGGCGCTCGATTACTCGTTCGTCCTCGGAATTCCGGCCATCG
This sequence comes from uncultured Clostridia bacterium, assembly GCA_944380675.1. Classification (GTDB taxonomy): domain Bacteria; phylum Bacillota; class Clostridia; order Oscillospirales; family Acutalibacteraceae; genus Caccousia. Next base: position 3,765 of record CALWIH010000021.1, on the reverse strand, counting down.
TCGCCGCCGCCGGGCTTGAGCTGCTCGACGCCGTCAAGGCGCAGGAGGCCGTGTCCGCCGCCCCGCTCGTCGTCGGGATGCTCGTCTCCGCCGTCGTCGGCTTCTTCGCCATCAAGCTGCTGCGGTGGATGGTCTCGAGCAATCAGCTGATTCCGTTCGCCGTCTATACCGCTGTCCTCGGCATTGCCGTCGTCGTGATTGCCATCATCGAGGCGAACACGGGCGTCAACATCGTGACGGGGATGCCGCTCTGAGCCGCGTGAGAACTGGGAAAATCGAATACCTGAGCACATAAACGCCCCCGGAGACGTTCCGGGGACGCGAAAAAATATCGTCCGGCTTTCTGCCGGAGGGGAGAGAACATAGAGCTATGGCGGAAAGAAAAAAGACTTCCGGCGCGCAGAAGACGGCTTCGCGCAAGCCGTCCGCCGCCTCCGGGCGGGACAGCGCCGCGGCGAAGCGGAAAAGCGCCGCTTCCAAATCAAAAAGCGCCTCGCAGGCGAGGAAAAAGCCGATGACAAAGGCCGAGAAGGAGCAGCAGCGGCTGCGCGAGCTCGAGCACATCAGGCAGCGCAATCAGGTGATGGCCGTCGTGCTGTTCGCCGTCGCGATTCTGATGGGCTGCCTCGTCCTGATTCCGGGCGAGGCCATCTGGCTGTGGCTGCACGACCAGCTCATGGGCCTGTTCGGCGTGTGCGCCATCTTCTGGCCGATTCTTCTGCTCTATATCGCCGTCGTCACGGCGCTTGACCGGCACGACAGCAAGATGAGCATGAAGATCGTTTTCATGGTCGTCATTATCGTGCTGCTGTGCGCCGCCGTGTACGTCTTCGGGAACGAGTTCCGCGAGGTTTCCTTCGGCGAGGAGCTGATTGCCCTCTATGATGACGGCAAGCTCCGCCGCGGGGCGGGCTTCTTCAGCGGCCTGCTCGGGATTCCGCTCGTCGCGGGACTCGGCTCCATCGGCGCGAAGATTGTGACGATTCTGCTTCTGTTCGTCGCCGTCATGATTCTCACGGGCACGAGCCTGATTAAGCTGTTCCGCGTCGTCACGAAGCCCGCGGGAGCCGCGGCGGCAGCCGTCGGCACGGCGAGAGACCGCCGCCGCGAGGAGCGCGAGCGCCAGATGGAGAACATCGACGTCTCGCTCGACAGGGAGGAGGAGCTTCCGCAGCATCCGGTGCAGTCCGCGGGCCGCGCGAAAAAGAGCGAAAAGCTCGAGGAGCTTGAGAAGGTCTTCGACATCCGCGGCGGAAAGAAAAAGCCGGAGCCCGCGGCGGAGGAGGGAAAGGCGGAAAAGCCCGCCGTGTCCGACCCCGTCGCCGCGGTGACGGCGGCGCAGCAGCTCTCCTTCCCGGAGGAGAAGCCGAAGAAGACGGAGCAGGCCCCGCCCGAGGGGCCGATCGGCACGCCGGTGCCGTTCGCGAAGCCCGAGGAGAGCCCCATCGCGGAAGGAACGTACCGCTTCCCGCCGGTGACGATGCTCGAGCAGTCGAAGGAGCCCGACCAGGCCGACGTGACGGAGGAGCTGCAGACGAACGGCAGGATGCTCGTCGAGGCGCTGAAAAGCTTCGGCGTCCAGACGAAAATCGTCGACATCTGCCGCGGGCCGACGGTCACGCGGTATGAGCTCCAGCCCGCGCCGGGCGTGAAAATCAGCAAAATCACGAACCTCGCGGACGACATCGCCATGAACCTCGCCGCGACGGGCGTGCGCATCGAAGCGCCGATTCCCGGCAAGGCCGCCGTCGGCGTCGAGGTGCCGAACCGCCGTACGTCCACCGTGCGGATGCGCGACCTGATTGAGAGCAACCCGTTCCAGACGGCGAAAAGCCGCCTGACGGTCGCGCTCGGCCGCGACATTGCGGGCGACGTCACGGTCGCCGACCTCGCGAAGATGCCGCATCTGCTCATCGCGGGCACGACGGGCTCCGGCAAGTCGGTGTGCATCAACTCGATGATCATCAGTATGCTCTACAAGAGCTCGCCTGAGGAGGTGCGCTTTCTGATGATCGACCCGAAGGTCGTCGAGCTCGGCGTCTACAACGGGATTCCGCACCTGCTCGTGCCGGTCGTCACCGACCCGAGAAAGGCGGCGGGCGCGCTTGGCTGGGCCGTGACGGAAATGCTCAAGCGGTACAAGATTTTCGCCGAGAACAACGTGCGCGACCTGCAGGGCTACAACGCGCTCGCCGAGTCGTGCCATTACGAGACGGAGGACGGCCAGCCGATGCTGCATATGCCGCAGATCGTCATCATCGTGGACGAGCTCTCCGATCTGATGATGGCAGCGCCGAACGAGGTTGAGGATTCAATCTGCCGCCTCGCGCAGATGGCGCGCGCCGCCGGAATGCACCTTGTCATCGCGACGCAGAGGCCGTCCGTGGACGTCATCACCGGCCTGATTAAAGCCAATATCCCGAGCCGCATCGCGCTCACGGTGTCCTCGCAGGTCGATTCGCGCACCATCCTCGACATGGGCGGCGCGGAGAAGCTGCTCGGGCGCGGCGATATGCTGTTCGCCCCGATCGGCAGCCAGAAGCCGATCCGCGTGCAGGGCTGCTTTGTCAGCGACGCGGAGATCGAGAGCATCGCGAGCTTCCTCAAGTCCGCCGCCGAGCACGAGTACGACGAGACGATCATCGACGAGATCGAGAAGAACGCCGTCGCCGAAAAGAGCCACGGCAAGGACGAGGATGAAGCGGGCGATCAGGACCCGATGATGGCCGAGGCGATTCAGGTCGTGGTCGAGGCCGCGCAGGCGTCCACGTCGCTGCTGCAGCGCCGTCTGCGGCTCGGGTACGCGAGAGCCGGGCGTCTCATCGACGAGATGGAGCAGATGGGCATCGTCGGCCCGCACGAGGGCAGCAAGCCTCGACAGGTGCTGATTACCTACCAGCAGTGGCTGGAAATGAACATGAGAAAGGCCGACGAGGCCGAGATTGCCGCCGCGAACAAGGCGGCGGCCGAGAAGAAATCATAAAACCCGAGGCGGCGGCGCACACTATTTCCATAACGTTTGAGAAGCGGGAGGAATGTGTGTGCGGAAATTTCGTGAGCTCGGCGCGTGGACGCGCGCCATCGTGACGGGAGCGGCCTGCGGGCTGCTCAACGGCCTGTTCGGCGCGGGAGGCGGGATGGCCGCCGTCCCGCTGCTGCGGGCGGGCGGACTCGGCCAGAAGGAAGCGCACGCGACGTCGCTGGCGGTGCTGCTGCCGCTCGCCGCCGTGAGCGCCGCGTTTTACCTCGCGGAGGGCGCGGTCTCGTTCGGGGACGCGCTGCCCTACCTGCCGGGAGGCTTTCTCGGCTCGTGCGCGGGCGCGCTTTTGATGGGGCGGCTCTCGCCGAAGCTGCTGCGCCGGGGGTTCGGCGCGCTGCTGCTGTTCGCGGGCGTCCGCCTGCTGCTGCGATGACGGAGGCGGCAGTCGCCTTCCTCGCGAGCCTCGCGGCGGGCTTTCTGAGCGCGCTCGGACTCGGCGGGGGCGGCGTCCTCGTCCTGTATCTGACGCTCGTCCTCGGGATGGAGCAGGCGAAGGCGGGCGGCGTCAATCTGCTGTTTTTCCTGCCCGCCGCGGCGCTGGCCGTCTTTCTCCATCTGCGGCAGGGCCGGGTGGACTGGCGGACGGCGCTGCGCTGCCTGCCGTTCGGCGCGGCGGCGGCGCTCCTCGGCGCGTGGCTTATGTCCTTCCTCGACGCCGCGTGGCTCTCGAAGGGCTTCGCCGTCCTGATTCTCGTCATGGGCGTGCGGGAGCTGTTCGGGAAGGG
>CALWIH010000020.1 GCA_944380675.1 uncultured Clostridia bacterium | reverse complement strand
TACGGCACGGCCTTCTGGAGCCAGGAATACAACTCGTTCGACGAGATTCCCCTGCCGAACGCCACCATCACGACGCACAACCCGGCGCTGCGCCTCGAGTGGGAGCGCTTCTGCAGCAAAAAGATCGTGGACTTCGCCGCCTTCCAGTCGCAGCTCCTGCACGAGATCATTCCCGGCTGCGTCGTGACGCACGACTTCCCCGGCGGCGGGCTCGGCAAGCACGTCGACTACTCCGGCGTCGCGGCGTCCCTCGATCACACCTCCTACAACAACTATCCCGTCTGGGGCGGGCAGAAGGAGCCCCTCCCGCCGCACGAGATCGCCTTCGGCCTCGACTACATCCGCGGCCTGCGCGGCGAAAACTTCTGGATCACGGAGGCTATCATGGGCGCGCAGGGCCACGACGTGACGGGCTTCCTCCCCCGCCCGAACCAGGCGAAGCTCTGGAGCTGGCAGGGCATGGCCCACGGCTGCGACGGCCTGATGTACTTCCGCTACCGCGGCGCGACGAAGGGCGCGGAGCAGTTCTGCTACGGCATCCTCGACGCCGACAACGTGCCGCGCCGCCGCTTCTTCGAGGCGCAGAGCTTCTTCCGCGAGGTGCGCGGCTATGAGGACGTCCTCACCGCGCCGGTGAAGGCGGAGGCCGCCATCCTCTACGACTACGACTCCCTCGCCTCCTTCCGCATCCAGCAGCAGAGCATCCTGCTCGACTGCGGCTCGGAGATGAAGCGCCTGCACGGCGTGCTGTTCCGCGCCGGGCAGACGGTGGACGTCATCCCTGCCTCGCGCGACTTCTCCGGCTACAGGCTCGTGATCGTGCCGAACATGATCGTGACGGACGACGCGTTCCTCCAGCGCCTGAAGCGGTACGTCGCCGCGGGCGGCTGCGCCGTCGTCACCTACCGCACCGCCGTCAAGGACCGGCGCAACAACCTGACCTTCGGCAAAACGCTGCCCGTCGGCTGCGGCGAGCTTCTTGGCCTGCGCGTCGAGGACACCGAGAGCGTGCAGGAGTACGACTGCATCCCGCTGACCGGCGAGAACGGCAGCGGCACCGCGGGCATCTTCCGCGATATGCTCGTCCCGGACCGCGCGGAAACCCTCTACCGCTACAACGACCCCTTCTACCGCGAGTATGCGGCCATCACGCGCAACGCGTTCGGCGAGGGGCGCGCGTACTACATCGGCACGACGCCCGACGCCGCCATCCTCGAGCAGGTGCTCGGCGAGGCGATGGCCTTCGCAGGCCTGCGCACGGAGCTTCTGCCGGAGGGCGTGGAGCTCGTCACCCGCGAGAGCGAGGCGCGCCGCGTCCGCATCCTGCTCAACCACAACGAGAGCGCCGTCAGCGCCCTCGGCGTGACGCTCGCGCCGTTTGAGGTGCGGGTGATGGAGGAAGCGTAACGCTCCTTCGATCCCTTCCGTGATTTTCAGCCGCGGCTTTTGCCGCGGCTTCTTTTTTGTGAACAAAGGAAAAATATACCATTATTTTTCAACATTCTTGTGAAAAGAGGTCAAAAATCAGAGAAACGAAGGCAGAATTCTTAATGTTGTTTCTCCCCGAAAGCGCCTATAATAAAGGTGCTTCAAAACAAACCCCGCCTTGGGCGGGGAAAAGAGGAGGAACGAATCGATGAAAAAGAAAACAATCGCAGCGCTGCTCGCCGCCGCACTGGTCTTATCCCCGGTGATGGGCTGCTCATCCCCTTCCGGTGAGAGCGCCGCTCCCGGCTCCGCCGCCGCGTCGGCCGCGGACGGCGGCGGGGACGAAGCGCAGCCCTCCGGCGAGGCTACGCCGCTCACCTTCTGGACATATGTGGAACAGCACACGGAATTTTTCATCGACGCGGCGGATACCTGGAACGCCGCCCATCCGGATGAGCCGATCGAGCTCTCCACCGAGACGTACCCTGTCCCCGATATGCACAGCAAGCTGCTCGTGACGCTGCAGTCGGGCGACGGAGCTCCCGACATTGTGGACGTCAACGTCGCGCGCTTCAGCGATTTCATGCAGGAGGGCGAGGAGGTCTTCGTCCCGCTCAACGACATCATCGAGCCGGAGAAGGAGCATTTCCTTGAGCCTGTTCTCGACATCTACAAGTACAACGGCAACTATTACGGCCTGGAATACCATGTCGGCGCTCCCACCATCTTCTACAACACGGAGATTCTCGGGGCAGCCGGTGTGAAGCCCGAAGACATCGTTACCTGGGAAGACTTCCACGAGGCCGGCAAGAAGGTCCTTGAGGCCACGGGAAAACCGATGATCACGTTTGACGTGAGCGATATGTGGCAGTCCTACATCATGATGTGCATGAACGGCGGCGACTATTTCGACGCCGACGGCAACTGCATCATCGACAGTGAGGAAAACGCCGAGGTTCTGCAGTTCATGCTCGATATGCTTGCGGACGGCACGGCGGTCACGACGCCGGGCGGCAATATTCACACCGAGGAATTTTACGGCTATATGGCCCAGGGCGGCACAGCCTCCCTCCTCGAGTGCTTCTGGTATCTGAACCGCTTTACCGACTACATGACAGAGCTCTCCGGCAAGGTCGCCGTCGCCTCCCCGCCCGTGTGGGAGGAGGGCAACACCTATCCCGTCTTCGGCGGCACGGGAACCGCGATCACGGTACAGTGCGAAAATCAGGATCTCGCCAAGAGATTCCTGGCCGAAGCCAAGACAAGCGAGGAGGGCGCCGGAAAGATCTGGACCGTCCTGGGCTTCGATCCGCTCCGCTGGGACGTGTGGGACACCGATGTGACAAAGGAGCAGAACAAGTTCACCGACTACTTCGGCGAGGATATTTTTGACGTTGTCCTGAGCATGAAGGACGGCTACCAGAAGAGCAACATCACGGCTTCCCCGAAGTTCTCCGCGGCGAGCAACCTTGTCAACAGCAACCTGCTGTTCCAGGTGCTTTCGGAGAAGAGCGCCTCCCCGCAGGACGCGCTGAACGCCATCGCGCAGGAGATCGAGAATACGCAGTAATACGCCGGAAGCCGCGCGGGATTTTGTTCTATGACGCCGGCCGGCGAGGAGGGCCGTCCGTCCCGGGCGGCCCTCCGTTTCCTATACCCCTTCCGCCAGCGAATCGTCCGACAGGCTCGCGGCGGAACGTTCCGCCGCCGTACCGCGAGCCAACAGAGAGGATGCAGCCGACTTGAAAAAGAAAAAGCTATTTACACAGAAAACCGTTCCCTATCTGTTCTGCGCCCCGTTTCTGCTCTCCTTTTTTATTTTTCTTTTGTATCCGATGCTGAACATGATCTGCACCAGCGTGTTCAATCTGCAGGGCGTCAGCACCTACGTTTTCGTCGGCGCCGATCATTACCGCCGGCTTCTGACCGATCCCCACATTGTCTCGGCCGTTCTCAACAGCATCGGCTTCACCGTCGGGATTGTGGTGGTCAACGTGGTCTTCGCCATGCTGCTCGCCATACTTCTGAACAACCGCCTCACGCCGCTGCGCAACGTGTTCCGCTCCGCGCTTTACATTCCGGCGCTGACCTCCATCGTCGTCGCCGGCATTTTCTTCCGGCTCTTTTTCGCCGGAAACGCCGACACGCCGCTCAATCTTCTCGCCGGCCTGTTCGGCCAGAGCGCGCGCGAATGGCTCTACGACACGAAGCTGACGGGCATTCTGGCGCTCGTCTTCACCTCCACCTGGCGGTGGCTGGGCATGAACCTCCTCTATTTTCTCTCCGGCCTGCAGACCATCTCGCCGGAGCTGTATGACGCCGCCTACGTCGACGGGGCGAACGCCTGGCAGAAGTTCCGCTACGTCACGCTGCCGGGACTTCGGCCGATTCTCGTCTTCGTCATCACCATTCTCACCTACGGCGGACTGCGGATGTTCGGGGAAAGCTATGTGCTCTGGCGCAACAGCAACACGCCCGGCGATATCGGCCTGACGATTGTGCTCTACATTTACCGCACGGCCTTCGGTCAGTTTGATATGGGCTACGCCTCGGCCATGTCCGTCGTTCTGTTCGCCTTTCTGATGGTGCTCAACGCCGTCTTCATCAAGGTATTCGGCATCGGGAAGGGAGGAACCGGGCGATGAAAACACGCCATACCGCCTACCGGATCCTCGTCGTCTGTTTGCTGGTGCTCTTCGCCGCCGTGAGCCTCATTCCGTTTTTGTATCTGCTCGTCACCTCCTTTGTCGACGACATGAGCCTTGTGTTCCGGCACGGAATCGCGCTGCGCGTCACGCCGGATCTGCTCAGCATTGAAAACTACAGGATGCTCGCGACGGACAGCGACGGCCTGTTCTTCCGCTGGTTCGGAAACAGCGTCGTCATCACCGTCTCGTTTACCATTCTCTCCATCGCGCTCTCGTCCATGACGGGGTACGGCGTGGGAATGTACCGCTTCCGCGGGAGACGGGCGATCATCGTTCTGATCCTCAGCACCATGATGATCCCGATTGAAACGCTCATGATCCCGCTGTATAATGAAATGCGGGCGTTCAACCTGCTCAATTCCGTCGCGGGAGTCATCCTCCCCTTCGCCGTCTCCGCGTTCACCATCTACTTTTTCCTGCAGTACACCCAATCGCTCTCCCAGGATTTCATGGACGCAGCGCGGCTCGACGGCTGCGGGGAATTCGGCATCTTCGTGCGCATCATGATCCCGCTGATGAAGCCGGCCTACGCCTCCATGCTGATTCTGCAGGCCACGACGGAGTGGAACGATTTCCTCTGGCCGCTGATCGTTATGTCGAAAAGCGAGAGCTTCACGCTCACCGTCGGCCTGCAGACCTACCTCTCCCCCTATGGGAATAATTACAACCTCATGTTTGCGGGAGCCGTCGTCTCGGTCGTCCCCGTCATGATTCTGTTTTTCCTGTGCCAGAAGCTGTTTATGGAAGGAATGATCGCCGGTGGCATCAAGGGATAACGCGCACGGCGGGATCGAACGCCGGTTCTGGAGAATGCGCCCGCGGGACATCGCGCGGGTCAGGGAGGAGTTTCCCGTCGTCTATGTGCCGCTCGGCACGCTCGAATGGCATGGGCTGCACAATCCGATGGGAGCGGACGGGCTGCAGGCAGAGGAGCTCTGCCTGCGGTGCGCCGCGCAGGGAGGCGTCGTCTTTCCGCCGGTCTACTACGGGGAAAGCCGCGTCAATTCCCTGCTGGAAACCGATCCGCGCTTTCAGGGCGGCATCTGCGAGCGCATGGGGCTGCCCCCCGACGCCTTCTCGGAGGAGAAATTTCCCTGTTCCGGAATGCAGCAGCTGGAGCTGTACCAGCGCCTGCTGATCCAGATTATGGCGGAGGCCGCCTCGTACGGCTTTGCTCTTGTGGTTTTTGTGGCGGGTCATTACCCGCTGGTGGAGCCGGCGCGCTGCGCCGTCCTCACCTACAACCAGTGGGCGTACGACAAACCGTGGAAGCGCATCGGGGGACTGGCCCTCGCGGACTATCTGCTGCTGCGCCCCGATTACGCCGAAGCCGGCGACCACGCGGGAGGCTGGGAAACCTCGCACCTGCTCTGCTCGGATCCCGACACCGTGGATCTCTCGCTCGCGGAAAAGGAATTGCAGTTTGGTATTTTCGGTTCCCGGGATCCGCACGAGGCGGACGCGCGGTTCGGCGAGGAAATCTATGACAGGGCGGCGGAGCGCATCACGGAGCGGGTGCGCCGGTGGATGGAGCGCCCGCAGTTTGACCACGGACTGACGCTCTGAGGATATCACGACGCAAAAGGAGGAGACGGTATTGAGAACGCCGCACAGACTGATCGAGCGAATCCGCAGGCTGCGCATTTCGCAGCGGCTGTTTCTGATGGTCGTTCTGGCGATCTGCCTCCCTTTTCTTTTATACGGTCTGCTCGCCTACGGCAGCAGCAACGCCGTGGTACAGCGGAAGCTCAATCAGGTGCTCGACAATGCGTTGGCACGGACGGCGATCAGCATTGAAAACAGCGTCGGGAACGCCAAAAACCAGTGCATCGACTTCAGCTACCTTGAAATCGTGCAGGATATTCTGCAGCATTACGACACCTACAACGATCGCATGAAAAATCAGGCGATGCTTGACTTTACCGAGGAAATGAGCACGAAATACATTTTCGGCAACATTATCTCCGAGGTCAACGTCTATACGCTCGAGGGCGAAAGCGTTAACCTGTACAACAGCTCCCCGTTTCTGATTCATCCGAAGCAGGAGCTGCTCTCCGCTTTTCTCGAGCAATGCCTGCGCGAGAACGGCCGCTGTATTTTCACCGCCATCAACGGCTCGCAGGAGGATCGGATGCCCTTTGCCCCGGATCAGGACAGGGAAACCATCCTTTTGGGAAAGGCCGTCAAGGAACGGGACACCGGCCGCGTGAGCGGCAGCCTCGTGGCGGCAATCCCCGAGGACGAAATCACAAGGCTGTTCGATCTGATGGGCGAGGAGGCGGGGAGCCGGATTGTGCTTCAGGACGCCTCCGGCCTGATCATCGCCTCGAACGACCGCCGCTTTCCGAGCGGCACGAGCAGCGCGGACGCGTTCTCCTCCGGGGATTTCAGTTCCTATGTCACATTCTCCGACGAGCTGGACACCATCAATTGGACCATTGTTTCATTTGTCGCACAGGACTATTTCCGCAGCGATTCGCAAATTCTGTTCCTGAGCATCGGCGTATTTGGGCTGATCCTTCTCGCGTGCGGCCTGCTGTGCGCCTCCCTCTTTTCGTACAGCATCACGCTGCCCCTCTCGGAGGTGGTGGAGGGCGTTTCGCGGATCCGGGAATCGAAGCTCGAGCTTTCCCTCCGGGAGGAGGGCAACGACGAGATCGCCTTCCTGTGCTGCCACATCAACCTGATGTCCCACCGGATTCAGGAGCTCGTCGACGATATCAAAAAGCAGGAGCGGGAACGCCGGATTCTGGAAATTCAGGCGCTGCAGCTGCAGATCAACCCTCACGCTCTCTCGAACACGCTCAACACCATCTCCTTCATGGCGAAGATCCGCAGGGAGGAGACGATAGAATCTCTCATCAATTCCGTCATCGACCTGCTCCGCGGCAGCATGGAGACGAAGAGCGCATATCACACCGTCCGGGCGGAGCTGGGACTTCTGGAAAACTATCTCCGGATTCAGGAATGCCAGAAGCTCGGCCGCTTTTCTGTCCGCTTTGAGGTCGAAGATGCAATTCTTGACAAATGGATCCCGAAATTTATCCTGCAGCCGATTGTCGAAAACGCCGTCATCCACGGAATTGAGCCCTCCAAGCGCCGGGGACGCATCATCATCTGCGGGAAGCGGACGGAGGACGGGCTGCTGTTTTCCGTGACGGACAACGGCGTCGGGATGACGGCGGAAAAAATCCGCGAGGTTCTCGCCGCGAAGGCGCAGGTCCGGATCGGGGTCGCCAACGTCAGGGAGCGGATTGAATTGAGCTTCGGAGCCCCGTACGGGCTCGCCATGGAGAGCTGCCCAGGCCATTGGACGACCGTGCGGCTGCTGCTCCCCGCCATTGACTCCGATCCGTCCTGAGCGAGGACGCGCCGTACTGAATCAGGGAGGATTTCATGTACAAGGTCATGCTGGTTGACGACGATCCCGTTGTCCTTATGCAGCTTCGTCAAATGCTGAACTGGAACAAATGGAACTGTGAGATTGTCTACGAGGCCGAAAAGGGGGAGGACGCGCTCGCGCAGCTCGATCGCCTGCACCCGGACGTGATTTTCACCGACGTCAGTATGCCCGGGATCTCGGGCATCGATCTGATCGACGCCGTCCGCAAGCGCGATCCGGGCATCAAAATTGTCGTGCTCAGCGCGTTCGACGATTTCGATTACGTCCGCAACAGCCTCAAATACGGCGCAGTGGACTACCTGCTCAAATACCGGATCAGCGCCGCGGTCCTCGAGGAGGTCGTCTCCAAGCTCACGAAGGAGCTCGACTCGAGCCGGATCACCACGCGGGAAAAGGGAATCGGCCAACAGACCTCCGAGCTGTTCTACCGTCTCATCGCCGGCTCCGGCGGGACGGACGCGTCCGATCGGGAGGCCGTCTCCTCGCTCGGCCTTGACTGGCTCTTTGACGAGCAGACCCTTGTTCTCGGCGGGATTGACGAATATTACACGGGTGGCTCCCCCTCCTACGCCTTCGACGACGTGACGGTCAAGGTGGTCATTGACGAAACCATCCGCTACTATCACGACTACTACTGCGCCGTTCTGGATCGGGGGATTTTTCTCATCGTCTTCCGAAGCCGCGGCAAAACGGCCGAGGAGCTGCTCGACATTGTGGAGCAAATCCAGACGACGCTTGATCGCTTCTGCTCGCTGAAAATGTCCTTTTTCCTCTCCGACGCCGTCCCCGATTACCGGGCTGTTCCCGCCAAGAAGGACGCCCTGTATTCGCGCTTCATGGATCTGTATTTCAACGGGAAATCGTCCTTCATCTACCGCTGGGAGAGCGCTCCCGTGCTGCCGAGCGTCCCCCCGAGGAGCGGAAATTACCTTGAAACGCTCGACAGGCAGCTGCTCTGCGGCGAGGAAGCCGTGCGGGATTTCTTCCGCGACTTCTTCCGGGATATGGAGCTGCCCCGCGAGCAGATGCAGCTTTACTATACGGAATTCATTTCCCTGCTGCTGCACAAGATGCAGGAATACGACGTCTCCGAGGCCGAGCTTCTCCGCGACGGAAACCCGTACAACCACTATCACCGCCTCAAGAATCCTTCCGCAATCTGCGCCTATCTGACCGGCGCGTTTGTCCGCCTCCTCGGCTTGATGGAAAAGAAAGGCAGGAAGGAGACGGACACCCTCGCCGCGCAGGCCATCCGCTACATCGAGGAGCATTATTCCGAAAAGCTGACGCTGCCGAAGATCTCGGGCGCGCTCGCCGTCAGTCCTTCCCATCTGAGCCGCATCTTCCGCCGGGAAACCTCCACCACGCTGGTCAGCTACATCAACCAGGTGCGTATGCGGGAGGCGCGGCGCAGAATTCTCGCCCGCCAGGATTCCCTGCAGGAGATCGCCTGCCAGGTCGGGATCGAAAACTACAATTACTTCTATCTGCTCTTTAAGGAAATCTGCGGCGCAACGCCGTCCGATTTTGCGCGGCGGCACGCCGAAGCTCTTCCAGCGCAGGAGGGACAGGAAGCCCGGCCGCACCGCTCGCCTGAGCCTCCCCGCGCGGGCCAGGCGGACAAATGAAGGCCGCCATCAGCGCAATTCTCGTTTTTGGGGGATTGCGCTTTCCCGCGCGGTGTGCTATAAAGAATGGGAGTGCCCCGACAAGGAGGCGCTCCCATTCTTTGTTTTCGGAGGAGTCTTTTCCATGAAGCTCACCTACCGCCACACCATCCGCGCCTGCCTCACCGGATACATCGTGCAGGCCGTCATCGTCAACTTCGCGCCGCTGCTGTTTCTGACGTTTCAGGCCAGCTACGGCATCCCGCTGACGCAGATCACGATGCTCGTCACCGTCAATTTCGGCGTGCAGCTGCTCGTCGACCTGCTCTCCGCCGGGTTCGTCGACAAAATCGGCTACCGCGTTTCGATCGGGATCGCCCATCTGACCGCCGCGGCGGGGCTTATCATGCTCGCCGTACTGCCGGACGTGCTGCCCACGCCGTTTTACGGCCTCCTCGCCGCCGTCGTGGTCTACGCCGTCGGGGGCGGCCTGCTCGAGGTGCTCGTCAGCCCGATTGTGGAATCCTGCCCGACGGACAACAAGGCCGGGACGATGAGTCTGCTGCACTCCTTTTACAGCTGGGGGCAGGTCGGCGTCGTCCTGCTCTCGACCGTCTACTTCGCCGTGTTCGGCACCGCCCGCTGGAAGCTCCTCGCGATGCTCTGGGCGCTTCTGCCGATCTGCAATTTCTTCGTCTTCACCCGCGTGCCGATCGCGCCGCTCGTCAAGGAGGGCGAGCGCGGCCTGAGCCTGCGGGAGCTCTTTTCCCGCCGGATCTTCTGGCTCTTTTTCCTCATGATGCTCTGCGCCGGGGCGAGCGAGCAGGCCGTAAGCCAGTGGGCCTCCACCTTTGCCGAGCAGTCCCTCGGCGTGAGCAAGACGGTGGGCGATCTCGCCGGGCCGATGGCCTTCGCCGTGTGCATGGGCGTGGCACGCTCGTTCTACGGCAAGTACGGCGAGAAGGTCGACCTCGATGGCTTCATGATCGGCAGCGCCGCGCTGTGCGTGCTCTCCTACCTGCTGCTCTCGCTCGTGCCCGTCCCGGCGCTCGGCCTCGTGGGCTGCGCGCTGTGCGGCGTCTCCGTCGGCATCATGTGGCCGGGCACGCTCAGCAAGGCGGCGGCCACGCTGCGCGGCGGCGGGACGGCGATGTTCGCCCTGCTCGCGCTCGCGGGGGATCTCGGCTGCTCCGGCGGGCCGACGCTCGCGGGCATGGTCTCCGCCGCGGCGGGCGACGAGCTGCGCGCCGGACTGCTGGCCGCCGTCGTTTTCCCGCTCGTCCTGCTGCTGGGGCTCCTGCTCCTCTGGAGGAAAAAGCGCGCTTCCGCCGCGGCGCGGGAGTAATCCCCACAAATCCCGGCCGGTTTTTTCGCCGGGCTTTCGCCCTTTCTCCGAATTTCCCGTTCCCCGCTTGACGCGGCGCGCCGCCCGTGCTATGATGAAGCCAAAGAGAAACGGCCTCCATTACTGACGGAACGCGGCGAAGCCGCGGGGTGAGCTTACACCAGGGAATGGAACGCCTGATAAACGCCGACCGTCTGGGCAGCATCCGATTGTGATGCTGCCCTTTTTGTTTCCAGCAAAAAGGGCAGCGCGCAAGATGCAAGGGAAAAAACGGAAAGGTGTGTTTTGACATGACGGCTTGGAGAGAGTTTGCTTCCGGAGTCTGGCAGGAGGAAATCAACGTTCGCGACTTTATTCAGAGGAACTATACGCCCTACGACGGCGACGGCTCCTTCCTCTCCGGCCCCACGGCGCGCACCCTCGCGCTGCGCGGCAAGATGGACGAGCTGTTCCGCAGGGAGCATGAGCAGAACGGCGTGCTCAAAATCGACGTCGACACGGTGATCACCCCCACCTCCTTCGCCCCCGGCTACCTCGACAAAGAGCGTGAGATCATCGTCGGCTTCCAGACCGACGAGCCGTTAAAGCGCGCGTGCAATCCCTTCGGCGGGATGCGCATGGTGCACGACGCGTGCAGGGCGTACGGCTACACCGTCTCCGAGAACGTGGAGAAGCAGTTCTGCCAGCACCGCACGCACAACGACGGCGTGTTTTCCGCCTACACGCCCGAGATCCGCGCGGCGCGCCACTGCGGCCTTATCACCGGCCTGCCGGACGCCTACGGGCGCGGACGCATCATCGGCGACTACCGCCGCGTCGCGCTCTACGGCGTCGACCGCCTGATCGCGGAGAAGAAGAAGGACAAGCTCGCCCGCGGCGAGCAGCCGATGCTTGAGCGCACCATCCGCGCGCTCGAGGAGCTCTCCATGCAGCTCGAAGCCCTCGAGGACATGAAGAAGATGGCCGCCGCCTACGGCTTCGACATTTCCCGCCCGGCGGAGAACGCCCGCGAGGCCGTGCAGTGGACGTACTTCGGCTATCTCGCGTCCATCAAGGAGCAGAACGGCGCGGCAATGAGCCTCGGCCGCGTCTCCACCTTCCTCGACATCTATTTTGAGCGCGATCTGCGCGAGGGCGTCCTCGACGAAGCGGGCGCGCAGGAAATCATGGACGACTTCGTCATGAAGCTGCGCATGGCGCGCCACCTGCGCACGCCGGAGTACAACGAGCTGTTCGGCGGCGATCCGATGTGGATCACCGAGTCGCTCGGCGGCGTCGGCGAGGACGGCCGTCATCTCGTGACGAAGAACTGCTTCCGGATGCTTCAGACGCTCTACAACCTCAACCCCTCCGCCGAGCCGAACCTCACCGTGCTGTGGGCCGAGGCGCTGCCGGAGAACTGGAAGCGCTTCGCGGCAAAGGTTTCCTGCGACACCGACGCGCTTCAGTACGAAAACGACGACGTGATGCGCCCGCTCTACGGCGACGACTACGCGATCGCGTGCTGCGTCTCCGCGATGAAGGTCGGCAAGCAGATGCAGTTCTTCGGCGCGCGCGCCAACCTCGCGAAGCTGCTCCTGCTCGCCCTCAACGGCGGCCGCGACGAGAAGAAGAACCTCCAGGTCGGCCCGGCGCACGAGCCGTATCAGGGCGAATACCTCGACTATGACAAGGTGGTGGAGCTCCTCGACTTCTACCGCCCGTGGCTCGCGAAGACGTATGTCAGCGCGATGAACATCATCCACTATATGCACGACAAATACTGCTACGAGAAGACGCAGATGGCGCTGCACGACTCCCATGTGCACCGCTTCATGGCCTTCGGCGTCGCCGGGATGAGCTGCATGGCGGACTCGCTCTCCGCCATCAAATACGCGAAGGTGCGCTGCGTGCGCGACGCGGAGACGGGCCTCATCACCGACTACGAGATTGAGGGCGAGTACCCGGCCTTCGGCAATGACGACGACCGCGTCGACTCCATCGCCTGCGAGCAGGTCGAGCTGTTCTGCAAAGAGCTCAAGAAGAACCCGCTCTACCGCGGCGCGGAGCATACGCTCTCCATCCTCACCATCACTTCCAACGTGATGTACGGCAAGAAAACCGGCTCAACCCCGGACGGCCGAAAGGGCGGCGAGCCGCTCGCCCCGGGCGCGAACCCGATGGCCGGCCGCGACCGCTCCGGCGCGCTCGCGTCGCTCAACTCCGTCGCGAAGCTCTCCTACGACGTCTGCCGCGACGGCATCTCCAACACCTTCTCCATCGTCCCGCAGGCGCTCGGCAAGACGGAGGACGAGCGCGTCGGCAACCTCGTCGCGATTCTCGGCGGCTATTTCGGCCAGAAGGCGCACCACCTGAACGTGAACGTCCTCAACCGCGAGACGCTGCTCGCCGCCTACGAGCACCCGGAGGACTATCCGAACCTGACGATTCGCGTCTCCGGCTATGCCGTGAACTTCTACAAGCTCTCCCGCGAGCAGCAGCGCGAGGTCATCGCGCGCACCTTCCACGTCAGCGTATGACGGGGCGCATCCACTCGATCCAGTCCCTCGGCGCTGTGGACGGGCCGGGCCTCCGCGCCGTCGCCTTCCTGCAGGGCTGTCCGCTGCGCTGCGCGTACTGCCACAACCCCGACACCTGGGATCCGGCGGGCGGCGAGGAAATTGAGGCCGCGGCGCTCGCGCGCCGCCTGCTGCGCTACCGCCCCTACTGGAAGGAGACGGGCGGCGTCACCGTCACGGGCGGCGAACCGCTTTTCCAGGCCGCGTTCGTCGAGGAGCTGTTTTCCATCTTGCAGGCAGAGGGCGTCCACACGGCGCTCGACACCTCCTGCACCGGCGACCTCGAGGCGGCGGAGCGCGTCCTCGCGCACACGAACCTCGTCCTCGCCGACCTCAAATTCCTCACCGAGGAGGACTACCGGCACTACTGCCGCGGAAGCCTCGCGCGCGTGGAGGAATTCCTGCGCCTGACGGCCTCGCTGGGCGTGCCGCTGTGGATCCGGCACGTCGTCGTGCCCGGCCTCACCGACGGGGAGGCGCACATCCGCGCGCTCGGGGAAAAGGCGGCCTCGTACCCGAATCTGCGGAAAATCGAGCTGCTTCCCTTCCGCAAGCTCTGCCTCGAAAAATATCAGGCGATGGGCGTCCCGTTTCCGCTCGAAAGCGTACCGGAAATGGACGAAACGCGGTGCCGGGAGCTCGCCGCGCTCCTCCCCGATTGTGGAAAACTATTATAAAAAATGTGGAAAATTGTCGTCATAATAAATTCATAATTTGTTCATTCTCTATACACGCAGCGTTCTCCAAACCGCCTCTGAAATCCTCTATACTGAGGATGGAGAAAGCCGGAGCTCGTCCGGCTGCGGAAAGGAGGTCCCCGCTTTGAAAGCGAAATCAGCCGTGATGGTCTGCGTCACGGGGCAGCGGGACTGCGACAGGCTCATCCGGGCCGGGCGCAGAATGGCTGACGGGAGCGAGTGCGCGCTGCACGTCCTCTGCGTTCTGCCCGCTGTTCTCTGCACGAGGCCGTGCGGCGAAGAATTGGAGTACCTGCGCCAGACGGCGAAAGACGCCGGCGCGGAAATGACGGTATATTTTCAGGACAACGCCCCGGTGGTCGCGGCCAGCTTCGCCCGCCGGATCGGCGCGAAACATATTTACACGGGAATGGCGGAAGCCCCGATGAACGGATTTGTGGAGGTTCTGCACAAGCTTCTGCCGAAGACGCCGATCTCGATGGTCGGCCGGGACGAAACTATCTACACCATCTGGCCGGAGGAGGCGCGCAAGCCCTCCCAGCCGGCAAAGCTGGCCGCCGTACTTGACTGAATGTAAAATTCCCCTGCTGCCGAAAATGATATGCTCCCTCTATGAGAGACAGTGAAAAAGAAAAAACACTGTCAAACGTGGAGGGAGCATTGTCATTTTCCGGCAGGGCCTTAAACTTATTCATGAAATAAAGCGGGAACACGCGCGGCTGCGTGTGAAGCTGATGGCCGGGTGCGAAGAATATGGAGCTGCGTGTGGGAAAGGAATTGGGTGCGCCGCCTTCCGGGGAAAAACGCTGCGTCTGTTTTTGCAACACCGCTTGGGGCGGTGTTGCCCGAATTTCAATTTGCCGGTTGCGTCCCGGCAAATTAAAATTCAGCTGCTCGAGGTGGGGCTTCGCACTAAGAGTACGGGGGTACGCGTTCTCCGCTCCCGCTCCGGTCGGTGCCTTGTTTGTGTGCCACTGGCACACGGCACCCTTTTGAAAAAGGCCTGGCTGAAAACCTGCTTTACACATTGGAAAGCAAGCTTTCCAATGTGTAAAGCTTCACTTTCCCAATCGTCAGCCCCCTCAATGCAGCACAATCGCATCCTGATTGAGCATGGCAGGATTCGGCGCGACGGGGAGAAACGCCTCGTAAAGCGCCTTGTCGAAGTTCACGCGAACCTCGCAGTGCTCGTCGAGCACCATGGTCGCGAGACTGCCGGGCGCGCACGGCGGCCAGGCGGGAAGCAGCGGATGACCCGGGTCGCCTGTCCTCGCGAATTGGATGAACGCGGCGGAGAGCTGCTCCTCGAGCCGCTCGGTCACGCCGGGAATCCAGCAGACGGGAATCATCGCCGTGTTATGGAAGGCGAAGGGAATGTCCGAGCAGTGCCACGCCGGTTTGCCGCCGTTCATCGGAAAGTCGAGCGTGAAGAGGTAGTTGTACGCCGGAGCGCCGCCCTCCGCCGCGCGGCGCTCGCACAGCGCCGCCGTCGGGGCGCGGGTGAACGAGTCGAGGAACAGCAGATCCGTGAGATTCTTGCCTGGATGCGCCGCCTCAAACAGGGCGGCAAGCTCCTCCGTCTTCGCGCCGTAGACGCGCTCGAGCAGCTCGAGCTGCTGCGCGCGGGTGAGCCGGTGCTTGTTCGGCACGCCGGGGCCGAAGCCGAACTCCGCGAGCACCGATCCGGTAAGCAGCGGGATTGTCCGCGCGTGATCCGTAAAGCCGATCTCGGACGGGTCGCCGAGATACCACTCGTTCGGCAGAGGCAGACAGCCGATGTAGCGGCCCTCCCGGCACAGGACGGGGGAAACGCGGTTGTACGCCTCCGCGAGGCGATCGTACGGAAGCGTCTCGAGCGTGCCGATCTGGGAGGGCTTGAGGCCCAGCTCGCGCAGCAGCGCCTCCCCGATTTTCCCGCTGGGCGTCCCGCGGCGCAGGCAGAGCGCGTCGGCGACGCCGCTCATGATGATGCCCTTGTGGAACAGGCCGTCCGCGGCGGGCGTCTGCATCAGCGCGATAACCTTCGCCCCGCCGCCCGACTGGCCGAACAGCGTCACGTTGTCCGGATCGCCGCCGAAGGCCGCGATGTTGTCCCGGATCCACTCGAGAGCGGCCACGATGTCGGCGTTGCCCACGTTCGCGGAATTCCAGTATTGTTCGCCGTACGCCGACAGATCGAGGTAGCCGAGGATGTTGAGCCGGTGGTTCAGGGAGACGACGACCGCGTCCCCGAACCGGCTGAGCGCTTCGCCGTCGTAAGCCATGTGCTCGATGGACGAGCCGCTCGAGAAGCCGCCTCCGTGCAGCCAGACCAGAACGGGGCGCTTTTTGCCGTCGAGACCGGGCGACCAGAGGTTCAGCGACTGGCAGTTCTCGTCCTTCGGCCAGTAGCGGTGGGCGACGAGCAGCTCGCCCTGCGCGGACTCGCGCTCAAGCATCGGGCAGACGTAGCCGTAGCTCGTCGCGTCGAGGACGCCAGTCCACGGATCGGGAGGCTCCGGCATCCGGAAGCGCCGCGCCTTCGCGTACGGAATGCCGCGGAAGCACGCGAGCCCGTCTATAAGGAAGCCGTGCACGCGTCCGGCGGACGTCTGCACGACGGGCTCCTCGGGGGTACAGACAAATTGACGTGTCATGGTTCAGCCTCCTTTATATAGATTGGATGCCGCCCGGTTTACGGCGCGGTCAGAATCGTCTCGAGCAGCGTCACGGCAAAGAGCCAGTTCATCTCGCGCGTGGGATGGTTCATCTGATTGGCAAGCAGCTCCGTGACGTCGACGCCCGCGGCGGCGATCGCCTTCCACTTCGCGTAGGCGTCGGCGACGGGGACGCCGCGCTCCGCGCAGACGGCGCGCGCCGCCTCCACATAGCGATCGAGCATCCCGGAATTCTGCAGGTTGGCCGTGCCCTGGGCCATCTCGCGGATCGCGCCGTCCGTGATGTGACAGCTCAGGCCGGTGCACATCATGTTCGGCGTCAGGAAGATGACCTCGCTCCCGGCGGCGGCCAGGCGGTCGAGAATTTCGCCGATCGCCTCGCGGTACGCGGGAAGACCCTCCTCCCCCCCACAGGAATCGTTGAGGGCGAAGCACACGACCGTCAGATCCGGCCTGTGGGAAATCACGTCGCGGTCGAGGCGCGCGAGGGCGTGCGGGGCGTTGCCGCCGCCGATGCCCGCGTTGATGATGTTCACCGGCACGTTCGGGTACAGCATGGCGAGCGCCCGCTTGAGATAGTGGTGATAGGCGGCGTCCGCGTCGTAGACGGCGTCGATCGAGCCGTCCAGCTTCTTGTACAGCTCGAAGCAGCTCTGCGTCACGCTGTCGCCGAGGAAGGCGAAGGTCAGGCCGCCCTCGTTCCAATTGTCGCGCAGCTTCGCCGCGAGCTTGTCTCTGATGTTCTGCATAAAGAATTCCTCCCTGTTTCCCGCCGGAGATCGGCGGGCTCCTCGATCACTATAGCAGTTCGCGCGCAAATTGGCAAGCATTTTCGCGGAAAGGTTTTCGTGATTTTTGCTGAAAAAATCCCGGCGCGAACTTGGGCGTTTTTTGCACTTGTCCCGGAATTGAGGATGGCATATAATGAAAATGGCTATCTCTGAGAAGAAAACCCGCGTTTTCACTCAGAGGACGCACAGCTCCGCATGGGGAGCGACCAGTCCGCAACGACGGACAAAAAGGGAGGAAATCACATGAAACTCAGCTGGATGAACGCGAAGGCGCGCGGCGCGCAGATTCTTGAGGCCGCGGAGGAGGGCTGCACCGTCCTGCTCGGGGCGAAGGGCGGCGGCGTCTCGATCCCGCAGCTTCGGGAGACGGGCGAGCGCTATCTCGTCGGCGACGTCGAGGTGCTCGAGGAGCATTCCGTCGCGATGATGTTCCGCTGCTACGCCGCCGGGGAGGACGAGGAGCGCATCTGTATGCGCTTCGGCCTGCTGCCGCGCTTCCGCACGCGGATCTGCCTCGACCTCGACCTTCTCGACAACCGCACCATCTTCACAAACCGCACGCCCGGGACGCTCAAGCTCGTCGTGCACGGCCACCGCATCGCGCGGGAGGACGTCGTCTGCTTTGAGCTCGGCATGGAGAAGGCGTTCCACGACGTGAAGGTGCGCTTCGAGAACTTCTTCACGACGGACGAGTTCCCCGCCGATTTCCCGATGCCGGAGCAGAAGCTCGTCGACGAGTTCGGCCAGTGGAAGCGAAAGGACTGGCCGGGCAAGGTACACTCGGAGGAGGAGCTGCGCGCCGCCTTCCGCAGAGAGGAGGGCGAGGCCGCCTATCCGTTCCCGGAATGGAACCGCTGGGGCGGCGACGCCACAAGAAAGCTCAAGGAGGGGACGGGCTTCTTCTCCACCGTCAAGACCGGCGACGGCCGCTGGCACCTGACTGACCCGGACGGCTGCGACTATTTCTCGCTCGGTCCGTGCTGCGCGAATCCCGGCGAGTTCGGCCGGTACGACAGCTTTGAGCAGTGCTTCGACTGGCTGCCGGAAAACGACCCGTCCTACGCCGACTGCTTCGTCTCCGGCGAGACGCGCCGCGCGGCGTATATGCCGCCCGAGCACCGGAAAATGGTCAACTTCCCCGCCGTCAACCTCCGCCGCGTCTACGGGGACGAGTGGAAAAAGAAGTGGGAGGAGCTCTCCTATCATATTCTGATGACGAACGGCGTCAACTCGCTCGGCAACTTCTCCGAGCTCGGCGTGCAGACGCCGGGGGCGAAGCTGCCGTATGTGCGCGAGCTGCGCGGCTTCCCGGTGACGAAGACGCTCATCTTCCGCGACTTCCCGGACGTCTTCTCCGAGGAATACCGCGAAAATTCCGAGGCGTACGCGCAAAAGCTCGCCTCGTGGAAGGACGACCCGTGGCTCATCGGCTATTTCCTGCGCAACGAGCCGGAATTCAATTTCGTCGAGAACCTGTGCATCGCCGACGAGGTGCTCCGCAATCCCGCCGACACCTGCTGCCGCCGCGAATTGATCGCCTTCCTGCAGGAAAAGTACGGCGATATCGGCAGTCTGAACGCGGCGTGGGGGACGTCCTTTGCGGGCTTCGACGCGCTCCGGGAGCCCGTCCTCGACTGCTCGCAGCGCTTCCCCGGCTCGCTTTCCGACCTGCGCGAATTCTCCGGGCGGCTCATCACGGAATACATCCGCGTGCCCGCCCTCGCGTGCCGCGCCGTCGATCCG
Source organism: uncultured Clostridia bacterium (assembly GCA_944380675.1). Lineage (GTDB taxonomy): Bacteria > Bacillota > Clostridia > Oscillospirales > Acutalibacteraceae > Caccousia. Next base: position 11,973 of record CALWIH010000020.1, on the reverse strand, counting down.
AACCATCTGAACCTCGGCCTGCGCTGGTCGAAGGCCGACAACCCCGACATGATGAAGGGCTGGGAGTACTTCGACGTGTTCTCGATCAACTGCTACAGCTTCGACCCGACGGGGGACATGGACTTTGTCAAAAACGCGGGCGTCGACCTGCCGATCCTCATCGGCGAGTTCCACGCCGGAGCGCTCGACCGCGGCCTGCCCGCGACCGGCCTCAAGGGCGTCGAGAACCAGGACGAGCGCGCCCTGATGTTCCGCGGGTACGTCGAGCGCGTCGCCGCGCATCCGTACGGCGTCGGCGCGCACTGGTTCCAGTTCAACGACCAGTTCTGCCTCGGCCGCTTCGACGGTGAAAATTATCAGATCGGCATGGTCGACTGCTGTATGCAGCCGTACCCGGAGCTGATGGACGCCGCCCGCGAGACGGCGGCGCGCCTCTACCGCCTCAAAAACGGCGAGGAGGCCCCCTCCGCCCGCGCCCCGAAGGCGATTCCGATGATTGGATATTGAGTTTTTCGCGCGGGGCGCTTCCCCAAAACGGGAGGCGCCCCGCCTTTTCTTTGTGAAAACCTCCCCCGCCCCGCTGGAATTGCGCCGCGCGATATGCTATAATCCTACATATACATACGGGGAGGGAAATGTTTATGAGTCAGAATTGGAACGAGCTCAGGGAGCTGCTGGATAAGGCCGCCGCGTATCAGGCGGCGCTCGCGCTGTTCGGCTGGGACGCCGAGACGCAGGCTCCGCCGGAGGGCGCCGCCCTCACCGCGCGCGTCGTCGGCGTGATGGCGGAGGAATACTACGCTTTGATGACAGGCCCCCGCGTGCGCGCGCTCGCGAAGGCCGCCGCCGGGGAGGTCACGGAGAGCCGCGACAGGGCGATTCTCCGCCGCCTGAGCCGCGAGCTCGACCGGCTCGAGAAGCTGCCGCAGAAGGAGTACGGCGCGTATCAGCAGCTGCTCGCGCAGAGCCCGTCGATCTGGAAGAAGGCCAAGGAGCAGAACGACTTTTCCGCCTTCGCGCCGACGCTTGAAAAGGTCGTCGCGACGGAGCGCCGCTTCGCCTCGCTGCGCGCGAAGGAGGGGCAGGCTCCGTACGACGTCGTGCTCGACGACTACGAGGAGGGTTTCACCATGGCGCAGCTCGATCCGTTCTTCGCCGAGGCGAGGGAGCGCATCGTCCCGCTGCTGCGGCGGCGCGCGGAGAAGGGGATCGTCCCGCCGAAGAAATATCCCTGCCCGGCAGACAGGCAGCGCGCGTTCTGCAAATGGCTCGCCGGGTATGTGGGCTTCGATTTCTCGCGCGGCGTTATCGGCGAGACGGAGCACCCCTTCACGACGAACCTCCATAACCGCGACGTGCGCATCGCGATCCACTATTACGAGGAGGACGCTCTCTCCGCGATCTTCTCGACCATCCACGAGACGGGCCACGCCATTTACGAGCAGCAGATCGCCGACGACCGCACGCTGACGCCGATCGGCTCCGGCACGTCGATGGGGATGCACGAGTCGCAGTCGCGCTTCTTTGAGAACAACCTCGGGCGCAGCCGCGCGTTCTGGTCGGCCATCTACGAAAAGCTGCAGAAAATGCTGCCCGAGACCTTCGGCGGCGTCCCGCTCGACGAGTTCATGAGCGCCGTCAACGCCGTGCAGCCGAGTCTCATCCGCACCGAGGCCGACGAGCTGACGTACACGCTCCACATCCTCATCCGGTATGAGCTCGAAAAGGCGCTGTTCGCCGGGGAGCTTGCCGTCGCCGATCTGCCCGCCGCCTGGAACGCGAAATACCGCGAAGTCCTCGGCGTGGAGCCGGCAAACGACGCCGAGGGCGTCCTGCAGGACACGCACTGGGCGAGCGGCCTCTGGGGCTACTTCCCGTCGTACGCCATCGGCAGCGCCGTCGCCGCGCAGCTCGACGCGTACCTGCGCCGCACGGAGGATCTCGACGGGATGCTGCGCTCGGGCAGCCTCTCGGCGCTGCGCGCCTTCCTGCGCGATCACATCCACCGTTTCGGCGGTGAAAAGACGACCGGGGAGCTGCTGCTCGAGACGACCGGCGAGGGCTTCGAGCCGCGCTACTACTTCGAGTACCTCGAGCACAAGTACGGCGTATGATCGGGCGCGTCGTACACCCGCTGGCCCCCGTCTTCGACAAGGATTCCCGCGTGCTGATTCTCGGGACGATGCCGTCTCCGAAATCGCGCGAAACAGGCTTTTATTACGGCCATCCGCAGAACCGCTTCTGGCGCGTGATGGCGCAGCTTCTGGACGAGCCGTTCCCCGCCTCGCGCGAGGAACGGCTCGCTCTGGCGCTGCGGCGTCATTTCGCGCTCTGGGACGTGCTCGCTTCATGCGAGATCCGCGGCGCGGACGACGGCAGCATCCGCGCGCCGGAGGCGAACGACCTCTCCGCCGTCCTTGACCGAGCGCCGATCCGCGCCGTCTTTACGACGGGGACGAAGGCCGCGTCGCTCTACCGGCGGCTCTGCCTGCCAAAAACCGGGCGCGGGGCGATCGCCCTGCCCTCGACGAGCGCCGCCAACTGCCGCTTTTATTCGTATGACGCGCTGGTCGGCGCGTACCGCGCGATTCTGCCGTATCTGAGCGATTCCCCCACCCCATAGGAAAGGATGCTTTTTTCCCCATGAACCACCAGCTGAAAACAGACAGCCGCGTCTTCTACCGGAACGTGTTCGCGCTCGTCGTGCCGATGGCGCTGCAGAACCTCATCAACGTCGCCGTCACCTCGGCGGACGTGATGATGCTCGGCCAGGTCGGCGAGACGGTGCTCTCCGCCTCGTCCCTCGCCGGGCAGGTGCAGTTCATCATGACGCTCTTTTTCTTCGGCCTGACGAGCGGCGCGGCCATTCTCACCGCGCAGTACTGGGGCAAGGGCGACACGCGCACCATTGAGAAGGTGCTCGGCATCGCCCTGCGCTTCTCGCTTAGCACCGGCCTCGTCTTCACCCTCGCGGCGCTGCTCATCCCGGCGCAGCTCATGCGCGTGTTCACGCCCGAGGAGGACGTCATCGCCGAGGGCGTCAAGTACCTGCGGATCATTGCCGTCTCCTACGTCCCGATGGCGCTGACGAACGTGTACCTCAACATCATGCGGAGCGTCGAGCGCGTCGTCGTCTCGACGGTGACGTATCTCGTCTCCCTCGTGACGAACGTCGCTTTGAACGCCGTGTTCATCTTCGGCCTGCTCGGCTTCCCCGCGATGGGAATCGAGGGCGCGGCGCTCGCGACGGTCTGCGCGCGGCTCGTCGAGCTCGCGATCGTGCTCGTCTACTCGAAGGCGATCAACCGCACGGTGCGCCTGCGCGCGCGGGATATTTTCGTGCGCGACCCGCTTTTGTTCCGTGATTTCCTGACGTACTCCGTGCCGGTGATGATCAACGAGCTGCTCTGGGGCGCGGGCTCGGCGATGAACTCCGTTGTCATCGGCCATCTCGGCAGCGCCGCCGTCGCGGCGAACAGCGTCGCGCAGGTGGCGCGCCAGCTCGCGACGGTCGTGGCCTTCGGCATCGCGAACGCGACGGCCATCATGATCGGCAAGGCGATCGGCGCGGGCGACACGGAGCGCGCCGAGGAATACGGCGGCCGCTTCATCCGGCTGACGCTCGTCTTCGGCCTCATCGGCGGCGGGATCGTCCTCGCGGCGCGCCCGATTCTGATCAGCGTGATGACGCTCTCGGCGCAGGCGCAGGAATATCTCTCGTTCATGATGCTCATCATGTCGTACTTCGTCATGGCCCAGGCGATGAACACGACGCTCATCGTCGGCGTCTTCCGCGCGGGCGGGGACTCGAAGATCGGCCTTCTCTTCGACTGCGGCTCGATGTGGGGCGGGTCGATCCTGCTCGGCAGTATCGCGGCCTTCGTGCTGCACCTCGATCTGCGGATCGTGTACGTCCTTCTGATGAGCGACGAGCTGATCAAGATCCCGCTCTCCTTCTGGCGGTACCGGAAAAAGATCTGGTTGAAAAATATTACGCGATGATTTAATATAATAAAGTAGAATCGTTTCTCTTTGGAAGGAGGGGACGCCATGCGGGCCGTCCTGCAGCGCGTAAGGAGCGCTTCCGTCTCGATCGGCGGGGAGGCCGTCGGGAAAATCGGAAAGGGCTTTCTCGTGCTTCTGGGAATTTCGCCGGAGGACACGGAGCGGGAGGGCGACTTCCTGCTCGACAAGCTTCTCGGCCTTCGCGTCTTTGAGGACGGGGACGGGAAGATGAACCGCTCGCTTCTGGACTGCGGCGGCGCGCTGCTCGTCGTGTCGCAGTTCACGCTCTACGCGGACTGCCGCAAGGGGCGCAGGCCGTCCTTCACCGGGGCGGCAAGGCCGGAGACGGCCGTCCCGCTCTACGAGCGCTTCCTCGAGGGAGCGCGGGCGGCGGGGGTTCCCACCGAATGCGGGGAATTCGGCGCGGATATGCTCGTCAGCCTGGAGAACGACGGACCCGTGACCATTCTTCTGGACACGGATGAGCTCATGCCCGGCAAGCGGGCAAGACGAACGTAAAGGGAGGAAACAGAAAATGCTGAAAAGAGAGTACAAGAACACGGGAGACATGATCTCCGTCCTGGGCCTCGGCTGTATGCGCTTTCCGAAGGTGGAGGGCAGCGAAATGATCGACCGCGAGAAGGCGCAGCAGGTCGTCGACCTCGCGTACGCGCGCGGCGTCAACTACTTTGACACGGCGTACCGCTATCACGAGGGCGACTCCGAGCTGTTCATCGGCGAGGCGCTCAAGAAGTACCCGCGCGAGAGCTTCCATCTCGCGACCAAGATGCCGATGTGGATGGTGAAATCCCCCGAGGACGCTCCCCGCATCTTTGAGGATCAGCTCCGCCGCTGCCAGGTCGAGTATTTCGACTTCTACCTCTGCCACGCGATGGGCGCCGCCAGCTTCGAGACGATGAAGGCAAACGGCGTCTACGAGTACCTGAAAAAGGAGAAGGAGGCCGGGCGCATCCGCCGTCTCGGCTTCTCCTTCCACGACTCCCCCGCCGTGCTGCGCCAGATCCTCGACTACGGCGAGTGGGACTTCACGCAGATCCAGCTCAACTACCTCGACTGGGAGCTGCAGGACGCGAAGGGCCAGTATGAGCTGCTCACCGAGCGCGGCATCCCGGTCGTCGTCATGGAGCCGGTGCGCGGCGGCGCGCTCGCGAGCCTGTGCGACGAGGCCGACGCCGTCTTCAAGGCGGCCCGCCCCGACAAGAGCGTCGCGTCCTGGGCGGTGCGGTACGTCGCGTCCCTGCCGAACGTCATGACCGTCCTGAGCGGCATGACCACCGTGGAGCAGGTCGAGGACAACACCGCCACCATGATCGACTTCGAGCCGCTCACCGACGCCGACCGCAAGGTCATCGACGAGGCGCTCGAGGCGTACCGCAAGAACAAGACCATCCCCTGCACGGGCTGCCGCTACTGCATGGACTGCCCGTTCGGCGTGGATATTCCCGGCGTGTTCAAGGCGTACAACACCTTCGCGATCGGCCGCAACAAGGGCCAGCTGCGCGCCCAGATCGAGGCGCTCGGCGAGGGACACGGCCCCGAGATGTGCCAGGCCTGCGGCAAGTGCATGAAGCTCTGCCCGCAGCACATCCAGATCCCCGATCGGATGAAGGAGATCGCGGCTCTGCTCGCCGAGAAATGAAAATGACCGTCCGCCGTTCGTCCTCCCCCGCCTTCGAGGGGGAGGACTTTTCCTGTCAGGAATGGACGCAGCGCCGCTTTGCGGACGAGGAATTCCGCGGCTGCGATTTCTCCGAGGCGGTGCTTGACCGCTGCGAGTTTGAGCACTGCTCGTTCCGCGCGTGCCGCTTCTCCGGGACGGTCTTTCGCCGCTGCTCTTTGACGAACTGCTCCTTCCCGTACGCGTCGCTGTTCGCCGTCACGTTCGACGGGTGCCGCATGACGGGCTCGTCGCTCGCCGAGGCCTCCGTCTCGGCGCTGGCGCCAATGGGCGGGAACTGGTCGTTCACCTGCCTTTCGGGCCTCGACCTCTCCCGCACCGTGTGGGAGGGCGTGAGCTTCGAGGGCGCGGATCTGCGCGAGTGCGGCTTTTCGGGCTGCACCTTTTCGCGCTGTAATTTTTCCGGCGCGATGCTGACGAACGCCGACCTGACAAAGGCCGACCTGCGGGGCAGCCGCGTCGGAGGCGTGGACTTTCCGCATCTGACCATGAAGGACACCAAAATCGATCTGGAGCAGGCCGTGTGGATCGCGGAGACGCTCGGCGCGCGGTACTGCGGGGAGGGAAACGATGGAGATTGAGAGAAAATTCCTGATAAGCGGCTTTCCCGAGGGGCTGCCGCTGCTCGGCGAGGCCGTCCTCGAGCAGGGGTATCTGTGCACCGACCCGGTCGTGCGCATCCGCTCGAAGGAGCAGGACGGACGCACGACGTACCGCCTGTGCTTCAAGGGCGAGGGGCGGCTCGTGCGCCAGGAGACGGAGCTGGATCTCACGGCGGAGCAGTTCGCGGAGCTTCAGAACCTCCTGCGCGCGCCGATGGTGCGAAAGGACTTCCGCGTCTACGCGCTCCCGGGCGGGGAGCGCCTCGAGTGCAGCCTCGTGGACGGGGCGTTCTTCTACGCGGAGGTCGAGTTCCCGACGGTGGAGGCGGCGCGCGCCTTCACGCCGCCCGCCTTCCTCGGCCGCGAGGTCACCGAGGAGGCCGGCTTCTCGATGAGCGACTACTGGAAGACGCGCCGCTTCCCCTCTCATGACTGAGGCGGAGCGCGCGCCGTTCGAGGCGCGGCAGGAGCGCTTTCGCTGCCTGTGCGAGGACTTCGACCTCCTCGAGCGGCCCGGCGGCGTCGGCGTGATGGGCGAAAAGGCCGTCCACGCCGTGCTCAAGCGCTTCTACCAGCCGGACGTCTCCGCCCACGAGCTCAAAATCGGGCGGTATGTGGCGGACGCCGCGACGGCGGACGGCGGCATTCTCGAGGTGCAGACGGGCGCGTTCGCCCCGCTGCGGCGCAAGCTCGCCGTCTTTCTCGAGCAATACGAGGTGACGGTCGTCCATCCGGCGTACGGGACGCGGTGGGTGCGCTCCGCCGACCCGGAAACGGGCGAGCTCTCTCCCCGGCGGCGGTGCGGAAGGCCGGAATCGGCGTGGAAGCTCTTTTACGCCCTGCCCGCCATCCGTGAATTTCTCGGCAGGCCGAACCTGCACTTTCTCGTCCCCGTGCTCGAGGTGAGCGAATGGCGCGTCAAGGGCGACCGGCGGCGCTCCCGCCGCGACCGCGTGCCGAAGGCGCTGCTCGCGGAGTACGCGTTCGCCCGTCCGGCGGACTTCCTCACGCTCCTGCCTGAGGAGCTTTCCGAGCCGTTCACCTCCGCCGGGCTTGCGCGGGCGGCGGGCATCCCGCGCGGCGACGCGCAGATGTATCTCTACCTCGTCCACCAGCTCGGTCTGCTCGACCGCGTCGGGAAGCAGAGGAACGCGTATCTGTATCAAAGAACGGAAATTTGATTCCTTATTGTATATTATTTGATAGGAAATACCGGGAGGATTCAACATGAGACGGATTTTATGCTACGGCGACTCCAACACCTACGGCCACGACCCGAAGGACGGCTCCCGCCTGCCGCGCGACCAGCGGTGGACGGGCATCCTCGCCGGGCTGCTCGGGGACGGCTACGAGATCATCGAGGAGGGCCTCTGCGGGCGCACGACGGTGTACGCGTGCCCGGACGCGCCGTGGAGCAGCGGCCTGCCGTACCTGACGCCGTGCGTTTTGACGCACCGCCCCTTCGACCTTATGATCCTGATGCTCGGCACCAACGATCTGCAGGTTCCGTTCCAGGCGATCCCGCTCACCGCCGCGCGCGGCGTCGAGGCGCTCTTGCGCCGGTACCGGTCGCTGGACTGGGGGCCGGAGGGCGCGCCGCGCATCCTGCTCGTCTCGCCCATCCACATCGGGGACGTGTCGGTGAATCCCGTCTTCGGGCCGCTGTTCGGGTATGAGCGCGCGTCGAACTACTCGCGCGAGCTCGCGCCGTACTACCGCGACGTCGCCGACCGGCTCGGCTGCGAGTTCCTCGACGCGGCGCAGTTTGCCTCCCCCTCCCCCGTGGACGGCCTGCACATGGATCCGGAGGAGCACGCGAAGCTCGCCCGCGCGTTCGCGGAAAAAATCCGGGAAATCTTCGCCTGAGCGGAGCGAAATCCGGAGAAATACGCCAGGAAAAACGCCCGGAAGACCGCGAGGTCTCCGGGCGTTTTTGACGCGGGAAGCATCGCGCCGGTTCCCTGCGCCATTCCAACAAGAAGAGCTCTCCTCTTTCGTTGAAATTCTCCAATCCTCACAATGGAATCTTGGAAGCGGGAAGCTTATAATGCTTTATGATGTTTCGCGCTGATTTGGGCGGGGAACAGGGAGGAAAACAGACGTCAACGGTTCATAAAAAGGCAGGGAAAAATATGACAAGGGATATGACCGTCGGGAATCCCGTCAAACTGATCATCAGCTTCTCCATCCCGCTGCTCATCGGCAATCTGTTCCAGCAGCTGTACTCCATGGTGGACGCCGTCATCGTCGGGCAGTTTCTCGGCGTGGACGCGCTGGCCGCCGTCGGCACGACGGGGCCGCTCTCCTTCCTCGTGCTCGGCTTCGTCATGGGCATGACGGGCGGCTTCTCCGTCGTCGTGGCGCAGCGCTTCGGCGCGGGCGACTACGACGATATGCGCCACACCGTCGCGATGAGCGCCATCCTCTCCGTCGCGCTCACCGTGCTGATGACGGTTCTGAGCGTCGCGTTCTGCTGGAAGCTGCTCGAAATCATGAACACGGCGGAAAACATCATCGGCATGGCGTACGACTATATCGTCGTCATCTTCGGCGGCACGTTCTCCATCGTGCTGTACAACTCGCTCTCCGGCATTCTGCGCGCCCTCGGCGACAGCAAAACGCCGCTCTATTTCCTGATCCTCTCCTCGCTTCTGAACGTCGTGCTCGATCTCGTCTTCATCATCAACTTCCAGATGGGCGTCGCGGGCGCGGGGTACGCGACCGTGCTCTCCCAGCTCGTCTCGGGCGTTTTGTGCCTCGTCTACATGGCGAAGAGATTCCCGATTCTGCACTTTCGCCGCGAGGACTGGCGCTTCTCCGCCGAGACGTGCCGCCACCTGCTCAAAATCGGCTCGCCGATGGCGTTCCAGTTCTCCATCACGGCGATCGGCGTCATCACGCTGCAGGGCGCGGTGAACAGCTTCGGCTCCTCCGTCACGGCGGCGTTCACGGCGGCCTCGAAAGTGGAGACGCTCACGCAGCAGCTCATGCAGACGCTCGCGACGACGACGGCCACGTTCGTCGGCCAGAACCTCGGCGCGGGCAAGATGGACCGCATCCGCGAGGGCGTGCGCCGCTGCCGCCAGATCACGGACGTCAGCTCTCTCGTCCTGATGGTGCTCGTCTACCTGTTCTGGAGAAGCTTCGTGTCGCTCTTTATCTCGGGCGATCAGCCGGAGGTCTTTGACGCGGCGCGCACCTATCTCTACATCATCATGGCCTTCTACCTGCCGCTCGGCTGGGTGAACATCTACCGCAACGCGCTGCAGGGCATGGGCGAGGCGTTCGTCCCGCTCCTGGGCGGTGTGATGGAGCTCCTCATGCGCGTGGTGGTCGCGACGCTCGCCGTGCCGCTCGGCTTCTGGGCGGTGTGCCTCGCGAGCCCGATGGCGTGGATCGGCGCGGACATTCCGCTGCTCATCACCTACCGCCGCCGTATGCGCACCATGAGCGCGTTTGAGCAGGCAAAAAAAGCGAATGAGGCTGTACAAACGGAGTAAAGCGTGCTATACTGTGTGACGTCAGAGTAGGCGTCACGCGTTAAGTGCCGGCGGATGGGAAGTCGCCGCCGGACGAAAAGCCGGAAACGAAGGATCGGCTTGCGGTGTGGCGCCGCGTCCGCTGCCACAACCTTCATGTGGCCCGCCGCCGGGCGTCCCCCGGCGCGAAAACAGGAGGGAACACAAGTGAATCCGAAATCCGTCAAACAGATGGATGTCAAGCCGGTCGTGATGATGGTCATGATGGCGCTGCTCGTCGCCATGGACGTCGTCCTCGCCCGGTTTCTCGGCATCCAGACACCGCTCGTCCAGATCAACCTCTCGTTCGTCCCGGTTGTCCTCGCCGCGCTGCTCTTCGGGCCGCTGCCCGCGGCAATCGTCGGCGCGCTGGCCGATTTTCTCGGGGCGATCCTCTTTCCCGCCGGAGCCTTTTTCCCCGGCTTCACGCTGACGGCCTTTCTGGCCGGCCTCGTGTACGGCTTTTTCCTCTACAAAAAGCCGGCGGCTCTGTGGCGATCCATCGCCGCCGTGCTGTTCATCACCGTCGTCCTCAACATGGGGCTCAACACTCTGTGGCTTTGGATCACGACGAAGGACGGCGCGTGGGGAATCCTCGCGACGCGCATTCCGAAGTATTTTCTCGTCGCGCCGGTGCAGATCCTCGTGATCCGCGCCCTCTCGGGCAAGCTCACGGAGACGTTCCGCCGGCTTATCACGGCATAACCGGCTTTCCGCTTTGCGTTTTACCGCTCCCTCCTTCCCGGGGAGCGGTTTTTTTATTGGCCCGCACTGCAATTTCTACAAGACGGAATTCACGCGGCACACAAAATTCGCCGTTTCGCGGAAATTCGCGCGCGCTTTTTGAAAGTGATTGCGCGCCCTCCTTCTTTTTGCTATACTAATCTTCAGGCGCTTTCACGCGCTATCACGGCAGGAAACCGGAGGGGGAAACGATGGACTTCGCGAGGGAAATCGCAAACGTGCTGAACTCGTTTGTCGGCACGGTCAACACATGGCTGAAGGACGTGATTCTGATCATCCTGCTGGGCGGGACGGGGATCTGGTTCACCGTGCGGCTCAGATTCGTGCAGGTGCGCAAGTTTAAGCAGGGACTGAGAGCGGTGTTCGGCAACATCCGCCTGCACGGCGAACACGCCGGCAAGGACGGCATGAGCTCGTTCCAGTCGCTCGCGACGGCGGTGGCGGCGCAGGTCGGCACGGGCAACATCGCGGGCGCGGCGACGGCGATCGCCTCCGGCGGGCCGGGCGCGATTTTCTGGATGTGGCTGAGCGCCTTCTTCGGCATGGCGACGATCTACGGCGAGGCGACCCTCGCGCAGAAGACGCGCCGCGTCGTCGACGGGGAGCTGACCGGCGGCCCCGTCTATTACATCAAGGAAAGATTTCCCGGCGTGTTCGGAAAGCTCCTCGCGGGCTTCTTCGCCATCGCCCTGATCCTCGCCCTCGGCTTCATGGGCAACATGGTGCAGTCGAACTCGATCAGCGACGCGTTCCAGACGGCCTTCCATGTGCCCGGCCTCGCCGTCGGCATTGTTGTGGCCGTCATTGCGGCGTTTATCTTCTTCGGCGGCAAGAAATACATCGCGTCGGTGACGGAGAAGATCGTCCCCATTATGGCGGTGCTGTACGTCGCCGGCTCGCTCGTCGTGCTCGCCGTGAACTGGCGGAATCTCGGCACGGCGTTCGCGCAGATCTTCGTCCTCGCGTTTGACCCGCAGGCGATGGCGGGCGGCGTGGCCGGCACGACGGTGCGCGAGGCCATCCGCTTCGGCGTCGCGCGCGGCCTGTTCTCGAACGAGGCCGGCATGGGCTCGACGCCCCACGCCCACGCGCTCGCGAAGGTGGAGCATCCGTGCGATCAGGGCGTCGTCGCGATGATCGGCGTCTTCATCGACACGTTCGTCGTCCTCACGATGACGGCGCTCGTCATCCTCTCGACGGGCTCCGTCTCCCTCACGGACGCGAAGGGCGCCCCGCTGACGGCAGCGCCGCTCGCCCAGGCGGCCTTCAACTCCGTCTTCGGCGAGTTCGGCAACGTGTTCATCGCGATCTGTATGCTGTTCTTCGCGTTCTCGACCATCATCGGCTGGTACTTCTTCGGCGAGACGAACGTGAAATACCTGTTCGGCAAGAAGGCCGTACCCGT
>CALWIH010000019.1 GCA_944380675.1 uncultured Clostridia bacterium | reverse complement strand
GTTGTGTTGAACCGCCGTATGCCGAACGGCATGTACGGTGGTGTGAGAGGGGAGAGAGAATCTCCCCTACTCGATTGATACTGCGTGAAGCGCGCGCAAAGAGAGTCTCGGAGGTTCGGTTTCCCGGTACACGGCAATTCCGCTGCTTTGCCGCGTCACCCGGCGGAGCTTCTGCGCTCATTCGTCCGCGGAAGAAAGAGGGGAGATGACGGCTGCGTCCTCCACCAGGCGCAGAGTCCCGCCCTGCAGCTCCATATCAAACCGGTGTGTTTCCTCATATCTTCCGGGAGAGGGCTGCGTGATTCCCTGAACCTGCAGGGCTCCGTCCTCCGTTCGGAAAAAGCTCAGATAGAAAAAATCTGTCCTATAGGTCCAGCTTGTCTCGGGAACGTCATGGCCTTCCTCGTAAATGGAAACTGTGAATGTAAATACGCCTGAAGTGCTTCCCCGGCCAAGGCAGCATTTTTCCTCGATTCCATCTGCGTCGATATCCGTAAAGGCCACGTCATAGGAGGCTTTTGCGGTGTAGTCCATGCTGACGGCTCGGGTGAGAAAGAAATCAAGCTCCCCTGAATCGAAATCCTGCTGCGGCGGGGAGGAGAGGCAGGAATAGGCTTCGACATCCGGCTCGCGGGCCAAAATGTAGTATTCGCGGGGAATGTCGTCAATCGTATAGAAGCTTCGAGTGCAATAGGGATAGTCTTTCTGCGTCAGAGTATATTCTCCCGCGCTGTTCCTGTCGTAATAACGAAGCGTGTAGACGGCTCCGTCAAAGCGCAGCTCTTTGACGGTATCGGCGTTTTCCTCCTCCGGGAAGGACTGATAGACGAGGACGGCGGCGGTTTCCTCCTGCTTTGTCTTTTGGAAGAAGTCCGTCCACGCCTTTTCTCCGGAGAGCAGGACGTCGTCCTCCACCACAATGAGACCGTCTTGTATTGCCTGCTCCTGAGAGTAGTTTTCCCGGCATCGTTCGAGCGAAGGGATCGTTTGCGTCCAGGGACGCGTGAGAATCAGGCAGATTGCCGCCGCCAGACAGAGAACGAGCGCTGCAATCGCGATCCGGTGCGGTGAAAATGCCGTGCTGTGATTGCGCAGATGCTGATTCCTCATGCGGATACCCCTTTCTGAATCTGTCTCATTCTTCGTTTTGGAGCTCGAAAAAACTTCGCCCTGTGATACTGGAAGAGGTTGGATAAGCGTGCGGAGTTATTGGTCAACCCGGTTAATTGAAAAAACTGATTTTTTGTATAAGCTAAACATAATCCTGTTTTCAATATACCAAAACGAGAGAGCAGTGTCAAGCAGAGGCGGATGAGCGGCGCGGAACGAAAAACGGCATGACCGGCTGGACGTTTTGCGGAAGCCGCGCCTCCTCGAGGTTGGGTCTTTCCTTTTTTCGGAGAGTGTGCTACCATAAGAAAAAGTGTTCCCCGCGCCGCGCCTGTGAGCGGACGGCGGCAGCGCTTATTCTTCTTGGTTCAGGGGATGAAAGTAATGCGTGACTGCTCAGCAATGATGAAAAAGGGGCTTGCCGCCGCCGCGGTGGGAGCCGCGCTGTTTTGGCTCGGCCTGCGGGTGCGGCGGTACCGCGTCCTGACGCGGAAGACGGCTGCGCCCTTCCGCCTTGCGCTGCTGGCGGACCTGCACAGCGCCCGGTACGGCGCAGGACAGACGGAGCTGCTGCGCGTCCTGCTGCGCCAGAAACCCGACGCTGTCCTCCTCGCGGGCGACATGGCCCCCGACGCCGGCAGCCTTCAAAATCTCGACGAGCTGCTGCGCGCGCTGGAGGGACGCTTTCCCGTCTTTTACGTCAGCGGGAACCATGAGGTGACGCGCGGCCGTGAGAAGGCTGTCAAGCGGCTGGTGGCCGCCCGCGGAGGAATCCCCCTGGCGGGGAATTCGGCCGTTCTCCGCCACGGAGAGGAGGCTGTCTCCGTCTGCGGCGTCGATGATCCCGAGGCGGAGCTTCTGACAGGCGGCGAGCCGTGGCTCTGCCAGCTCTTCCGCTGCGCGGAGGAGAGAAAGGCGTCGGGCCGCTTCACGGTTTTGCTGACGCATCGTCCGGAGCGGATGCAGCTTTATGCCTCGTGCGGCTTTGACCTTGTCCTCGCCGGCCATGTACACGGCGGACAGGTGCGGATTCCGCCCTTCGTTAACGGCCTTCTCGCGCCGAGCCAGGGCATTTTCCCGCAGTACGCGGGAGGCTTTTATCTCCGGGAGGGGACGGCCATGGTGGTGAGCCGCGGTCTCGCGCGGAAGCTGCCGCGCTTCTGCAATCCGCCGGAGGTTGTCATTGTCGATATTCTCCCCGCGCCGTGAATGTCCAATTTGCGGAAAAGCTGCAGGGGCTGTTGACAAATCCTGCGTCAGGTGCTATGATGATACCGTCATTTGAATAGCTGTCTTCGGGGCGGGGTGCAATTCCCCACTGGCGGTGATGCGGCGAAAGCCGATAAGCCCGCGAGCGCAAGCCGATTCTGGTGCGAATCCAGAGCCAACGGTATAGTCCGGATGAAAGAAGCGGATATCAGAAGGTCATTTCGCGCGCCCCTTTGCCGTTTTTTGGCAAAGGGGCGCTTTTTTCTCCTCCTGAGCCGCCGCGGTGTAAGACTGCAAAATTACGATTAGGAGGAATGACACATGACAAACAACTCTGCCGTAAAATCTCCCGCAGCCGAGCGCTCCGTGAGCGTTCGCAAGATCGCCGTCTGCGCCCTGATGAGCGCGATGGCGACCGTCCTGATGTTCATCAGCTTCGGCCTGCCGATTCTGCCGTCCTACCTCAAGGTGGACTTCTCCGAGCTTCCGGCGCTCCTGGCGTCCTTCGCGCTCGGGCCGGCGTACGGCGTCGCCGTCTGCCTCATCAAGAACCTGTTCAACCTTCCCGCCACCACGACGGGCGGCGTCGGCGAGCTGTGCAACTTCCTGCTCGGCGCTCTGTATGTCCTTCCCGCAGGCATCCTGTACCGCAGAAAGCAGACAAGAAAGACGGCGCTCATCGGCATGGCGGCCGGCGTGGTTGTGATGACGGTCTGCAGCTTCTTCGTAAACCTGTTCGTCGTCTATCCGGCGTACCTGCTGATTATGCCCGAGCAGGCGATCGTCGATATGTACTCTGTTCTCGTGCCGTGGGCGAATGAGATCTGGAAGGGCATTCTCGTCTTCAACGTGCCGCTGACGTTCTGCAAGGGGCTGCTTGACGCCGCCTTCGCCTTCCTGCTTTATAAGCGCCTGTCTCCGCTGCTCAAGGGCAAGCACTGAAAATTTACAAATTGTTCATATCATTTTCGCGAAGCCTATGCTATAATATAGCGCGTTGTAAATTGAATAGCCCCTTATCAAGAGCGACGGAGGGAACAGGCCCTATGATGTCCGGCAACCTGCATTCTGCAAGGTGCTAATTCCTGCGGGTAACCGAAAGATGAGGTTTCAGAAAGCCGTTCGGAACACCCGGGCGGCTTTTTCTATTTCTGATGTTTCCGCACGGCCGCGAAAGCGGCAAAGGGGCTGAGCCTGACGGGGTCACCCGTCGAAACGAAGAAAGGCAGGGTCATTGATGGAAAAATTCTTATTCACTTCGGAGTCTGTTACCGAGGGACATCCCGACAAGGTCTGCGACCAGATCTCCGACGCCGTCCTCGACGCGATTCTGGAGAAGGATCCGCAGGCGCACGTCGCGTGTGAGGTGACGGCCACCACCGGCATCGTCCATGTGATGGGCGAGATCTCCACCGAGTGCTATGTGGACATTCCGGCGATTGTCCGCGACGTGGTCTGCGGGATCGGCTACGACAATCCGGCGTTCGGCTTTAACGGCGAGACGTGCGGCGTGCTGACCTCGATCGATATGCAGTCCCCCGATATTGCGATGGGCGTCAACGAGTCCTACGAGGCGCAGAACGGCGCGGCGGACGAGGACGACCGCACGGGCGCCGGCGACCAGGGCATGATGTTCGGCTTTGCCTGCGACGAGACGCCGGAGCTCATGCCGCTCGCGATTTCTCTCTCGCATAAGCTGGCGAAGAAGCTCGCAGACGTGCGCAAGAGCGGCGAGCTCTACTATCTGCGTCCCGACGGAAAGACGCAGGTGACGGTCGAGTACGTCGACGGCAAGCCCGCGCGCGTCGACACCGTCGTCGTCTCCACGCAGCACAATCCGGAGGTCTCGCTCGAACAGATTCGCCGCGACATTGTGGAGCACATCGTCCGCCCGGTGATTCCGGCAAATCTCCTCGACAGCGAGACGAAATTCTTCGTCAACCCGACGGGCCGATTCGTCATCGGCGGGCCTGTCGGAGACAGCGGCCTGACGGGCCGCAAGATCATCGTCGACACCTACGGCGGCTACGGCCGTCACGGCGGCGGCGCGTTCTCCGGCAAGGATCCGACGAAGGTCGACCGCTCCGCCGCCTACGCCGCCCGCTATGTCGCGAAGAACATTGTCGCAGCCGGCCTCGCGAAAAAGTGCGAGGTGCAGCTCGCGTACGCGATCGGCGTGGCGCATCCCGTTTCCGTCATGGTGGACGCGTTCGGTACGTCCGACTACACGAACGAGCAGCTCGCTGGGGCGGTGAAGAAGGTCTTCGACCTGCGCCCCGCCGCCATCATCAGGACGCTCGACCTGCGCCGCCCGATCTACCGCCGTCTCGCCGCGTACGGCCACATGGGCCGCGAGGATCTCGGCGTCGCGTGGGAGCGCACGGATCGCGCCGACGCGCTCAAAGCGGCGCTCGCCTGACGAACCAGACAGCTTGAACAGAAATCGCCTCGCCGTCATACTCTGACAGCGAGGTGATTTTTTATGCTGGTCGTACTTGGAAAGCTCGTCCTTTCGTTTCTGCTGATTCTCGGCACGGTGGAGGCGATCCGCATTCTCCTGCGCGCTCTCCTGCGGACGAGGAAGACGGGAAAGCTCTGCTTCCTGTTCGTCTTCCGCGGTCACGAGGAGGAGGCGGAGCTCGTCCTTCGCTCCGCTGTGCAGAAGCTCAAGTGGATGGGCGGGCGGGACGAGAAGCAGATTCTCTGCCTGGACTGCGGCATGGACGAGGAGACGCGGGAGATCTGCGAGCGGATGGCGGAGCAGTACGGCGTCATCGAGATCTGCGCCGCCCGGAAAAAAGAGGACGCTTCGTTTGCAAATCCATAAGGATTGTATTATACTGAATAGTAGAATGCCGAGGCCTTGAACGGATGGGGGCCGCTGCTCAGGAAGCCTGCCGGGGGGACGGTCCTTCCGAACAGGCTCCAGCCGGGGACGGCCCGGACAAACGCGGATGCGGTGGGGGAAGCATGAACGAGGAACAGCTGCTGGAAATGTCGGGAAGCGTGGAGGATATCGTTTTCCGAAACGAAAAAAACGGATATTCCATTCTGGAGATGAACAACGGGCAGGAGCTTGTGACGGTCGTCGGAACGCTGCCGTGGGTGAACGTCGGGGAAATCCTCCATGTCATGGGGAAGTGGACGAAGCACCCCACCTTCGGCGTGCAGTTCAAGGCGGAGGCGTTTGAGCGGTACCGGCCGGAGACGGCCTCCGCGATGCTCAAATATCTCTCCTCCGGCGCCATTCGGGGCATCGGCCCGGCCACCGCCGTGAAAATTGTGGAGGCATTCGGGGAAAACACGCTCAAGGTGCTCGAGGAGGAGCCGGAACGCCTGAGCAGCATCAAGGGCATCACAAGGGCAAAGGCGCTGAAAATCGGGGAGGAGTTCCGGCAGACGCACGGCGTCCGGGACGCGATGGAGTTCCTCTGCGGATACGGCCTTTCGCCGGAGGAGGCGCTGCGCGTCTGGAAGGTGATGGGGTCGTCGTGTACCGACCTCGTCCGGGAAAACCCGTACTCCATCTGCGAGGAGGAGATCGGCGTCCCGTTCGAGAGGGCAGACGAGATTGCCGCCGCGCTTGAGAGGCCGCAGGACGACGCCTGGCGCGTCCGCGCTGGCGTGGAGTATGTGCTCCGCCACAACCTGAATAACGGACATACCTGCATTCCCGCCGACAAGGTCACGGCAGCGGCGGCGGGAATGCTCGGCGTCCCCGTATCGTGTACCGAGGAAGCGCTTGCAGAGCTCATTGCAGACGGCACGCTCGTCCGCCGGGAGCTCGAGGGCAGGCCGTTCGTCTTCCTGCCGCGCCTGTTCCGCGCGGAGGTATACGCGGCCAGCCGCATTCTCACGATGCTGCGCTTTCCGGCGCAGCCCATCGCGGGGGCGGACGCCTACATCGAGTCGATCGAGTCGGAGACGGGGATGCAGTACGCGGAGCGGCAGCGCGAGGCCATCCGCGAGGCGCTCAACAAGGGCCTGCTGATTCTCACCGGAGGCCCCGGCACAGGCAAGACGACGACGCTCAACGCTATCATCCGGATTCTCAAGGCGCAGGGGGAGAAGGTTCTCCTGGGCGCGCCGACGGGCCGCGCCGCCAAGCGGATGAGCGAGCTCACCGGCGAGGAGGCGAAGACGATCCACCGCCTCCTGCAGGTGGAGTGGGACGAAAACGACCGCCAGACCTTCGCGAAGAACGAGAAAAACCTCCTCGACTGCGACGCGCTCATCCTGGACGAGCTCTCCATGGTGGACGTGCCGCTGTTCGACGCCGTCCTTCGCGCGCTGCCGCTCGGCTGCCGCCTTATCATGGTCGGCGACTGCGACCAGCTGCCGAGCGTGGGGCCGGGCAATGTCCTCGGCGACCTGATAGCCAGCGGGAAGGTGCCCGTCGTCCAGCTGACGGAGATTTTCCGCCAGTCGATGCAGAGCCTCATCGTCACGAGCGCCCACCGCATCGTGGCGGGGGAGATGCCGGAGCTGTCGAACCACACGAGCGACTTTTTCTTCCTCCCGTGCGCCGACGCGGGGGAGCTCTCCGCCCTCATCGCGGACCTGTGCCGCCGCCGTCTGCCGAACAGCTACGGTTATTCCCCGATGACGGATATCCAGGTGCTTACCCCCGGCAGAAAGGGCGAGCTCGGCACGGCGGAGCTCAACCGCAAGCTCCAGGAAGCGCTGAATCCGCCGGAGAAGGGGAAAAAGGAGATTACGATACGCGGCGTTCTCTTCCGCGAGGGCGACAAGGTCATGCAGGTGAAGAACGATTACCACATCGGCTGGACGAAATTTGACGGCACGACGGGTGAGGGCGTTTTCAACGGCGATCTCGGGATCCTCTGCGGCATTGACCGCAAGGCGTCGACGCTCACCGTGCAGATGGACGACCGCCTCGTCCTCTACGAGCTCGACATGGCGTCCGAGCTGGAGCTGGCGTACGCGATGACGGTGCATAAGAGCCAGGGCAACGAGTTCCCCGCCGTCGTGATGCCCGTGTTTCCCGGCCCGTCGCAGCTGAGCTACCGCAATTTGCTGTACACGGCGGTCACGCGCGCGAAGGAGCTGCTCATTCTCGCCGGGACGCGGCAGGCCCTCGCGGCGATGGTCGAGAACAACCGCCGCACGCGCCGGTATTCCGGCCTGCTGCGCTTCCTGCGCGGGGAGGGGATGGACGAATGAGCGCCGGGGATTTCCTTCGCGGGCTGCTTTCGCTCTTTTTCCCGGAGCGCTGCCCCTTCTGCGACGGCATCTCCGTCGGCGGGGAGCCGTGCGAGTCCTGCGAACAGTCCGGCCTTCCGCCGGGAGAGGTCAGGCAGCTGCCGGTGCCGCTGCGCTTTGGGAGCTGCCGGTGCGTGACGTCCTACCTTTATGAGGGCAGGGTGCGCGAGGCGATTCTTCGCTTCAAATTTCGCGGCAGACGCGACTACGCGCCCGCTCTCGGCCGCGCGCTCGCGGAGACGCTTCGCCGAAGCGCCGGCCTGCGCGGCGCATATCTTGTCCCGGTGCCGGTGTCGAAGCGCCGCCTGCGCGAGCGCGGCTATAATCAGGCGCTGCTCCTCGCGAAAGAGGCGGCGCGGGAGCTGGGGATTCCGTGCCGGGAGCTCCTGGAAAAGACGGTCGACAACCGCGCCCAGCATGAGCTGCAGAGATCGGATCGCCTGCTCAACGCGAGGAATGTGTATCGCGTGAAAAAGGGGAATGCTATTCCCGGCGCGGCGATTTTGATCGACGACGTCGTCACCACCGGGAATACGCTCGCCGAATGCGTCAAAACGCTGCGGGAAGCGGGCCTCGAGGTGCGCTGCTGCGCCGCCCTTGCGTCGAAGGGACTGCGCCGGCCGCGCGGCGTCGAAAAAACGGGAAAACCGTAACATTTTCTTCATGAAGAAGCAGGGAAAGTCCTGTATAATGATCGGTATGAGCAAGGAAGATAGGATGTGGAAAAGTGCTGGGAACAGATATAGCAATCGATCTGGGAACTTCTTCGATTAAGATATATTTGGACGGGAAGGGGATTGTGCTCCGGGAGCCCTCCGTTGTCGCTGTCGAGCAGGATACGGAGAACGTCGTCGCCGTCGGACGGGAAGCGTACGCGATGATCGGGAGAACGTCGGAGCGCATTTCGGTGGTCACGCCGCTGTCGAACGGCGTCATCTCCGACTTCGATCTCGCCCGTCACATGATAACGCATTACCTGAAAACCATCAGCGGGAGCAAGGTCTTCATGCCGCGCGTCGTCGTCAGCGTCCCTTGCGAGATCACCGAGGTGGAGAAGCGCGCCGTCGTCGACTCGATCAGCTCGTCGAGCGTGCGTAAAATCTGCCTGATTGAGGAGCCTGTCGCCGCGGCTCTCGGAGCGGGGATCGACATCTCCGCCCCGCACGGCTCGCTCGTCATCGACATCGGCGGCGGCACGACGGATATGGCGGTGCTCTCCCTGAGCGGCATCTCCATCGCCACCTCTATCAAGACGGCGGGCGACGTGTTTGACGACTGCATCGTCAAGTACGTTCGCCGCAAATACAACCTTATCATCGGCAAGCGGATGGCGGAGGAGGCCAAGCTCGCCATCGGCTGCGTGTACCCGCGCCGCGAGCTGCTCACGCACCGCGTCAAGGGCCGCAACGCGATGACCGGCCTGCCGCAGTGGGCGGACGTCACGAGCGACGAGATGCTCGAGGCGATGATCGATCCCGCCATGCAGATTGTCCGCGCGCTGCAGGACCTGCTCGAGCGCACGCCCCCCGAGCTCGTGGGCGACGTATACGAGGACGGCGGCGTCCTGACGGGCGGCTCCGCCGCAATTTTCGGTTTTCCGCAGCTGCTCAGCCGCAAAGCGAAAATGCCGATCCGTCTGGCGGAAGCGCCCTCAGACTGCGTCGCGCTCGGCGCGGGTAAAGCGATTCGTTATATTGACGACGCCGACAAAAAAGAGTACGGCGTACTGAATCCCCTCAGCGCCGCGTATTGACGAAACGGCCGGCTTGAAGGGATGACTCGGAAAATGCCGCTGCTTCGAGCGGTGTTTTCTCGTTTCGGGGAGGATTTGCATGATTCTGTCAGTTTCCCGCCGCACCGATATTCCCAGCCGCTACCCGGCCTGGTTTATGGAGCGCGTCAGCGCGGGCTATGTCCTTTGCAGAAGCCCGTACCGTCCTTCGCGCGTCAGCCGCATTCCCGTTACGCCCGATGTGGTCGACGCGATTGTGTTCTGGACGAAGGACCCCGGCCCGATGCTTCCGCACCTCGACGAGCTGGACGGCCGCGGATTTTCCTATTATTTTCAGCTTACGCTGACCGGCTACGGAAAGGATGTCGAGCCCGGCCTGCGCGATAAAAGGGAGATTCTCCGCGACGCCGCGCGTCTCGGCACCCGTCTCGGGAAGAGGGGGCTCGTATGGCGGTACGATCCGATCTTTTTTACCCGGGAATATACGATGGAGTGGCATAAAAAGACCTTCTCCGCTCTTTGCAAAGAGCTGTCCGGTGTGACGGATCAGGTCACCATCAGCTTCCTCGACTGCTACAAGGGAACGCGCGGCAGCGACTTGTCCGCGCCGAAGCCGGAGGAACAGCTCGAGTTCGCCGCGTTCGCCGCGCAGGCGGGAGCGGAATACGGCCTTCGCGTCTGCGCGTGCTGTGAGTCGCCGGAGCTCTCCCGCGTCGGCGTGGAAAAGGCCGCGTGCATCGACCCGGAAAGGGTACGCGATATTATCGGCGCTCCGCTTCGCTGGAAGCCCGACAAGGGCCAGAGAAAGGGCTGCGGCTGCTGCGCCAGTGTGGACGTCGGGATGTACGATACCTGCATCAACGGCTGCCGCTACTGCTACGCCAATCACAGCTCCGCTCTTCTGATGCGGCGTATTGCGCATTATCGGGTGACGTCACCGCTGCTGTGCGGCGAGCTTTCCCCGTTTGACTCCGTGGTGGAAAAGGCGTACGCGAGCGACAGAATGGAGCAGACGTCGCTCTTCTGAGAAAACGAAAAATGAAAACGGAAAACGCCCCCGCGTCCGAAAGGCTGCAAACCGGACGCGGGGGCATTTCTTATGCTCTGCGGTTACGCTTTTTCCCTGTATTTCTCCACAATCAGATTGGCGCATTTGTAGACGTCGCCGCCGCCGAGCGTGAGAATCAGATCTCCCGCCCGGGCGCGGGTCATCGTGTAGTCCGCCATCTCCTCAAAGGTATTGAACCAGACGCTGCCGGGAATTTTCGCCGCGAGATCCTTCGCGTAGATCCCGTAGGTGTTCGTCTCGCGGACGGCGAGAATCTCGGAGAGCACGACATGGTTCGGGATGGAAAGCGCCTTCGCGAAGTCGTCGAGCAGCAGGGCGGTGCGCGAGTAGGTGTGCGGCTGGAACAGCGCCCAGACCTCGCGGTAGCCCATCCGCATCGCGGCGGAGAGCGTGGCGGTGAGCTCCGTCGGATGGTGCGCGAAATCGTCCGCGACCGTCACGCCGTGAAAGCTGCCGAGAATCTCGAAGCGGCGGTGGACGCCGCCGAACGCGTGGAGCGCCTCGGCGATCGTCTCGGGGGAGACGCCCATCCTGTCCGCCACGGCGGCAGCCGCGAGGGCGTTAAGGATGTTGTGTCTGCCGGGAATGCTGAGCCGCGCCTCACACAGCGGCGCGCCCTTCTTCATGACAGTAAAGTCCTCGCACGCCTTCGCCTCGTCGCGGACGTTCGCGGCGGAGTAATCGTTCCCGGCCCCGAGGCCGAACGTCACAATCTCCGCGTTCGTGACGCCCTCAAGCGCCTTTTTGACGTTCGGGTCGTCTCCGTTTGCCACGATGATACCGCTCGTCTGCAGCGCGAACTGGTGGAAGGAGCGGATGATGTTCTCGAGCGTTCCGAAGTAGTCGAGATGATCCGCGTCGATGTTGAGAATCACCGAGAGGTACGGGTTGAGCTGCAGGAAGGTGTCGACGTACTCGCACGCCTCGCAGACGATGGCGTCGGACTTGCCGACGCGGCCGTTGCCGCCGATGTACGGCAGCTTGCCGCCGATGATGGCGGAGGGGTCGACGCCGCCCATGATGAGCGTCTGCGTGAGGAGGGCGGTCGTCGTCGTCTTGCCGTGCGTGCCCGAGACGGCGACGGAGCGCGGATACCGCCGCGTCACCATGCCGAGCATGACGGAGCGCTCCACCGTCGGGATCCCCTTTTCCCGCGCGGCGACGAGCTCGGGATTGTCCCTCGGGACGGCGGCGCTGTAGACGACGAGCTCCGCGCCGTCCACGTTCTCCGCCTTATGTTCTGTATAGACCGGGATGCCGTAGCCCTTGATGCGCTCGAGGGTGTCCGATTCGCTGCGGTCGGAGCCCGTCAGCCGGAACCCCTCGTGGAAGAGGATCTCCGCAATCGGGCACATCCCGGATCCGCCAATACCGACAAAATGAATTTTGCTGACACGGGAGAGAAGATCAGTCTGCTCCATAAACGACGCGTCCTTTCTTCATATCTGATTCGTTACCCTTTATGATACCCATTCTTTCCGGTTTTTGCAAGGCGGAATTCCGAGAAAGAGAAAATTCCTGCGCTTTGGCACAACTGCCCCCGGTTTTCCATACTATGGCGTGAAAGAAATATCGCCGCGGCAGCGCCCGATCGGCGGAGAGTCCGCGTGCCGCGGCTTTGCTCAGGGCGTTTTCGCGGCAGGAGAAGGGTATGATCCAGATGATTGACATAAACAGCTTTGGTCTTCTCGGAGGCGACAGACGGCAGGCCGCTCTCGCGGACGCGCTGGCCCGCGACGGCTGCACAGTCCGCGTATGGGGGCTTGACGGCCTGCCGCTCGATCCGAAGGTGAAACAGTGCGCGCTCGACGAGCTTTTGAACAACAGCGCGGTGGTGATTCTGCCGCTTCCCGCCACGGCGGACGGACGCACGCTCAACGCGCCGTACGCCCCGCAGCCCCTTGTGCTGGACGACGCGTTCGCCGAGCGGCTGCAGTTCAAGGAGGTGTACGGGGGCAGGATGGCCGCCGTGTATGCCACCAGCGGGAAATGGAGGCTGATAGACGCCTCCGACTACTACACGCGGGAGGAATTTGCCGTGCGCAACGCGGGCGTCACGGCGGAAGGGGCGATTGCCGTCGCCGTGCGCGAGTACGAGGGCTCGCTCCTCGGGAGCAAATGCCTCGTCGCCGGATACGGGCGGATCGGCCGCGCGCTGTCCCGCCTGCTGCGCGCCCTCGGCGCGGACGTGACCGTGAGCGCCCGCCGCCCGCGCGATCTCGCGTGGATTGAGCTTGACGCCTGCCGCGCCGTCCCGACGGCTTCCATCGGCGCGGGGCGCGAGCCGTACGACCTTGTGTTCAACACCATACCCGCGATGATCTTTCCGCGCCGCGTCCTTGCCCAGCTCAAGCCCGGCTGCGTTCTCATCGACCTCGCCTCGAAGCCGGGCGGCGTCGACTTTGAGGCGGCAAAGGAGCTCGGCGTGCACGCCGTACAGGCGCTGTCCCTTCCCGGAAAGACCGCGCCGCGGGCGGCAGCGGAGATTATCCGGGATACGATCTACAATATGATGGAGGAGTGAGAGCTATGAGAGAACTGACCCTGGGATTTGCCCTGTGCGGCTCGTTCTGTACCTTCTCGCGTGCGATGGAGGAAATGCGGCGCGCCGCGGCGGCGGGGTACCGCCTTGTCCCGATCATGTCGCAGAACGCGTATGAGACGGACACGCGCTTCGGCCGCGCCGCCGACTTCATCTGGGAGGCGGAGGATATCTGCGGGAGAAAGGTCATCCATACCATTGCCGGGGCGGAGCCGCTCGGCCCCAAGCGGATGATTGACGCGCTCGTCATCGCGCCGTGTACGGGGAATACGCTCGCGAAGCTGGCGCTCGGCGTTACGGATACGCCCGTCACGATGGCGGCGAAGTCCTGCCTGCGCATCGGGCTTCCGGTCGTTCTCTGCGCCGCGACGAACGACGCGCTCGCGGCGTCCGCTCAGAACATCGGGCGGCTGATGAACGTGAAAAACGTGTACTTTGTTCCGCTGCGCCAGGACGATCCCGCGCAGAAACCCTCGTCCGCCGTCGCCGATTTCAGCCTTCTGCTGCCCGCCGTGGAAGCGGCTCTGCAGGGGAGGCAGCTGCAGCCCATCCTCTGCGCGCCGGCGAAACCGGCAGGGGAGAGCTGAGCGTGCCGAACTTTCTGCCGCCGTCCCCTTGCCAGCGGGTGCGGAACATGATATGATAAAAAACGGAGCCGGAAAGCCTGCCCCGGCGAACCGGCGCGAATAGCAAGGGAGTGTTGAAAATGAGCGAGTATCGCAACGATACGAAATGCATCCACGCGGGCTACCATCCCGGCAACGGCGAGCCGCGCGTGCTGCCGATTGTACAGAGCACCACGTTCCGGTATGAAACCTCTGAGGCGATGGGACGCCTGTTTGACTTGGAGGATCCGGGCTTTTTCTATACCCGTCTGGGCAACCCGACGCTCGACGCGGTGGAGCAGAAGATCGCCGCGCTAGAGGGCGGCGTCGGCGCGATGCTGACCTCGTCCGGTCAGGCCGCGACGATGCTCGCGGTGCTGAATATCTGCCATGCGGGCAGCCATGTCGTGAGCTCGAGCGCCATTTACGGCGGCACCTTCAATCTGCTTTACAAGACGCTCGCGGAGCTCGGGATTGCGTGCACGTTTGTGAACCCCGACTGCTCGCCGGAGGAACTGGAGGCCGCGTTCCGCGAGAATACGCGCTGCGTGTTCGCCGAGACGCTGTCGAATCCTTCTCTGAATGTGACGGATCTCGAGCTGTTTGCCGAGAAGGCGCACGCCCACGGCGTCCCGCTGATCGTCGACAATACCTTCCCGACTCCGATGAACTGCCGCCCGTTTGCGTTCGGCGCGGACATTGTGACGCATTCCACGACGAAGTACATGGACGGCCACGCCGTGCAGGTCGGCGGCTGCATCGTGGACAGCGGAAACTTCAACTGGGAGAACGGCAAGTTCCCGATGCTCACCGAGCCCGATGAGTCGTACCACGGCATTACCTACGTCAAGCAGTTCGGCAAGGCCGCTTACATTACGAAGGCGCGCACGCACCTGATGCGCGACATCGGCGCGCAGGCCAGCCCGATGAACGCCTTCCTGCTCAATCTCGGCCTCGAGACGCTCGCCCTGCGCATGGAGCGCCACTGCTCCAACGCGATGAAGGTGGCGGAGTATCTGGAGAAGCACGAGAAGATCAGCTGGATCAACTATCCAAGCCTTCCCTCCAACCCGAACCATGCGCTCGCGAAGAAGTATATGCCGCACGGCACCTGCGGCGTTATCTCGTTCGGCATCAAGGGCGGCAGAGAGGCGGCCATGCGCTTCATGGATTCCCTGAAGCTCGCCTCCGTCGTCACGCACGTCGCCGACCTTCGCACCTGCGTGCTGCATCCGGCGAGCACGACGCACCGTCAGATGACGGAGGAGCAGCTCCTCGAAGCCGGCATCAGCGCCGACCTCATCCGGATGTCCGTCGGTATTGAGAACATCGACGATATCCTCGAGGATATCGCGCAGGCGCTCGAGAACGCGTAATGCAAAATAGAGTATGAAACGGCAGCGGCCTCCCCGGCAAATGGGGAGGCCGCTTTCTTCTTAGCTTTTTTCCGTCAGGAATTTGGCGGTTTCCTCAAACAGGAGCTCGCGCTCCGGGCCGAGCGTGCAGACGTGCGGGCTCTCCGGCAGCTCGAGAAGCACGCGGATGCGCGAGGAGGTTTCCGTCATGATCCACTCGGTGCTGCGCGGGTGGATGGTGCGATCGCGGCCCGCAATGACGTTCATGAGCGGGCAGTGAATGCGGGGCAGCCCCTTCCGCGCGAGCCGCATCAGCCGCCGCAGATCGGACAGGCAGTGCACCGGCGTTTTGTCGTAGGTGTCGTTGTATTCGTGAAGAAAATCAGGAATCACCTCGTCGCTCTTTTCCGGGTCAACGAAGAAGCGGATGAACGGCCAGAGAGCGTCCGCGAAGATGATCTTCTCATTGTACACGGAAAGCGCGGCCGCGACGGCGGCAACGCGGCGGACGGGCCTTGTCTCGGCGAGGAGAAGCGACAGTGTGCCGCCCATCGAGAGGCCGACGACGCTCACATCCCCGCAGCGGCGCGAAAGCTTGTCAAACGCGGTCTGCGCCCCGCGGAGCCAGTCGTGCCAGCGGGTTTTCGACATGATTTCCGGCGTCCTGCCGTGTCCGGGCAGGAGAGGCGCCGCGACGGTGTAGCCGGTCTTTGCGGCGAGCGCCTCGCCGAGCGGCCGCATCGTGCCGGGCGTGGCGGTAAAGCCGTGAATCAGAAGGATGCCGTGGTCGCGCGAGCCCTCCAGGACAAACGGGCGGCACAGCGGATTGTCAATCAGCATGGACATACGAATCACCCCTTGTGAAATCAGTATACAACACGGGAAGGGAAAAATCGACCTGTTTTTCGGATGTATTCGTAAATTATTTGTGATCTTTTCTGCTTTTTCCCGTCTGCTTCGTTCAAAAAGGACAAACGCTTTCCGCTGCCCGGCGAACGCTGTTTGCAAGTTCATACAATATTCAGAATATTCATTCTTTTATTCATTTCGAGAATGTGCTATAATACATCTGTATGTCAGGGAGGAAAGAATCTTCCCCCGCTTTCGCGCAAATCCCCTGGGGCGGAGGCGGTTTCACAGATATGGGAGATGGAGATTGCATGGCAGGAATAGAATGCCGGAACGTCTGCGAGGGCGTGGAATTCCTCGGCGTTCATGACGAAAAATTCAAGACGGCGCGTATGTCGGTTCACCTTCTGCTGCCGATGGAGCAGAAGGAGGCCTCCGCGAACGCGCTGCTGCCTTTTCTGCTGAGCCGGGCGAGCCGGGCGTACCCCGATTTCACGAAGCTTGGCCAGCGCCTCGCGGAGCTGTACGGCGCGAGCCTGAACGCCGATGTGGAGAAGATAGGGGACGTTCAGGTGCTTTCCATCGCGGCGTCCGGACTCGCGGACCGCTTTGCCCTCCACGGGGAAGCGGTGTCGGACAGCCTTGCGGAGGTTCTCTGCGGCGTCCTGTTCGATCCGCCTCTGGAGGACGGGCTGTTCCCGCAGGACGGCTTCGAGCAGGAAAAACGGCAGACGATCGAGCTCATTGAGACGGAGCTCAACGACAAGCGCGTGTACGCGCGGCAGCGCTGCGAAGCGCTTCTGTGCGAGGGCGAGCCGTACGGGCTGAACCGGTACGGCACCCGCGAGGACGTCGCCGCGCTCGAGCTTCCCCATATGACGGAAACGTGGTACAACGTTCTCAGCCGTGCCCGCGTGCTGATTCTGGTTCTCGGCAACTGCGAAATCGAGCCGCTCTACCAGCGCTTCCGCGACGCGTTCCGCGAGCTGGACAGGAACGCTCTCCCCGCATTCGGGACGGTCAACCGACCCGCCCGCGCAAAGGTGCTCGAGGTGCGCGAGACGCTGCCCGTCGCGCAGGCGAAGCTCGTGATGGGGCTGCGCACGCCGGTCGCGCAGCCGCAGGACGGCGTTCCGGCCATGCGCCTCGCCGTCGCGATGCTCGGCGGGACGCCGAGCTCAAAGCTGTTTTTGAACGTGCGCGAAAAGCAGAGTCTCTGCTATTACTGCAGCGCGTCGTACAACAGCATGAAGGGCATTGTGCTCGTGCAGAGCGGCGTCGAGGAGGAAAATCTCGGGAAGGCCCGCGAGGCCATTCTCGAGCAGCTCGGCGCGATGCAGCGCGGAGACTTTACCGACGAGGAGATCGCGGCGGCGAAGATGAGCATCCTCAACAGCTACCGCACCATCTCCGATTCGCTCGGCGCGCAGGCGGGCTGGTATCTCACCCAGACGCTCACGGGCCGCCCGCAGACGCTTGAGGAGGCCGCCGCTGCGATTGAGGCCGTGACGCGTGAGGAGCTTGTCCGCGCCTCGAACCGGATCGCGCTCGACACGGTCTACAGTCTTACGGGGGAGGGGAACGCGAATGCGTGAGGGAATGAAGGAATACGTCAGCGCGCGCACCGGAGACCGTTACTATGAGCTGCGGCATGCCTCCGGACTGCGCATCCTGCTGTATCCGAAAAACGAAAACAATTCGACGTATGCCGTCTTCGGCACGCGGTACGGCTCGGTCGACACCACCTTCCGCGTCGACGGCGAGGAGCTGTTCTCCGTGCCGGAGGGCATCGCGCATTATCTTGAACACAAGCTGTTCGAAAGCGAGGACGGCGACGCCTTCTCCCGCTACGCGAAGACGGGCGCGTCTGCGAACGCCTACACCTCGTTCGACAGCACCTGCTATCTGTTTTCCTGCTCCGATCATTTCGAGGAGTCGCTCGAAATCCTGCTCGACTTCGTGCAGAAGCCGTATTTCACGGAGGAGACGGTGAAAAAGGAGCAGGGCATCATCGGCCAGGAGATCCGGATGTACGACGACGATCCCCAGTGGCGCGTCATGTTCAATCTGCTCGGCAGCCTCTACCATCATCACCCTGTGCGCATCGACATCGCCGGCACGGTGGAGAGCATCGCGCAGATTACGCCGGAGTCGCTGTACCGCTGCTACCGCACCTTCTATAACCTGCACAACATGGTGCTGTGCGTGGCGGGAAAAATGGACATTGACAGGGTTCTCGCCATCTGCGACAGGCTCCTGATTCCGAGCCGTCCGCAGAAGATCGAGCGCATCTTTGAAAAGGAGCCGCTCGAGGTGGTTCGTCCGCGCACGGAGCAGAAGCTCTCCGTCGCCATGCCGATGTTCCAGCTCGGCTTCAAGGAGCCGGCGGGGGACGCGCGCGTCTCCGACGAGGACTCCGCGGCGACCGACGTGCTGCTCGAGGCGCTCGCCTCCGACTCGTCGCCGCTGTTTCGCCGCCTGCTCGACGCGGGCCTGATCAGCGAGGCGTCGTTCGGATACGAGTATTTCGAAGGTACCGGCTACGCCTCTGTGATTTTCTCGGGCGACTCGAAGGATCCCGACAGGACGGCGGAGGAGATCAAAAAGGAAATCCGCTCCATTCGGGAGAACGGTCTTTCCGACGAGGCCTTCGAGCGGGCGAGAAAGTCCATCTACGGCAGAAGCGTCGCGGCGCTCAACAGCGTGGAGAACATCGCGAACAGCATGGCCGCCATGGCGTTTTCCGGACGCGATCTCTTCCGTTACCTCGACTGCGTGGCGAACCTGACGAAGGAGGACGTCCTCCGCCGCCTCGACGTGCAGCTCAGGCCGGAATACAGCGCGCTCTCGATTATCCTTCCCCTGTGACAATCCGGCGGGCTGCCTGAACCGCAGGGGGCGGCCCGCCTTGCGGCATCATTCATTGCGGAGAAACGGTGGAGACAAAATCTATGTATGAGGTAACATTCCCCAATCTCGGCCTCGAATTTGAGGTGAATCCCGTCGCTTTCCAGTTCGGCCCGATTCAGATCGGACCGTTCGAGTTCGGCACCGTCTACTGGTACGGTATCATCATTGCGCTCGGCCTGATTCTGGCCTTCCTCTATGCCAGCCTGAGCTGCAAGAAGATGCGCATCAACGAGGACAAGCTGATCAACTGCGTTATCGCGGGCGTCATCTTCGGCATGATCGGCGCGCGGCTGTATTACGTCATTTTCTATCCCGGCGATACATACCGCAACGATCCGCTCCAGATTCTGAACATCCATCAGGGCGGCCTCGGCATCTACGGCGGCATCATCGCGGCGCTGATTGCGGGCGCCGTTACGGCAAAGATCTGCAAGATGAAGGTCGGCGCGGTGCTCGACGTCGCCTCGCTCGGCTTCCTCATCGGGCAGGGCATCGGCCGGTGGGGCAATTTCATCAACCAGGAGGCCTTCGGCGGCGCGACGGATCTGCCCTGGGGCATGATGAGCTCCGCCACGGAGGCTGTCGTACCGGACAGCCCGGTGCATCCCTGCTTCCTTTATGAGTCCATCTGGTGCCTGCTCGGCTTTGTGCTGCTGCACATCTTTACGCGCCGGCTGCGCCGCTTTGACGGCCAGACCTTCCTGCTCTATGTCGTCTGGTACGGCCTCGGCCGCTTCTTCATTGAGGGCCTGCGCCAGGACAGCCTGATCATTCCCGGCACGGTGCTGCGTGTCTCCCAGGTGGTTGCGCTGGTCTCCGTCCTTGCCGCTGTGGCGCTGCTTGTCGTTTTCCGCGGGAAGACCTCGCTCTCCGGCTGCGGCGCTAAGGCTGTGATGGCGATGAACGCCGTGGTCGACGACGTCCCCGATTCGGATGGGGCTTCCGGCAGCGCGGAGGAGGACGACGGGAAGAGCACCATCTTCGGCGACCTCAAGTTTGACGAATCGCTGATCACCGGCACCGGTTCCGACGGAAAGCAGACGCAGGAGGAAGCGCCCGCCGCAGAGGAGACCGCGGAAGCGGAGCCGGAGGACGAGAAGACCGAAGAACCGCAGGAGGACGCCTCTGCGGAGACTGACGAGGAGGAGAAGACAAATGGCTAAGCTGATTGACGGAAAGGCGGTTTCGGCCTCCGTCCGCGCCCAGGTGGCGCAGGAGGTCGCCGCGATGAAGGAGAAGGGCGTCACGCCCGGCCTTGCGGTTGTGATTGTGGGAGACGATCCCGCATCCCGCACCTATGTGAACAACAAAAAGAAGGCGTGCGCCGAGACGGGCATCTACTCCGAGGAGTACGCGCTTCCCGCCTCCACGACGCAGGAGGAGCTTCTCGAGCTCGTCCGAACGCTCAACGAGAAGCCGGACATTCACGGCATCCTCGTGCAGTCGCCGCTGCCGAAGGGACTCGACGAGGAGGCCGTCATCGAGGAGATCAATCCGAGAAAGGACGTCGACGCCTTCCATCCGCAGAACGTCGGCCGCATCATGATCGGAAACTTTCATTTTCTGCCCTGCACGCCGGCGGGCGTCATTGAGCTGATTCGCTCGCAGGGAATTGAAATCGCGGGGAAGAGCTGCGTCGTCATCGGGCGCAGCAACATCGTCGGCAAGCCGATGGCGATGCTCCTGCTGCACAACAACGGCACCGTGACCATCTGCCACAGCAAGACGAAGAACCTCGCGGCAATCTGCCGGGAGGCCGACATTCTCGTCGCCGCGGTCGGCCGTCCGAAGTTCGTCACCGAGGACATGGTCAAGCCCGGCGCGGTGGTCATCGACGTCGGCATGGATCGCGACGAGAACGGCAAGCTCTGCGGCGACGTCGACTTTGCCCATGTGGAGCCGAAGGCCGGCTACATCACGCCCGTTCCCGGAGGCGTCGGCCCGATGACGATCGCTATGCTTCTGAAGAACACCATTACCGCCGCGAAGCTGCAGTCCGGACTTAAGGATTGACGCACCCGGCGGGCCGGATGGGGATGAAAGACAATTGAGCACAATCTTGAATGAAATCCACTGTCCGCAGGATTTGAGAAGGCTCAGCGGGGCTGAGCTCAGGCAGCTCAGCGGAGAAATTCGCTCGCTCATCATCAAAACGACGTCAGAGAACGGGGGACACCTGGCTTCCAATCTGGGCGTGGTCGAGCTCACGATCGCGCTGCACTATGTCTTCCCGACCCTCAACGACAGAATTGTGTGGGACGTCGGCCATCAGGCCTACACCCATAAGATTCTGACGGGACGCAGGGAGCGGATCGGCACCATCCGCAAGGACGGCGGCCTGTCCGGCTTCCCGAACCGCGCGGAAAGTCCGTACGACCCCTTCACCGTCGGGCACGCGAGCGCGTCCATTTCCGCCGCGCTCGGGCTGGCTCAGGGCAAGCTCCTTGCCGGGGAACCGGGGAACGTCGTCGCCGTCATCGGAGACGGCGCGCTCACCGGCGGAATGGCGTACGAGGGGCTGAACAACGCGGGGCGTTTCCCGGGAAATTTCATGGTAGTCCTCAACGACAACACCATGTCGATTTCCGAGAATGTCGGCTCCATCGCGGGTTATCTCGCGAGCATCCGCACGAAGCCCGGCTATCTCCGGGCAAAGGGAAGAATCGAGCGCTTCCTCGACCATGTCCCGCTGATCGGCGCGCCGCTGCACCGCGGAATTTCCCACGCGAAGGCGACGCTCAAGAAGCTCCTCTACCACGGGACGCTGTTCGAGGATATGGGTCTGCGCTACTACGGGCCGTTTGACGGCCACAACATCGAGAAGCTCATTGAGGTGTTTGAGAATACGAAAAGCATCCCGAGCCCTGTTCTGATTCATGTTATGACGAGCAAGGGCAAGGGCTACTCCTTTGCGGAGCAGGATCCGGGCGCGTTCCACGGCGTTTCCCCGTTTGACGTCGAGACCGGGGAAACGCCCTCCTCAAGCGACAGCTTCTCCTCCGTCTTCGGCGCCTGCCTCTGCGAGCTCGCCGAGAAGGATCGCCGCATCTGCGCGATCACGGCGGCAATGGAGCTCGGGACGGGCCTTACCGGCTTCGCGGCGCAGTTCCCCGACCGCTTTTTCGACGTCGGCATTGCGGAGGAGCACGCGGTGACGTTCTCCGCGGGTGTGGCCGCGACGGGGCAGCTTCCCGTCTGCGCCGTTTACTCGACCTTCCTGCAGCGCGGGTACGATCAGATTCTGCATGACGCCGCTCTGCAGAACGTTCACCTTGTTCTCGCCGTGGACCGCGCGGGCATTGTGGGCGAGGACGGCGAGACGCATCAGGGCATCTTTGACGCGGCGTTCCTCGGCACGATCCCGAACCTGACGGTGTTTTCTCCCGTCACCTACGATGACCTGCGGGCCGACCTGCGCTGCGCGCTGTACGAGTGCGGCGGTGTGGTTGTGGTGCGGTATCCGCGAGGAAGGCAGCTTTTTAAGCCCCACGATTACCTGACTTCCCGCAGCCTGTACGGACAGCGGGACGGGGAGACGGCGCAGGTCGCTCTCGTGACGTACGGCAGGCTTTTTTCCTATGCGTATCAGGCGTGCGAGGCGCTTCGCGCGAAGGGGCTTGCCGCCGTAGCGTACCGGTTGGATCCCATTTCTCCCGTTTCTGAGGAGACTGTAAAGCAAATTACCTTTGTTAAGGAAATCTTCTTTTTTGAGGAGGGGGCGGAACAAGGCGGCGTCGGCGAGCATTTCGAGGCGCTGCTGAACCGCTCCGGATGGCGCGGCGCCTATCATCTCAGGGGAATCCGGGGCTTTGTGAAGCACGCTCCCATGCTGGAGACGCTGAGAAAGCTTGGTTTCGACGGGGATGGTATGGCAGAATTTGTGGAATCGGAGTGCGTGACGTGGCAGAAAAGAAACGATTAGACAGCCTGCTGTGTGAAAAGGGGCTCGCGCAGAGCCGCGAGCGGGCGAAGATATTGATCATGGAAGGGCTTGTCTATGTGAACAACCAGAAGTCCGACAAGCCCGGCGACACCTTCCCCGCCGACGCGTCGATTGAGGTGCGCGGGAAGGGGCTGGCCTATGTCAGCCGCGGCGGATTGAAGCTCGAGAAGGCGATGCAGTCGTTCCCGATTTTTCTCGAGGGGAAAACGACGATGGACGTCGGCGCGTCGACGGGCGGTTTCACCGACTGTATGCTGCAGAACGGCGCGGTGAAGGTCTATGCCATCGACGTCGGCTACGGGCAGCTTGCCTGGAAGCTGCGGAGCGACGAGCGCGTCATCAACCTCGAGCGGACGAACGTCCGCTATTTGACGGCGGAGCAGGTGCCCGAGCAGGTTGACTTTTTCAGCGTCGACGTCTCCTTCATCTCGCTCGCCCTCGTTCTTCCGGCGGTGCGGCCGTTCCTCAAGGAGGGCGGCGAGGCGGTCTGCCTCATTAAGCCGCAGTTCGAGGCCGGAAAGGGCAAGGTCGGGAAGAAGGGCGTCGTGCGCGACAAGGCCGTACACCGCGAGGTGATCGAGAAGGTGGTCTCGCTGGCGCTTGAGGCCGGCTTCTCGCCTCTTGGGCTGACGTATTCGCCCGTCAAGGGGCCGGAGGGCAATATTGAGTATCTGCTCTATCTGCGGCGCGATGAGAGTCCGCAGGCGGGAGCGCTTCCCGACATTGCGGCTCTCGTGGAGGAATCGCACAGTAAGCTGAATGGCGGTGACAGCGCATGAAGGTGCTGCTTGTGCCGAATCTGACGAAGACGGACGCGCTCCTCCACACGGAGAACATCGCGCGCCGTCTGCGCTCGCTCGGCGTATCCTGCATGATGCCCCCGAAATACCGGGCGTCCTGCGCCGGCCTCCCCGTGACCTTCTGCGCGGCGGCGGACGAGGGGCTCGAAGCCTGCGACGTCGTCATCGCCATCGGCGGCGACGGCACCATTATCCACTCGGCAAAGGAAGCCGCTGCCTACGGCAAGCCGGTGCTCGGCGTCAACGTGGGGCGGCTCGGCTTTGTCGCCGGGCTTGAGACGAACGAGCTTGACCGTCTCGAGAGGCTGATTTTCGGGGACTATTTCGTCGAGGAGCGGATGATGCTCGAGGTCGTTCTTCGCCGCGAGGGCCGGGAGGAGTCGTATTACGCGCTCAATGACGCGGTGCTGTCGCGCGGGGCGCTCTCCAAAATTCTCGATTTCCGCGTGCTGCTCAACAACGCCAACGTCGGAGATTACCGCGCGGACGGCCTGATCGTCTCCACGCCGACGGGTTCGACCGCCTATTCGCTCTCCGCGGGAGGGCCTGTCATCGACCCGGCGCTGCGCTGCCTTCTGCTTTCGCCAATCTGTCCGCACTCGCTGTTCACGCGGCCTGTCGTCTTTGGGGAAGGTTCGCGTCTCCGCATCCAGGCGAGTTCGAGCGAGGAGGGGGTCAACTGCTATCTGACTGTGGACGGTCAGGTCGCCATTCCTCTGCAGAACGACGAGCCGGTGCGCTGCCGTGCCGCCGCGCGGACGGCGAAGCTTTTGAAGCTGAAAAATACCAACTTTTATGAGGTGGTCAATCATAAACTGGCAGAGAGGAGAAGCTGAATGAAAAAGCGACGCCATGAAAAAATTCTCCAGATCATCAGCAACAACACCGTCGACACGCAGGAGGAGCTGCTCCGCCTGCTGCGGGAGGAAGGCTTCGACGTGACGCAGGCGACCGTTTCCCGCGACATCAAGGAGCTTCGCCTCGTCAAGACGCAGACGGGCAGCGGGAGATACCGCTACACCGCCCCGAAGGACGGGAGCCGTGATATTTCCTCGCGCTTTTTTTCTCTCTTTTCGGAGAATACGCTTTCCGTCCAGAACGCGTGCAATATGGTTGTCATCAAGAGCCTCACGGGTATGGCGCAGGCTGTCTGCGCCGCGATGGATTCCCTCCACTGGGACGGGATCGTCGGCACGCTGGCCGGAGACGACACCATCTTTGTCGTGACGAAGGACGAGGAATGCGCGCGCCGCTTTACCGAGGAGCTGCGCCAGATGTTGGGGTGATTCGCCATGCTTTCGGAGCTGTATATTGAGAATATCGCCGTCATCGAGAAGGCAAGCATTCGCTTCGGAAAGGGCCTCAACGTCCTGACCGGCGAGACGGGCGCGGGCAAATCGATTGTTATCGATTCCATCCACGCCGTGCTCGGCGAGCGGACGTCGCGCGAGCTGGTGCGCACCGGGGCGAAATCCGCCTTTGTGAGCGCCTCCTTTGAGGAGCTGCCGCAGCCTGTGTTCGACACACTGGAGGAACTCGGCTACGAGACGGAGGACGGCGCTCTCCTTTT
Source organism: uncultured Clostridia bacterium (assembly GCA_944380675.1). Lineage (GTDB taxonomy): Bacteria > Bacillota > Clostridia > Oscillospirales > Acutalibacteraceae > Caccousia. The sequence continues at coordinate 6,483 of CALWIH010000019.1, read as the reverse complement.
GCAGAGAACGATTTCCGCGGAGGGGAAGAACGTGTGCCGCGTCAACGGCAGACCGGCGACGGTTGCGGTCCTGCGCGAGCTCGGCCGTCTTCTTCTGTCGATTCACGGCCAGCACGACGCGTACGAGCTTCTTTCTCCGGAGCTTCACCTGACGTATGTCGACGAGCTCGCGGACGAGGGAGAGCTGCTTTCCCGTTACCGCGCCGTCTACCGCGAGATGGAGCACGCCCGCCGCGAGTGGGAGAAGCTTCAGATGGACGAGACGAACAAGGCGCGCCGCATCGACCTTCTGCAGTACCAGATTGAGGAGCTTGAGAACGCCGGACTTCGGGCGGGCGAGCAGGAGGAGCTGACGGCGCAGAAGACGCTCTACGGCAACAGCGAGAAGGTGTCTGATTCCATTTCCGAGGCGCGCGCCTGCCTCGAGGGCGGGGAAGAGACGGGCGGAGCTGTGTCCGAGGTGGAGTCCGCCGCGGACGCGCTGCTGGAGGCTGCGCGTTTTCTGCCGGCCCTGCAGGAGACGGCGGAGCGCCTGCGCGCCGTTTCCTACGAGCTGCAGGACTGCCGCGAAGCGCTGCGCGATTTCGCCGCTCAGCTTGACTACGATCCCGCCCGGCTCGAGGAGATCGAGGAGCGGCTCGACCTGCTCTACCGGCTCGGCCTCAAGTACGGCGGCACGGAGGAAAAGATGCTCGCCTATCTCGCGGAGTGCCGTGAGGAGCTCGAGACCATCACGCTCTCCGAGGAGAACGCCGCGCGCTTCGCCGCCGATTTCAAGGCGGCGAGAAAGCGGGCGAGGGCGCTGGCCGCTGAGCTTTCCGAGCGCCGCCGTCAGGCGGCGGACGCGCTGTCCCGCCGCGTACAGGAGGAGCTGCGCTTCCTCGATATGCCGAACGTGCGTTTCGAGGCGGAGCAGACGCCGTGCGAGCTCGGCCCGGACGGCGCAGACAAGCTGCAGTTCCTCGTCTCCACGAACCCCGGCGAGCCGCCCAAGCCGATGGCGAAGATTGCCTCCGGCGGCGAGCTCTCGCGCATCATGCTCGCCATCAAGACGGTGCTCGCCGCGCACGACGTCGTCGGCACCATGATCTTTGACGAGATCGACGCCGGCATCGGCGGAAGCGCCGCGGGGAAGGTCGGCAAAAAGCTGCGGGAGGTCTCCGGGAGCCGGCAGGTCATCTGCGTCACCCATTCCGCGCAGATCGCCGCGCTCGGAGGAACGCATTTCCGGATTGAGAAGCAGGTCTCCGGCGGCAGGACGTTCACCGACGTCCGCCTCCTCTCGCACGAGGAGCGCCGCGCCGAGATTGCCCGCATGATCAGCGGCTCCGACGCGACGGAGCTGACGCTGCAGAACGCGGAGGAGATGCTCCGCCGCGCAGAAAAGCCTTGACAATTTCAAAATCTTCGGTATAATAATCTGTAATGGCTGAGAAGGGATGAAGTACTCCGATCCTCTCCTTTCAGAGAGTCCGCGGTTGGTGCAAGCGGGCAGGGGAGCCGGACGAAATACCTCCCGGAGCCGCCGGATGGAACGCGAAAGTCAGTAGATTCGGCCGTGTGCGCCCGTTACTGCGCATGGGTATGGTTGTACCCGTGAGGCCGCCGCCGTGAGGCTGCGGTGAACTGAGGTGGTACCGCGGATTTTCCGCCCTCTGCAAAAAACGCAGGGGGCGTTTTCTTTTGCCCCCGCACAAAACAAATTGGAGGTAGAAAAGCATGGGAGTGTATGACGAGCTCAAAGCAAGAGGACTGATTGCGCAGCTCACGAACGAGGAGAAGATCCGCGATCTTCTCAACAACGACAAGGTGACCTTCTACATCGGTTTCGATCCGACGGCGGACAGCCTGCACGTCGGCCATTTTGTCCAGATTATGGTCATGGCGCATATGCAGCGCGCCGGCCACCTGCCGATCGCGCTGTTCGGCGGCGGCACGGGCATGATCGGCGACCCCTCCGGCAAGACGGATATGCGCAAGATGCTGACCCGCGAGACAATCGCGCACAACATCGAGTGTTTCCAGAAGCAGATGGCCCGCCTGATTGATTTCTCCGACGGCAAGGCGCTGATGGCGAACAACGGCGACTGGCTGCTGAATCTCAACTACATCGATTTCCTGCGCGAGGTCGGCGTGCATTTCTCCGTGAACCGGATGCTGACCTTCGAGTGCTACAAGCAGCGCCTCGAGCGCGGTCTGTCCTTCTTCGAGCTCAACTATATGCTGATGCAGAGCTACGACTTCCTCGAGCTCAACCGCCGCTACGGCTGCGTGATGGAGCTCGGCGGCGACGATCAGTGGAGCAACATCATCGGCGGCGTCGAGCTGCTGCGCAAGAAGGAGGGCAAGGAGGTCTACGGCATGACCTTCACGCTCCTCACGACGAGCGAGGGCAAGAAGATGGGCAAGACGGAGAAGGGCGCCGTGTGGCTTGACCCCGAGAAGACGTCTCCGTTCGAGTTCTACCAGTACTGGCGCAACGTCGGCGACGCCGACGTCATCCGCTGCATGAAGATCCTCACCTTCCTGCCGCTCGAGGAGATCGAGCAGTACGCGAAGCTTGAGGGCGGCGAGCTCAACCGCGCCAAGGAGGTGCTGGCCTTCGAGGTGACGAAGCTCATCCATGGTGAGGAGGAGGCCGTCAAGGCGCAGAACGCCGCGCGCGCCCTGTTCGGGGCCGGCGTGAGCGCCGACGATATGCCGACCGCCGCCGTCCCGGCCTCTCTGTTTGAGGGCGGAGAGGCCGGCCTGCTCGACGTGCTGCTCGCCGCGAAGCTGATTCCCTCCAAGAGCGAGGGACGCCGTCTCGCGGAGCAGGGCGGCCTGATGGTCGACGACCGCAAGGTCGAGAGCGCCGCCGAGCGCATCGACCGCAGCGCGTTCGAGAAGGGCTACATTCACGTCAAGAAGGGCAAGAAGGTTCATCTGAAGATTACGATCGAATAATCGGTTGGAAACAGTTCGGCGGCAGACCTCGCGCGCGGGGCCTGCCGCCGTTTAATTTACATGGATTTTACCAATCCCGCCTTCGGATATGGTAAAATAGCTGCAGACGGTCTGCCGCGCGCGAAGTGCTCATCGAAGATGTGGAGTATACGATTCGCAGACGGGCTGCAGCGCGGGCAGATTAGTTTGCTCCTTTCACCTGGCCCCAGCGGCCTGTGGCCGCAGTGCGCGAAGTGCCCACCGCAGGTGCGGCCCGTGGCCGCAGTGCGCGAAGTGCCCACCGCAGGTGTGCTCACCGCAGGCGCGGTACCGTATTCGCAGACGGGCTGCAGCGCGGGCAGACCAAGCTTCTGTTTGCAGCCAGCCCCAGCGGCCTGTGGCCGCAATGCGCGAAGTGCTCACCGCAGGTGCGGCCTGTGGCCGCAGTGCGCGAAGTGCCCGCCGCAGGTGTGCTCACCGCAGGTGCGGCCTTCCGAGGGAAGGCAGAATAAGACGGGAAAAGCCCGTCGGAGGGATGAGGGAATTGAATGGAATCAGCTTGTAAACGCGCCGCGCCGTATTTGCTCGCGCCTGCGGCGACTCTGGCGCTTCTTTCCGCCGTATATCTCAGCTTCGGCCTGTTTCCCTTCGGGGACAATACGCTTTCCTGGTGCGACATGGACCAGCAGGTGCTGCCGCTCCTGATGGACTTCAAGGACATTCTGCTCGGGGACGGCTCAATGTTCCTCAATCTGCAGAGCGCAGGCGGCATGAACTTCTGGGGCGTCTTTCTCTTTTTCCTGTCGAGCCCGTTCTCCTTCCTCGTTCTGTTCGTGGAGAAGGCCGACTTTTACGCCTTCGCGAACGTGCTCGTCGCGCTCAAGATGGCTGTCTGCTCTCTGACGGCCTTTGCGTTTTTCCGCAGCCGCTTCCGCGAGCTCGGGACAGCGGGGCAGGCGATGCTCGGCGTCCTGTACGCGTGCTCCGGATACGCGCTGTTCTATTACCAGAACGTCGTCTGGCTCGATGTCATGTATCTGTTTCCGCTGTTCGTCCTCGCGTTGCTTCGTCTCGCGGACAGGGAGAAGCCCATCGCCTTCGTGCTGGCGCTGTCGGCGATGCTGGTCGTGCATTTTTATCTGAGCTATATGCTCATCGTTTTTCTGCTGCTGGCTTGCGGCGTCTGGATGTTTGCGCTGCCGCGCGAGCGGCGGGGAAGAGCCGCCGTCCTGCTGGGACTGTCAGCCTTCGTCTCCGCCCTGCTCACCGCGCCCGTCTGGCTGCCCTCGCTGCTGCAGTACGCCGCCTCCGCCCGGACAGGCAGCCTCTTCGATAACCTGCGAATCGGCAGCTTCCTGACGCGCCTGAATACGACGCTGCCCGTCCTTCTGAGCACGGCCGTGCTCGGCGCTTCGCTGGTGCTGACGCCGCTGTACTGGAGAAAGGCGGACGCGCGGATCCGCGCCGTCTACGCGCTGTTTCTCCTGATGATCGTGCCCGTCGTCATCGAGCCGATCAACAAAATGTGGCACACGGGCAGCTATCAGGCGTTCCCGGTGCGGTACGGTTACATCACGACCTTCCTCGGACTCGTCCTTCTCGCCTTCCTCCTGACGAAGGGCGTTCCGGAGGAGAAAAACCGCCTGCTCAACGCGCCCGCGCCGCTGTTCGTCGCGATGCTGGCGCTGGCGCTGCCGTTCGTTGCGGCCTGCCTCCTCCTGACGCTCCGCTTCGACGAGATCTCCGTCTACACCACGACGCTGTGGGGCTCGGACGAGTCGCTGCAGCTGCTCTCCGGCTTTTTCCTTGTCGCGGCGATGGCCGGCGCGCTGTTCGTCCTGTTCCGGCGCGAGCGGCTTCTCGGGAGAAGGGCGGCGCTCCTCTTCCTCGGCCTCCTGCTGTGCGTGGAAGCGCCGTTCCAGCTCAGCGTGTACCTCGGCTCGGTGGCGTCCCCGGCAGACGGCTATGCGCAGGAGCTCGACCTCGCGGACCGCATCGACGACGACGGTCTGTACCGCGTGAAAAACGAGAAAAAGTATTTCGACGCGAACCTCCTCGGCGGCCTCGGCTACCCGACGCTCAATCACTACACGTCGCTGACGTCCAGAAGCTATATGTACGCCATGAAGAAGCTCGGCTATTCCTCCTACTGGATGGAGGTCAACTCCAACGGCGGGACGGCCCTGACCGACGCGCTGCTCGGAAACCGGTACACGGTCTTCCGGCTCGACGATGTCCCGCAGGGGAGCGAGACGGTCTACCAAAACGAGCGGTACGCCATTGCGAAGGAGCCGTATACGCTGCCGTTCGGCTTCGTCTTCAACGGAGAAAACGTCGGGGAGCTCGCGTCGCTCTCGGAGGAGCTCTCCCGCATGGAGCTGCAGCAGTGGATCTTCTCCTCGCTGTTCGGCACGGAGGAGCAGCTCGTCACCGAGTACGAGCCGCTCGACGCGTACAATCTCACCGTCTCCCGGGAGGAGAAATGGGAGCTGACGCCGCAGCTCGAGAACGGCCGCGCCTTCTTCTACTACGAAATCGCCGTCGAGGGGACGCAGACGCTTTATTTCGACTGCTTCGACGAGCTCCACAACTACCTCTACGAGGCGATCAACGATTCCTTCCACGTCTTCGTCAACGGGGAATGCGTGGAGCAGGATTACCCCTCGCAGAAGAGCAACGGCCTCGTCGATCTCGGCACCTTTACCGACGAGGCGGTCGTCGTGCAGGTGGAGCTGCTGCGCGAATGCTCCGCGCGGTCGTTCGGCGTGTACGGCATGGATCTCGGCGTGCTGAAGGATGCGCTCTCCGCCGTCGGGGGAGACGGCCTGCGCGAGGAGAACGGCGTCCTGACCGGTACGTTCACGGCGCAGGAGGGCGACTTCCTCTTCGTCCCCGTCCCGGACGATGGCGGCGTGACCGTGACCGTCAACGGGGAGGAGGCGGATGCCGCGCAGGTGTTCGACTGCTTCCTCGCCGTCCCGCTCTCCGAGGGGGAGAACACGGTGACGGTTTCCGCGTTCCCGCCCGGCATGGGAGTCGGGCTTCTGCTGTGCGTCCTCGGCATAGCGTGCGCGGCGCTGCTGTATCTCGCGCTGCGCAGAGGCTATCCCGCGTGGCTGCGCATCCTCGAGAAGCCCGCCGTTGTCCTGCTGGCAATCCTGTCGGCGGGCGTGTTCCTCACCGTCTATGTGATGCCGGCCGCCGTCTATTTTCTGACCTGAATGAAAATGCGACAATAATAGAAAAGCCTGCCGGAACCCTTGCTCTATGCTTCGGGTTTCGGCAGGTTTTTTCATCCGGCGGCGCGCGCCGGGAATCGGACAGGGGGAAGGGCGTTTATTCCTTGCAGGCCGCGTCAATCGCGGTGAACGTCTTGAGAAAATCGGCCTCGGTGACGAGAATGGAGATGTCGACGTCCGAGGTGGTCACAATGCGAAGATCGGTTCCCGCCTTGGAAGCGGCGGTGAAGACCTTGGCGGCCATGCCGGGGGTGTCCTTCATCTTCTCGTCGTAGACGTTGATCTTGGAGTTGCCGCCGCTGATGATCGGCTTGATGGC
>CALWIH010000018.1 GCA_944380675.1 uncultured Clostridia bacterium | reverse complement strand
GGCACACCGCGCCCCCGACCCCCCACGGCCTTTTGAAAAAGGCCGGCGAAAACTTCACTTTCCCAATCGTCAGCCTCAGCCCTTCAAATACCCATTCTTCATCAGCAGATTCGTAATCTTCTCGTGCGGATCAATCAGCGCGCTCATCGACACGTCGTGGTTCAGCGCCGCAATCAGATACGCAATGTACTTACTGCAGTCTACCTCGTAGAACCATTCGCGGCGGCGCAGATCGTCCGTCCGGTACGTCAGGTTCGATCCCAGAACGCCGCTGATGATCCCCTTCTCGTACGCCTCGTCAAAGGCCGCAAGGCCGTTCGTGAAGATCGCATACGTCGCGTAGCAGAAAATGCGGCGCGCTTTCCGCTTTTTCAGCTCGTACGCAATGTCAAGCATCGATTCGCCGGAGGAGATGATGTCGTCCGCGATGAAGATGTCCTTCCCTTCCACCGAGTCACCGAGATATTCGTGCGCTACAATCGGGTTGCGCCCGTTCACCACGCGGGAATAGTCGCGCCGCTTGTAGAACATACCGAGGTTGACCCCCAGCACCGACGCGTAGTACATATTGCGGTTCAGCGCGCCCTCGTCCGGGCTTACGATCATGAAGTTGTCCCAGTCCAGCTTCAGGCTCGGCACCTGGTTGATCAGCGCCTTGAGCACCTGGTACGTCGGCATCACGTTGTCAAAGCCCATCAGCGGCGCCGCGTTCTGGACGCGCGGATCGTGCGCGTCAAAGCTGATCACGTTCTCTACGCCCATCGCCTGCAGCTCCTGCAGCGCAAACGCGCAGTCGAGACTCTCGCGGTAGTTGCGGCGGTGCTGGCGTCCGCCGAACAGAATGGGCATGATCACGCTCAGACGGTGCGCCTTGCCGCTCGCCGCCTGAATCAGACGCTTCAGATCCTGGAAATGATCGTCGGGGCTCATGCTGTTCTGCTGGCCGAACATCTGATACTTGCAGTTGTAGTTGCCTACGTCGACAAGGAAGAACAGATCTATGCCGCGGACCGTGTCCTTGATCATGCCCTTGCCGTCGCCGGACTGGAAGCGCGGGCATTCGCTCTCGATGATGAAGGTGTCCTTCGCCTCCGGACTGCCCTTCGCCATGTCAACGAGATACCCGTCAACCTTTTCGCCGAGCTCACGCGCGCCCTCCGAGACGATCAGACCCAGGGAAGCCGTACTTTTTCCCATGTGGAAGATCGCCTTCGCGTCCATGTGCTCCACCATGTACCCACTCCTTTTTGTGTTGTGCCTTCATTTTACACGATCTTTACCCGGAATTACAATGGCGTGACATAAAAATCTGCAATATATTGAAAAAAGCGCGCCTTTTCTTCCGGGAATTCGACTAAAAAGCCCCGAAAACCGCACCGCTCTGCGGCTCGGAAGGAGGCTCGGCTCCGTTCCCGACGGCCTTATCTCCTGCATTTCGGCGGGATCCGCCCGAGCAGCTCCTCCGTCAGGGCCGTGCCGTGCGCTTTGCAAAAGTCCTCCGCGTCGCGCCGCGATCGAACCACTACGGCGTCGCGCAGCCGTCCGTCCTCTCCGCGCACGCCGATGAGCGTCTCCCCCGTGCAGATGCTCGACTCCACGTCCACCCGCACGGCGGTCCCCGCCGGGGCGGTGCCCGTCTCCCGCTTTCTCCAAAACAGCATTCGGCTCTCCCTTCTTTTCCACCGTTTTTTGTTCTTCTGTGGAAAAAAATCAGGCCGCCCCACGGCGGGGACGGCCTGACAACATACGATTAGGCAATGCCGAGCAGCGGCTTCGCCGTCGCGCGCAGGGCTTCCAGCACGGAAGCGCTCTCAGCGGCGGTCGCGCCCTTCGCGGAGAAGTAGACCTTGATCTTCGGCTCGGTGCCGGACGGACGCACGATCAGCTTCGAGCCGTTCTCGAGACGGTACTCGAGGACGTTCGACTTCGGCAGCGTGATGTCGGACTCGACGCCGTTGTCCGAGCGGACGGACGTCTTGTAGTCGCTCCAGCCTACGACCTTCCAGCCCGCGAGCTCGTCGGGAGCCTTCGCGCGCAGCGAGTCCATAATGGAGGCCATGGCCTTCATGCCGTCCTCGCCCTCGAAGGCGAAGTTCGCGACGTCGTTCTTGTAGTAGCCGAACTGCTCGTACAGCGCGTCCATCGCGTCGGCGAGCGTCATGCCCTTCTGCTTGTAGTACCATGCCATCTGGCAGATGAGCATACTCGCGTCGACGGCGTCCTTGTCGCGGACGTAGCCGCCGGAGAGATAGCCGTAGCTCTCCTCAAAGCCGATAAGGAAGCGATCCTCCTCGCCCTTCTCCTCGAGCAGGGCGATCTGGTCGCCGATGTACTTGAAGCCGGTGAGGATGCGCACGCACGTCGCGCCGTAGTATTCCGCGACGGGGGTCGCCATGTCGGTGCTGACGATCGTCGTCACCGCGATCGGGTTCTTCGGCAGATCGCCGCGCTCCTTGCGGCGGCGGGCGATGAAGTCGAGCAGCAGCACGCCGACCTCGTTGCCGGTCATCAGGCGGTACTCGCCGTTCTGCTTGACGGCAATGCCGCAGCGGTCGGCGTCCGGATCGGTCGCGAGCAGCAGGTCGGGATGGACCTTTTCGCACAGCTCAAGGCCCTTCTCGAGCGCCTGGCGAATCTCCGGGTTCGGGTACGGGCAGGTCGTGAAGTTGCCGTCCGGCTTCTCCTGTTCGGGGACGACGCAGACCTCCTCCACGCCGACCATGTCGAGAATCCGCGTCACGGGCACAAGACCCGTGCCGTTGAGCGGCGTGTAGACGACTTTAAGGCCGCGGAGCGGCTCGTCGACGACGCTCTGGCTCTTGACGGCCTCGAGGAACTGGTCCATGACCTCGTCGGGAATGTAGGAGATGAGACCCTTCTCCATGCCCTCCTCAAAGGAGATGTGGCGCACGTCCGCGAAAATGTCGAGCGCGTTGATCTCGGCGGAGACGGCGTCCGCCATCTCGGACGCAATCTGGCAGCCGTCGGAGCCGTACGCCTTGTAGCCGTTGTACTTGGCCGGGTTGTGGCTCGCCGTGATGCACACGCCCGCGTCGCACTTGAGGTACCGCACCGCGAACGAGAGCGTCGGGGTCGGTGTCAGCGTCGGGTAAATGTGGGCGTGGATGCCGTTCGCGGCGCAGACGGCGGCCGTCTCGCGGGCAAACAGCTCGGAGTTGATGCGGCTGTCGTACGCGATGGCGACGCTCGCGCCGGACTTTCTCTTGTTCAGATAGTTCGCGATGCCCTGCGTCGCCTTGCGCACCGTGTAGATGTTCATGCGGTTCGTGCCCGCGCCGAGCACGCCGCGCAGTCCGGCTGTGCCGAAGGCCAGGTCCTGATAAAAGCGATCGTTGATCTCCTCCGCGTTCCCGCGCACGGACTCAAGCTCCTCCGTGAGCGATTTGTCCTCCAGGGTCTGGGATAACCATCTCTCATATTCCGTCATCGTTTGTCACAACCCTTTCCGTTCTTTCATTTCCCGCGCCCGCGGCGAGGGATACCTGCCTATAGTTTATCACCCCCGCGCCGAAGTGTCAATATCGGAAGGGAGGGGCTTCCGATTACCGCTCCCCCGGGAGCTTTGTTTTGGGAACGCGCTGCGCCCGCGTCTCGCGGAAGGCCTGAGACGCGGGATCCTGCCAGGAGTGGTCGCCGTAGAGGACGCCGTCGACCGTGTCGAGCAGCTCACGGATCATGCTGTGATACATCTGCTCCGCCGGGACGCTGCAGCAAAGCGGCAGAACCCCGAATTCCAGATAAAACAGCGTCTTTCTCGCGACCTGGTTCGGGGAACAGACGCAGTAGAGCGCCTCATAGTCGCCCTCGAGAAAGATCCGGGAGGCGACGAAGCACTCGTCGGCAGAGTTGTAGACGCCGTCGTCTCCCTTGAAGGCGCGGTTCTTTTCGTCCCCGAGCAGATGATTCTCCGGGATTCCTTTTTCAAGCAGATACCGCCGCCCCGCCTCGCTGAGGGGGCAGACGTCCTCACGGTCACCGTCGCGGTGGCGGCTGCCGGGGATATAGATGTCCGCCTCCCGGCCGCGCCGGAGCAGCTTTTCGCGGAGCTCCGCCGCCGCGTCCAGGCGGGCGGCAAACTCGACGCCGGGCGTCCCGTTTCGCCGCAGCGGGTGCTGCGCCGCGACCTCGATCAGCGCCGTCTCCGAGAGTCCCCTGCGCTTCGCCATCGTCTCCGAGGCTTCGCGGTACCGTTCCTCCCAGTAGCGCTTCGCGGTCGTCTTTTCGAGGAAGAACGGGCGGACGGCGCCGTCGCCCCGCACGGGGAACCAGTGCCCGCGCTTTTCGGCCAGGCGTGCCGCCGCGTCGCAGTGGCGGCGGAGGAGCTCCGCCGTCTCGCCGGAGACGCCCGTCCCGTGCAGTTCGAGCAGGAGGCTGCGGTTTGCCGTCCGCAGGGGCGGCGTGGTCAGCGAGATCCAGCCCCAGCTGGCGCCGTCCGCATATTCCACGAGAAAAACGGTCTGCCGCAGGAGCGTGTAGCCGCAGAAGCAGGCAGCCTGCCCGATGGGTCTGCCGCCCGCGCGCTCCGCGGCGGCTTTCACCGTCTCCTGCAGGAAGCCGACAACCGCCTCATACTCGCTGTTCAGCCGTTTCAGATTGGCCTCCTGCGCCAGGGGATCGCCGTCCTGCTCGATCGCCGCCACATCTTCGCAGAAGCCGGAGTACGGGTTCGGGAGGATGACGCGGATGACAGCGCCGCGCACCAGCGCGTCCGTCATCGCGTCGGCGGAGATGACCTTGAGCAGCCCCGCTCCCGTGGTCGTAAACAGGGTAATGCGCTTCGCGCCGCGCAGGCGCGCCTTGATCGTCTCCGGGGGAAGCGGGACGTCCCGGACGGAATCGATCCCGTGCGATGCGCAGTAGCCGGGAAGGCGATCGTACGCCTCGCGCGTCATGCCGATGAAGGGGCGGCGGGAGGGCGGGCTCCCGGCGAGCGCTTCGAGAAAGGAAGCCGTCCGCGCAAGGAGAGCCTCCGATTTCGCGCGCTTCATCCACGGGAAGGACTCGAGCATCACTGCCGCCGCGTCGGGCGAACCGGCGTCGATGTACCGCAGATCCGAGGCCGCGAGGATGTTCTGCAGCGCGTCAAACTGCGCGGCGCTCGAGCAGATCGGCACAATCCGGCAGGACTGCCGGCAGACAGCCGCGCTCAGCTCATAAACGCAGTACAGGCTCCGCGCGTAATTCTCCGTGAGAACCGGCACGAAGAAGCCGCACTGCTCAATTTCCCCGCTGATGCGGCGCAGCAGGCTGTCCCCCGCCGGAATCCCCGTCTCGGGGTCCGAGGAATAAAACAGTTTGATTTCCTCCCCGCATTCCTTCCAGAGTTCGGCCAGCGCCGCAATGATGCCGCCGTCCTCGCTGCAGTGGCTGATAAATACCTTTATCACGAACAGTCCTCCTTTTGCGGGAATGGAACGCGGTTCTCTCGTGTTGTCAGCGAGCGACAGCGATGCAGGCGACGGAGGGAGGGTTGCCGCCCTCTTACCGCGAGGGAAAATTAGAAGAATTTTGCTCGCGATTTGCCGTTCTTTAAACCTCCCTTGGTGGAAGTCCGGAGGTGTGCGCCGCCGCATCTGCGGCGGCGCGTCTGAAATTCAATTTGCCGGGACGCCACCCGGCCAATTGAATTTCAGCGGCTGGGTGCGGAGCTGTAGCGCGCTGCCGAGAAAATCCCCCTCAAATTTTCAAAATATTCGTCACCACACCGGCTTTCGTGATGTCCACAATCCCGAACGTCCCCTCCGTGCCGTGGAGGGTGCCGGGGTTCATGATGTAGAGGCCGTCCTCGTAGTCTGTCAGCGCGTTGTGCGTGTGGCCGAAGAGCAGAATGTCCGCCTTTCGCTCGCGCGCGGCGCAAACAATCTGATACAATCCGTATTTTACATTATAAATATGCCCATGCGTATAAAAGATCTTTTTCCCTTCGAGCGTGATTTCGCCGGTGAGCGGCAGCATCGACCCCCAGTCGCAGTTGCCGCGCACCTGCAGGAACATCTTGCCCGGGAACTGCGGCCGCAGGAGGGACGCCTCCTCCTCCCCGTCGCCGAGGTGGATGACGGCGTCGGCCTTCGGCTGGCGCAGGATGGCGGCGCGCAGGGCGTACTCGTCGTGATGGGTGTCGGACGTGACAAGAATTCTCATACAGCATCTCCTCCTGGCATGAATCAACAATCGGGCGCATACAACTATCGGTAGGGGGCGCGCCCCCGGGAAAGGGTGATGAGTCAGATGAAAGAGGTCCATTCCGACGCGGATCGCCGCGCGCTGCTCGAGAAGCTGAGGCGGCAGCTCTCCCCGGAGGACGAGTCGAAGCTGCAGCAGATTCTCGCGGACAAGGACGCGCAGCAGAAGCTCCTGAGTACGCCGCAGGCGCGGGAGCTGATGCGCCGCCTGTTCGGCAAATAAGGGGGCGAAGGGCGTGGACGATCTCAGCGGCAAGCTCGGCGAGATCCTCAGCGATCCGGCGGCAATGGCAAAAATTCAAAGCCTCGCCCAGTCGCTCGGCCTCGACGGCGGCGGGCAGCAGGGGGAGCCCCGCGCCGCTCCCCGGGAATCCGGCGGGCAGAAGCCCGCGTCCGGGGATTCCGGCCTGCTCTCCGCACTCTCGGGGCTGCTCGGCACAAACGGCGGCGGGCAGCCGGGAAACGACACGGCGCAGGCGCTTTTGCGCATGGCCCCGCTCCTCGGCGGCCTGCGCGAGGAGACGGACGGCACGCGGCTGCTCCGCGCGCTGCGGCCTCTGCTCTCCCCGGCGCGCCAGGCGCGGCTCGATCAGGCGGTGCGGCTGCTGCAGCTCATGCGCGTCCTGCCGCTCCTGCGCCAGAGCGGATTGTTCTGAATGAGGGGGGATTGGGATGCCGCAGAACGATGAAATGCAGCGCCTTCAGCAGGAGGCCGCGCGCCGCGTGCGGGAAATGCAGTCGCGCGCGCAGATGGCGTCGCAGCCGCCGCAGCAGAACCGGCAGGAAGATCGGCAGGAACAGCGGGAGGAGCCGCAGGAGCACGGCGGCGGGCAGAGCCGCCATCCCGAGCCGGGAGGCGGGAGCCGCCCGCCCGAGCTGCTCTCCCTTCTCTACAAGGAGGAGGACAAAACCATCATCCTCCTGCTTCTGCTGCTCCTGCTTGAGGAAAATCAGGATCCGTCCGTGCTGCTCGCGCTGCTGTACCTCGCGATGTCGCCGGGGTGAATCAGGCGGGCTCGCGCACGGCGTAGAGCACCGGCTCGCCCGTCTTCTCGTCCGTGCGCATGACGTACTCCATCGTCTTCGACGGCGTGGGCGCGGACTCGGAGGCGTCCGTGCGGTACGGGTCGGTCGGAAGGACGTAGCCGACGGTCAGGACGGTCATGCCGTTCTCCGTGCGGCTCTTTTCGACGTACGGCGTCATCGCGCTGTCATTGCTGAACACGGAGACGTGGTACGTGTTGTCCGTCGAATCGTAGGTGTAGAACGTCTCCTCCGTCGGGGCGAGCGGGCTGAGCGTGAAGTCGGAGCCGAAAATCTCGCGCGCGGACGATGCCACGACGCCGAGCGGAATCACCGCGAGTCCGGCGTCGTCGTAGCCCGTCCACTCGGAGCGCTTCTCGAGAATCGATTTCCAGAGCGCCGCGTTCTGCACAAAGAGCGGGTCGGCGTTTTCGGGCGAGTCAAACGGTTCGGGATCCTGCATGACGACGCACGCGAGCTGCTCGTCGTACGCGCGCAGCGCCGAGTCGTCCGTCACGCTCGAATAGATCCGCGTGCCGATCATCCCCGCGAGGGAGACGACGCCCACGAGGGCGAGCAGAAGCACCACGGAGCCGAGCAGCACGCCGTACCGCCGTTTCCCGCGCGGACGGCTCGCGCGATCCTGCGTCTTTTGGGCGGCGGCAGCAGACTCGTCACGCCATTTGGAGAGCAGATCGTCGTCGGGAAGCGTCTCCCCCTCGGGGAGAAAGTCGTCGAGCTCAACGTCGTCGCGATCCTGTACAGGCTCGGACGAACCGCTCCGGTAATCCGCCGAGAAGGAGGGCGCGTCCTTTGCCGGCCTGCGTTTTTTCTTTGCCATACTCTCTGTGCTCCTTTCCCCCGATCAGCGGATCTGGCCGTCGCCCTCAATGATGAATTTCGTCGAAGTCAGCTCGTTGACGCCCATCGGGCCGCGCGCGTGGAGCTTCTGCGTGGAGATGCCGATCTCCGCGCCGAGGCCGAACTCGCCGCCGTCCGTGAACCGCGTCGAGCAGTTGACATAAACCGCCGCCGCGTCGATCTCGTTCGTGAACCGGCGGGCGTTGGCGTAATTTTCGGTGATGATGCACTCGCTGTGGCCGCTCGAGTGGGCGGCGATGTGGGCGACGGCCTCGTCGAAGGACGAGACGACGCGCACCGCGAGGATGAGATCGAGGAATTCGGTGTCCCAGTCCTCGTCGCAGGCGGGGACGGCGGGAATGCCGTGCGCCGTGAGAATCGCGAGCGCCTTCGGACAGGCGCGCAGCTCGACGCCGCGGTCGGCGAGCTGTCCCCCGACGAGCGGGAGAAGTTTTTCCGCCGCGCCCTCGTGGACGAGCATCGTCTCGAGCGCGTTGCAGACGGAGGGGCGCTGCGTCTTGCCGTTGACGGCGATGTCGGCGGCCATCTGCGGGTCGGCGGACTCGTCGAGGAACAGGTGGCAGTTGCCCACGCCCGTCTCAATCACGGGGACGCGCGAATTCTCGACGACGGAGCGAATCAGCCCCGCCCCGCCGCGCGGGATCAGCACGTCGAGGTAGCCCGTCAGGCCCATCAGCTCGACGGAGGACGCGCGGGTCGTGTCCCGGACAAGCTGCATCGCCCCGTCGGGCAGCCCGGCGCGCACGGCGGCCTCGGCCATGCAGTCGAGGATAGCGGAATTCGAGCGGATGGCCTCCTTGCCGCCGCGCAGGATGACGGCGTTTCCGGCCTTGAGGCAGAGGGCGGCGGCGTCGGCGGTAACGTTCGGCCTCGCCTCGTAGATGATGCCGACGACGCCGAGCGGGACGCGCACGCGGCGGATGGTCATGCCGTTCGGGCGCACAATGCCGCTGACGACGGAGCCGATCGGGTCGGTCTGCGCGGCGACCTGCCGCACGCCGTCCGCCATGGCGGCGACGCGCTTCTCATTGAGGGAGAGGCGGTCGAGGAGGGACTCGCTCATCCCGTTCGCGCGCGCGGCCTCGACGTCCTCGCGGTTCGCGGCGAGAATGTCGCCGGTGTGATCGAGCAGCGCCTGCGCCATCGCGAGGAGCGCTTTGTCCTTGAGCGCCCCCGCGCAGGCCAGCGCCCGCGCGGCCTCCTTCGCCTTCGCGCCCATCATTTGCAGTTCTGTCATTTGCAAGTACCTCCTTCGCGCCGCCCGGGCGGCGCTGGTTTTTATTTTATGGGAAATAGACAGGGTTGTTTTTTAAGGGGTGGCCCTCCAGCTGAGAGAAAAAATCAAGCAGTTCCGCTGACGGTTCGCCGTCCCTAGCCCCCTTTGGTGGAAGGGGGGTGGCGCGCAGCGCCGGGGGGATGCTTCCGACGGCTCAATGAAGAGCGCGGCGTAAAAACGCCGTCACGGCAGCGTCCTCTTTCCGGGAGCGCGCAGCGCCTCCCTCTGCCGCCTCCGGCGGCTGCGTGCGCCGCTTTAGCCCCCCTCCGTCACGACGCAAAAGTCTCAAGTTATCATTTGTTATTGCAACTTGGAAAATTATGAAGCTCTTATTCTACCCTTTGGGTCGTGCCACCTCCCCCATGTCGTCCGGCTGCGCCGGACAACTTCGGAGGAGGCTAAGTTACGGCGCTCGCCAGTCGCTTGTTCGTTAAAGGGGCTTTCAGGCTCCTAAATAGCTCGCAGAGTTTTCCGACTTACTTTCCGCTTACAATTTACTGCTTAGCTTGAGGCGTGCATCGTAACTGAGCCTCCTCCGAAGTGATCCGAAGGATCACATGGGGGAGGTGTCACGCACCCGAAGGATAGCGATAAGCTTCTGATTCGTGCTTGTTATAGAAATATCTGAATCGAAAGATTTGTTGTGCGTGACGGAGGGGGGGCTAAAGCGCCGCCGTGAGGGAATAATGGAGCGAAAGACGGAGCGAGAGCGCCGCACCGCGCCCCAAAACATCTGCGCGCCCCCGACCCCAACACACGCAGTGTGTCAGCCGAAGGCTGACCGTCAAGGCGGCCGCAGCCGCCGTAGCGCCCTCCTTGAGGGAGCTGTCATCGGTCGTCGTCTCCCGACGACCGATGACTGAGGGAGTCACCCCCAGCCAACGGCGAGCGCCGTGACAGAGGGGGGCAAAGCTGCCGTGACGGTGCTCCGCACCGCGCTCTCCATTGAGCCGTCGGAAGCATCCCCCCGGCGCTGAAATTTAATTTGCCGGGACGCCACCCGGCAAATTGAATTTCAGACGCACCGCCGCAGCGGCGGCGGCGCACACCTCCGGACTTCCACCAAAGGAGGTTTCAAGAACGTCAACCCGTGAGCGGAAATGCTCTGAATTTCCCTCGCAGCTTCTCCTCTCCCATCATACCCCCGCGGAGCTCAAAATTTTATCACATTTTCTCCCGGCGCTTCATGCCGAACACCGTGCCGAGCTGTTCGCCGTCGAAGAGGCGGTAGAGGCTTTCCGGGTTCGCGCCGCTCATGACGCAGCACGGGATGCCGTGGGCGTTGACCATTTTCGCGGCGCGAACCTTCGTCGCCATGCCGCCGGTGCCGCGGTTCGTCCCCGCGCCGCCCGCGAGGGCCTCGACCTCCTCCGTCACGCCCGCGACGTACGGGATGCGGCGCGCGTCCGGGTCGATGCGTGGGTTCGCGGTGTAGAGGCCGTCGATGTCCGTGAGCAGGATCAGCAGGTCGGCCTGCGTGAGCTGCGCGACAATCGCCGAGAGCGTGTCGTTGTCGCCGATGTGGCTGCCGACCAGCTCGTCGACGCCGACGGTGTCGTTCTCGTTCACGATCGGGATGATTCCCATCCCGATGAGCTCCGCGAACGTGTTCTCGACG
Source organism: uncultured Clostridia bacterium (assembly GCA_944380675.1). Classification (GTDB taxonomy): domain Bacteria; phylum Bacillota; class Clostridia; order Oscillospirales; family Acutalibacteraceae; genus Caccousia. Next base: position 20,537 of record CALWIH010000018.1, on the reverse strand, counting down.
TTCTTGCGGCTGCGCTCGTGGTCGACGACGTCGCCCGTCAGGAGCACCTGCGCGACCGTGCGGCTGTACTCGCCGAAGAACTTGTCGTAGATGAACATCAGCTCGCACTGGCCAACAGCCGCGAGCGCCTGCTTCTTCTCCGTCTCGGACGGGCGGTCGTGCAGACCGAGCTTGCCCATCCCGACGCCGATCGCGCCCGACGTCACGAGGACAATCTCGCGTCCGCCGTTCTGCAGGTCGCTGAGCACGCGGCACAGCGATTCCACGCGCCGCAGGTTCAGCTTTCCGTTCTCATACGTCAGCGTGGAGGTGCCCACCTTCACGACGACGCGCTTTGCCTGTGTGATTTCCGACATTGGTTCGTTCCCTCCCCCGGGGCGGGTTCCCCCGGCGCATAATCGAAAGGGGCCGCCGCAAGCGCTCAGCTTCCGGCGGCCCCATTGACGCTTTGTTTATTCGTCGCGGTTGCGCGGCTTGTTCGTGTTCGCGTAGAAGCCGTTGCTCGCGCGCGGGCGATCCTCGCGGCGCGGGCCGTGGTCGCGGCGGGGACGTCTCGGCGCGTCGGAGATCTCGTTCTCCGGCACAAGACCCTCCACCTCGATCAGGGCGTCGCGGCGGGACAGGTTCAGCCGTCCCTTGTCGTCGATCTCGAGCACCTTGACCATCACCTCGTCGCCGACGTTGACAACGTCCGTCACCTTCTCGGTGCGCTTGACGTCAAGCCGCGAGATGTGGACAAGCCCCTCCTTGCCGGGGGCGATCTCGACGAACGCGCCGAAGTCCATCAGGCGCGTGACCTTGCCCTTGTAGATGGCGCCCGGCTCCGGATCGTTGACGATCGTGTCGACGATCGCGAGCGCGCGGCGGCAGTTGTCCGCGTCGATGCCGGAAATGAAGACGTGTCCGTCCTCCTCGACGTCGACCTTGACGCCGCACTCGGCGCAGATCTTCTGGATGACCTTGCCGCCCGTGCCGATGACCTCGCGGATCTTGTCCACCGGAATGACGGTGCTCATCATCTTCGGCGCGTACGGAGAAAGCTCGTGACGCGGCTCCGGAATCGCCTTGAGGATGATCTCGTCAATGATATAGTTGCGCGCCTTGTGGGTCTTCTCGAGCGCTTCCTTGACCATCTCCGGGAGCAGGCCGTCGATCTTCAGGTCCATCTGGATGGCCGTGATGCCCTCCTTCGTGCCCGCGACCTTGAAGTCCATGTCGCCGAAGAAGTCCTCGAGGCCCTGAATGTCGACCATCGTCATCCAGCGGCTGCCCTCGGTGATGAGGCCGCAGGAGATGCCGGCGACGGGAGCCTTGATCGGCACGCCCGCGTCCATCAGGGCGAGGGTGGAGCCGCAGACGGACGCCTGCGACGTCGAGCCGTTGGAGCTGAGCACCTCGGAGACGAGGCGGTACGCGTACGGGAATTCCTCCACGGAGGGGATGACCGGCAGCAGGGCGCGCTCGGCGAGAGCGCCGTGACCGATCTCGCGCCGTCCCGGGCCGCGGCTCGGCTTCGTCTCGCCGACCGAGTAGGACGGGAAGTTATACTGATGCATATAGCGCTTGAATTCCTCGAGGTCGATGCCGTCGAGCATCTGCTGATCGCTCACCGGGCCGAGCGTCGCCACGGTCAGCACCTGCGTCTGGCCGCGCGTGAACATACCGGAGCCGTGCGTGCGCGGCAGCAGGCCGACCTCCGCGGCGAGCGGGCGCATATCGTCCATGCCGCGCCCGTCGACGCGCTTCTGCTCGTCGAGCAGCCAGCGGCGGACGACGTACTTCTGCGTCTTGTAGAGGCACTCGTCGATCTGCGCTTCCTGATCCGGGTAGAGCGGGTCGAAGTGCTCGTGCACCTTCTCGTAGACGGGCTTGAGGCGCGCGTCGCGGACGGTCTTGTCGTCCGTGTCGAGAGCCGCCTTCACGTCCTCGAGGGCGAACGCGCGGACAGCCTCCTGCAGCTCGTCGCTCGCGTGCACCGCCGGGTACTCGAACTTCGGCTTGCCGATCTGCGCCTGAATGTCCTTGATGAAGGCGATGATCTTCTGGTTCGCCTCGTGGCCGGCCATGATGCCGTTGTACATGACCTCGTCGGAGACGATGTTCGCGCCCGCCTCAATCATCGGGATGCGCGTCTCGGTGGAGGCCACGGTGACGGCCATCTGGCTCACGGCGCGCTGGGCGGCCGTCGGGTTGATGACGTACTCCCCGTCGACGAGGCCGACGGAGACGCCCGAGATCGGGCCGTGCCACGGAATGTCGGAGATGGAGAGCGCGATGCTCGTGCCGACCATGCCCGCGATCTCCGGCGAGCAGTCGTGGTCGACGCTCATGACCGTGCAGACGACGGACACGTCGTTTCTCATATCCTTCGGGAACAGCGGGCGGATCGGGCGGTCAATCACGCGGCTCGTGAGGATCGCCTTGTCTGTCGGGCGGCCTTCGCGCTTCAAGAAGGAGCCCGGGATCTTGCCGACCGAGTACAGCTTTTCCTCAAAGTCGACGGAGAGCGGGAAGAAGTCGATGCCGTCCCGCGGCTTCGCGGACGCCGTGACCGCGACGTGCACCGCCGTCTCGCCGTAGCGGACGAGGCACGCGCCGTTGGCGAGCCCCGCCATCTTTCCCGTCTCGATCACCAGCGGGCGGCCGGCGAAGTCGGTTTCAAACCTGCGGAAATTTTCAAACACTGGGAATGCCTCCTTTTCATTTCGGTTCGGGGCGGTTTCCCGGCTTTAGCAATAAAATCCGCGCCCCCTTTTCCAAAGCGCGGAGGCGCGCATTTCACTGCTAAAACAGGAGCCTTCCCCGTTTCGCGGCGGTTCGGGAGAAGGGCGCGCCTTCTCCCTAATGCCACAAAGGCAGGCAGGAATTTCTCCCGCCTGCCTTACAGTTTCGTTTTTACTTGCGGATGCCGAGGCGCTCGATCAGGGCGCGGTAGCGCTGGATGTCGACGCGCATGAGGTAGTTGAGCAGGTTTCTTCTCTGGCCAACCATCTTCAGCAGGCCGCGGCGGCTGTGGTGATCCTTCTGATGGGTCTTGAGGTGATCCGTCAGATCGTTGATGCGCTTCGTCAGAACGGCAACCTGAACCTCCGGGGAACCGGTGTCGCCCTCGTGGGTCGCATACTCCTTGATAATTGCGGTCTTTTCTTCCTTCAGCATGGAAATTCCACCTTTCCTTATTTCGATTCTCCGGCGGCGCAGGCCAGGGCCGCTGAATCTCCCCGTGCGGGGCTTGCCCCCTGATCCGCGGTGCGGAAAAACTCGTTTCTATAGTATAGCACAAAAGTCATAGCTTGTAAATGATTTTCTTCGCTGTTTCCCGGTCGCGGAAAATCTGCTCCTGCAGCTCCCGCAGGCCGGGGAAGCGGCGCTCCGGGCGCACGAAGCCGTGCAGCTCGCAGCTCACCGTCTCGCCGTAGAGCTCGCGGCCGCGGTAGTCCGGCATCCACGTCTCGCACACCGGCCCCTCGGAGCCGACCGTCGGCTTGACCCCGACGTTCGTCACGCCGTAGTATTTTTCGCCTCCCACGTCCACGAGCGACGCGTACACGCCGAAGCGCGGGAGGATGAAGCTTTCGGGGATGCGCTGGTTCAGCGTCGGGAAGCCGAGCGTCCGCCCGAGCTGCCTGCCGTGCACGACCGGGAAGTCGTACGAGAACGGCCTCCCGAGCAGGCGGTTCGCCTCCTCGATCTCCCCGTCCGCGATGAGCGAGCGGATGCGCGTCGAGCTGACCGTCCCCCCGGCGAGCGCCACCGGCTCCGTCACCGAGACGGTAAAGCCGTACCGTTTCCCGAATTCCGCGAGCATCTCCGCCGTGCCCGTCCCGTTTTTTCCGAAACGGAAATTAAAGCCGCAGCAGACGCGCTTGGCGCGGCACACGCCCGCGAGCACGTCGCGCGCGAAGGCCTCGGCCTCCATGTCGCGGATGGCGGAAAACGGGATCGACCAGCAGAGCCTGACGCCCATTTCGCCGAGCAGCGCGAGCTTTTTTTCGCGCGGCAGCAGCACCGGCGCGCCCTTCCCGGCCTTGCCGAGCACGTCCGTCTCGAACGTGAACACCGCCGAGGTCTCCGGCGCGCGCAGCGCCGCCCCGATCACCCGCCGGTGGCCGAGGTGCAGCCCGTCGAATACGCCGAGCGCGACCGCCGTCGGCTCCCCCGACGGCGTGAGCTCCTCATACAGCTTCATCCGTTTTCCTCCTTTCCCGTCCCCGGCTCGCAGAACAGGCGCAGCACCGCGAGCGAGCCGCCCGCCGCCTCCCCGAGGCCGAGGAACGACCCGTCCGGGGCATGGACGCGCAGGCGCGTCCCGTCCGGGACAGCCTGTCCGCGCAGCGCCGTGCGCGAGAGGTCGAGCGCGCCGCCGTTCGAGAAGCGCGCCGCCTGCGCCGCGCTGACGGAGACGGCGGGAAGCCCGGCGAACAGCCCGTCCACCGGCCGCACCAGCGCCGCGAGCGTCCCCTCCTCGGCGAGGCGCTTCGCCTCCTCGAGCGGCACGGCGTCCGCGAGCGAGAAGCCGCACGCGCGCGTGCGGCGCAGGGCGGTCATCGTCCCGAGCGTGCCCGCCGCCCGCGCCACGTCCTCAATCAGCGTGCGGACGTACGTCCCCTTCGAGCAGGAGACGAGCAGCTCCCCCTCCTGACGGCTCTCGTCGAAGGACAAAAGCTCGAGCGCCGCCACAAAGACCGGCCTCGGCTCGCGCTCGACCTCGATGCCCTGCCGCGCGAGCTCGTAAAGGCGCCTGCCGTCCTTCTGCACGGCGGAGTACATCGGCGGGATCTGCGAAATCGCCCCGCGAAAGCGCGGCAGCACGGCGCGGAGTTCTTTTTCCGTGACGCGCGCGTCCGTCTCCTCTACCGCCGTGCCCGTCCGGTCGCCCGTGTCGGTGCGTTTCCCGAGGGCGAAGGCCGCGCGGTATTCCTTGTCCGTGTCGGGGAGCAGGGCCTCGGCGCGCGTGGCCTTCCCGAGCAGCAGCGGCAGCACGCCGGTCGCCATCGGGTCGAGCGTGCCGGTGTGGCCGATTTTTTTCTGGCCGAACAGCCGCCGCGCGACGGCGACGGCGTCGAAGGAGGTGAAGCCCTCCGGTTTATCGAGAACAAAAATGCCCGTCATTCGCGCTCCTCTTTCGTGACGTCGTCCTGCGGCAGGGCGTTCTCCACGGCGCGCACGAGGCGGCGCACGGCCTCCTCCGCGTCGGGGGCGTCCTCCCGGTGAATGGTGCAGCCCGCGGCCTCGCTGTGCCCGCCGCCGCCGAAGCGGCGGCAGATCCGCGCCGCGTCGACGCCCGGCTGCGTGCGCACGGAGACGCGGAAGTCGCCGTTCTCCTTCTCGCGCAGCGTGACGCCCGCGAGCACGCCCTCGATCTGCCGCGTCATCGGCGGCACGGCGTCGGCCTCGTCGTCGGTCACGCCGCAGCGGTCGAGCGTCTCGCGCGGCAGCACGCAGACGGCGCAGCGTCCGCCGAGGAAAAAGCGCATCGCGCCGAGGACGCGGCGCTCCAGCTCGAGAAAGCCGCGGGACTTCGTGTCGAGCAGCAGGCGGTTGAGGCGGGCGGCGTCCGCCCCGGCCTCCATCAGGGCGGCGGCGATCCGCAGCGTCTCGGGCGTCGTGTTGGGGAAGCGGAAGCCGCCCGTGTCCGTCGACACGCCCGTGTACAGCGCGGCGGCGATCCCCGCGTCGAGCGGCGCGCCGAGCAGCGGCAGCAGGCGGAACACGATCTCCGCCGCGGCGGCCGCGGACGGATCGGTGAACGTGCATTTCGCAAAAGGCTGCCCCGTGCGGTGGTGGTCGAGGCTCAGCTCGACCCGGTCCCCCCAGCGCGAGAGCATCGGCTCGCCGAGCAGCGAGGCGGAGGCCACGTCGACCGAGACGGCGAAGCGCGGCTCGAACGCCTGCGGCGTTATCAGCTCCCGCAGGAAGCGGTACCGCTTCCCCGGCTCGTGCGATCCGTCCACCGCCGCGCGCTTCCCCAGCCCCTGCAGCGCCCGCGCGAGCGCGTACGCGCTCCCGAGCGTGTCCCCGTCCGGGTACCGGTGGCAGAGAATCAGAATATCGTCCGCGCCGGACAGCATCCGCGCGGCGTCATGCAGCGTGATGAGCATAGGGGCCTCCTTTTTGGGGTTTGGTGGAGTGTTTTTTGCGGTGGGGGATTGCAAGCGCCGCGCTTGAGGGTTGCTGCCGTCAACGGAGATCTCTGAATTTTTCTCTGGGCGGGAGGGCAGAACCCCTCTGACGAAAAATGAGAGCCGGAGGCTCTCATTTTTCTTTCGTCATTGCTCGTCTTCGCCGGAAACATCCTCCGGCCTATCCTCCGGGACGTCCTGCGGGACGTCCAGATCATGCAGAATACGGCTGATGTGCGCGCCGTATTCGATGGAATCGGTGGGCTTGAAGATCAGCTCCGGCACATGGCGGAGCTGCACCCGCCGCCCCAGCTCCCGGCGCAGGAAGCCGGAGGCGGAGCGAAGTCCCTGCACGGCGGTCTTCGCGCGGTCGAGGCCCTCCATCGCGCTGACGTACACCGTACAGTACGACAGATCGTTCGTCACCTCCACGCGCACGACGCTCAAAAGCACGTTCTGCACGCGCGGGTCCTTGAGCTCGCGCAGCAGCGCGGAGATCTCGCGGCGGATGTCCTCCGTCGTTCGTCCAAGCTTGTGGCTCGGCATAGTGGATTCCCTCCTTCGGGATCAGGATTCGCGGTACTCCTCGATGATGAACGCCTCGAGGATGTCGCCCTCCTTGATGTCGTTGAAGCGCTCGAGGCCGACGCCGCAGTCGAAGCCGTCGGCGACCTCCTTGACGTCGTCCTTGAAGCGGCGCAGCGACGCGATTTTGTCCTCGGTGATGACGATGCCGTCGCGCACGACGCGGATCTGCGCGGCGCGGGTGATCTTGCCGCCGATGACGTGCGCGCCCGCGATGGTGCCGACGCTGCTGATCTTGTAGACCTCGCGGACCTCGGCGCGGCCGAGGGCGACCTCGCGGAACTTCGGCGCGAGCATACCCTTCATGGCGGACTCAATCTCGTCGATGCAGTCGTAAATGATGCGGTACAGGCGCATATCGACGCTGTCGCGCTTCGCGTTCTCCTCGGCGACCGGGTCGGGACGCACGTTGAAGCCGACGATGATGGCGTTCGACGCGTTCGCGAGCATGACGTCGGACTCGTTGATCGCGCCGACGCCGCCGTGGATGACCGCGACGCGCACCTCGTCGTTCGAGAGCTTCTCGAGCGACTGGCGCACGGCCTCGACGGAGCCCTGCACATCGGCCTTGACGATGATCTTGAGCTCCTTCATCTCGCCCTGCTGCATCTGATCAAACAGGTTGTCGAGCGTGACCTTCGTGCGGGAGTTGAACATCTCTTCCTTCTGCTCGTTGCGGCGCTGCTCGACCAGCTCGCGCGCGAGGCGCTCGTCGGAGACGGCGTTGAAGATGTCGCCGCCCGTCGGGACGTCGTCGAGACCCGTGACCTCGACCGGGACGCTCGGCCCGGCCTCCTGGATGCGGCGGCCTCTCTCGTCCGTCATGGCGCGGACGCGGCCGACGGACGTGCCGGCGACGACCACGTCGCCCGTATGGAGCGTGCCGTTCTGCACGAGAACGGTCGCGACGGGGCCGCGGCCCTTGTCAAGCCGCGCCTCGATGACCGTGCCCTTCGCGGCGCGGTCGGGGTTCGCTTTGAGCTCCTTCATGTCGGCGACGAGCGTGACCATCTCGAGGAGATCGTCGATGCCCTGCCCGGTGAGCGCCGAGACGGGGATGCACGGCGTATCGCCGCCCCACTCCTCGGGGACGAGCTCGTACTCGGTGAGCTGCTGGAGAACGTGATCGGGGTTCGCGGCGGGCTTATCCATCTTGTTGATCGCGACGATGATGCTCACGTTCGCGGCCTTCGCGTGGTTGATGGCCTCGACGGTCTGCGGCATGATGCCGTCGTCCGCCGCGACGACGAGGATCGCGATGTCCGTGACCTGCGCGCCTCTCGCGCGCATCGTGGTGAACGCCGCGTGGCCGGGGGTGTCGAGGAAGGTGATGGTGCGGTCGCCGAGCTGGACGCGGTACGCGCCGATGTGCTGCGTGATGCCGCCGGCCTCGGTGTCGGTGACGTGGGCGTTGCGGATCTTGTCGAGCAGCGACGTCTTGCCGTGGTCGACGTGGCCCATGACGACCACGACCGGGGCGCGCGGGACGAGATTCTCGTCGTCGTCCTCGCTGTCGTCGATGATCCGCTCCTCAATGGTGACGACGACCTCCTTCTCCACCTTCGCGTGGAACTCCATCGCGGCGAGGGAGGCGGTGTCGAAGTCGATGACGTCGTTGATCGCGGCGAACACGCCGAGCGCCATCAGCTTCTTGATGACCTCCGCCGCCGTCGCCTTCAGGCGCAGCGCGAGCTCGCCGACGGTGATCTCGTCCGGCACCTGGATCGTCATGTGCTTCTGCTTGCGCTCGAGGGCGATGCGGCGCATCCGCTCGGCCTCGGTCTCCTTGCGCGAGCCCTTCGGCTTGCCGCGGTACTGGCTGCTGCGCTGCGTGAGCTTCTGCTTCTGCACCGTGTTGTCGACCTTCATCTTCTCGGAGGCGAGGCGGTCGTACTTCTCGTTGTACTTCTCGAGCTCGACGTGCGAGGCGCGCGTGTCGACGATGCGGCCCTCCGAGCGGCGCACGACGTTGTCCTGCTTCGCGGCGGGCTGCTGCGGCGCGGGCTGCTGGGGAGCCGCCGGGCGCTGCTGCTGCGCGGCGGGGCGCTGAGCGTTATTCTGCCCGTTCTGGCGGCGGTCATTCTGGCGGCCTCTGTCGTTCTGGCCGTTTCTGTCGTTCTGACGGCGATCGTTCTGGCGGCCCCTGTCGTTCTGGCGGTTCTGGCCGCGGTCGCCGTTCTGGCCGTTCGGGCGCGCGTCGCGGCGATCGTTCTGGCGGCTCTGCCCGTTGTTCTGCCCGTTCTGGCGGTTCGGGCGGTCGCCGCCCTGCTTCGCGGCGGGCGCGGGGGCCGGAGCGGGAGCGGGAGCCGGGACAGGCTCGGGCTCGCTCGTGACGGTGATGTCCGGCGCGCTGCCGGAAGCGAAGTAATCGTCGAAGCTGCCGGACGCGTGGCTCTGCGTGAAGGTCTCGAACACGACGTCGAGCTCCTGCTCGGTGAGGGCCGTCATGTGCTTCTTCGGCTCGCCGCAGTACTTCTGCAGCGCGTCGAGCACCTGCTTGTTCGGCACGTTGAGATCCTTCGCGACCTCGTGGACTCTGTATTTAATCATCAAGTGAATCAACCTCCTCAGTCGTTCCTGCCGGTGCGGCCGCTTCGAGCATGGCCGCGAGCTTCCCGGCGAAGCCCTCGTCGTTCACCGCGAGGATCCCGGTTCGTTTCCCCACGGAGAACGCGATTTCATCCATCGTGACGCCGGCTGAGAGCGCCGGAACGCCGTGCGCCTTCGCCGCCTCGAGCGCCTGCCGCCGGGAGCGCGGCGAGAGATCCGCCGCGACCAGCACAAGGCGCGCCTTGCCCTTCCGCAGGGCCTCGAGCGCGGGGTCGGCTCCCATGGAAAGCCTCTGCGCCTTTCTCGCGATGCCGAGGAAGGACAGAAGCCTCTCCTTCTCATTCATTCCGGCTCAATTCCTCCTCCATGCGGTCAAAGACCTCGTCGGGAATCCGGCAGGAAAAGGCTTTCTCAAAGCGCCGCGCGCGGCGCGCCGCCTTGAGGCAATCCGCGCTCCGGCACACATACGCGCCCCGGCCCGGTTTCCTGCCGGTCAGGTCGAGGGAGACCTCCCCCTCGGGGGATTTGACGACGCGCACGAGCTCCTTTTTCGGCTTCATCTCGCCGCAGCCGGTGCACATTCTCATCGGGATTTTTTTCTGGTGCGTCACGCGGTTCACCTCGCTTTTATTCGCTCTCTTCCCCGGCCGTCTCCGCCCCGGCGGACGCCTTGGGGGCCTCCTCGCCGAAGAAGCCGCTCTCGGGCTTGATGTCGATCTTCGTCCAGCCCGTCAGCTTCGCGGCGAGGCGGACGTTCTGGCCCTTGTTGCCGATGGCGAGCGAGAGCTGATCGTCCGGCACCGTGACGCAGCACGAGCGCGAGCCGTCCTCCGCGACGGTGACGCTCAGCACGTTCGCCGGGGAGAGGGCCGAGGCGATGAACTTCGCCGGGTCGTCGTTGTATTCCACGATGTCGATCTTCTCGCCGCCGAGCTCCTCGACGATGCTCGAGACGCGGCTGCCGCGCGTGCCGATGCACGCGCCGATGGCGTCGACGTCCGGGTTGTGGCTCAGTACGGCGAGCTTCGTGCGCGAGCCCGCCTCGCGGGAGACGGCCTTGATTTCGACGGTGCCGTCGTAAATCTCCGGCACCTCCGTCTCAAACAGGCGCTTGACAAGGTCGGGATGCGTGCGGGAGATGATGGCGCGCGGCCCTCTCTCCGTCTCGCGCACGTCCACGACGTAGACGCGGATGTGGCGGCCCTCCTCGAGCACCTCGCCGCCGACCTGCTCCGCGCGCGGCAGCACGGCCTCGGCCTTGCCGATGCGCAGCGTGGCCGCGCCGGTGCGCGGGTCGATGCGCTCCACGAGCGCGCTGACGAGCTCCTGATTCTTGCTCTGGAACTCCTGCATCATCTGGCCGCGCTCGCCGTCGCGGATGCCCTGGCGGATGATGTTGCGCGCCGTCTGCGCCGCGATGCGGCCGAATTCCTTCGTGTTCATCGTGACGTACACGTCGTCGCCGACCTCGACCGTCGGGTCGATCTTTCTCGCCTTCTCGATGAGAACCTCCTTGCCGGGCTCCCAAACGTCGTCGACGGCGATCATCTTCAGACGCACCTCGAACATCCCCGTCTCGGGATTGAGGTCAATGACGGCGTCCTCGTTGTCGTAGCTGTTCTTGCACGCGGTGAGGATCGCCTTCTTGATCTTCTCGAGCATGAAGTCCACGGGGATGCCGCGCTCCTTCTCGAGGAGCTCCAGCGCCTCAAAAATTTCGTTTTTGCTGTTATCGGGTTTTTCGTTCTTTTTCTTAGAAGATCTCGCTGCCATCTTACTCGTTCCCTCCATCTGCGTCCTCGTCGTCCAGAAGCCGTATCTTCGACGCCGCGCCGCGCTCGAGCGTGACCGGGCCCTCGGCGGTTTCCAGCGTCACGGCGCCGTCCTCATAAGCCGAAAGCGTGCCGCGCAGCTCGCGCCTGCCGTCCGGAAGCGGACGGATGAGCCTCGCGAGCGCGGGCGCGCCGAGAAAGGCGGCGAAGTGCTCGGGGCGCGTCAGCTCGCGGCCGAGTCCGGGGGAGCAGACCTCGAGGCAGTATTCCCCGTCGACGGGATCGAGCTCGTCGAGCGGATCGTTGACGGCGCGGCTCATCGCCACGCAGTCGTCGATGCTGATTCCGCCGGGCTTGTCAATGAAAATGCGCAGATACCAGGCCGCGCCCTCCTTGACGAACCGGACGTCCCACAGGATGTACCCGAGGCTCTCCGCGATCGGAGCGGCAAGCCGCCGCACGGCCGCGGCGGTGTTTCCGCCCTTTTTTCTGTCAGCCAACATCGTCACCTCTCAAAACAGAATACAAAAGTTTTTTGGGGTAATACAAACAAAAGAGCGGGTCGCCCCACTCTTTCATCGTTCCACCATATCATCATTGTCATTTTAGCACAGAAAGCCCGAAAGATCAAGCGCTTCCCCGACAAATCCGTCCCGCAGATCCCCGGCGGGAATTGTGGAAAACGGGGAGACTCACCCCTCGAGCTGGCTCGCGAGGAAGCCGGCGGCCACGCGCAGGAGCTTTTCCTCCGTCTCCCCGGGGACGGGGCCGCTTTCCGGCGCGAGCGCCACGACCGCGCCCGTGACGTCGCTCTCCGCGATGATCGGGCACACGATCGCCGCCGCGCGCCCCACGCCCTCGACGGGGAACAGCCTCGTCCCCGCCGACCGGGCGCTCGTGAAGCCGCGCCGCTGCTGCATACAGTCCTCGAGCTCCGGCGAGACGCGCCGCTCGAGGTATTCCCGGCGCGGCACGCCCGCCGCCGCGACGACGTGGTCGCGGTCGCACACGAGCGTCGGCAGGTTCGCCGTCCGGCTGAGCACCTCCGCGTACTGCGCCGCGAACGGCGAGAGCTCCCCCACGGGCGAATATTTGCGGAAAATCACGCCGCCCTGCGCGTCGGTGAAAATTTCCAGCGGGTCCCCCTCGCGGATCCGCAGCGTGCGGCGGATCTCCTTCGGGATCACGATTCTGCCGAGGTCGTCGATGCGGCGCACGATTCCAGTTGCTTTCATATCGCAATTCCTCCATGAAACTGATTGATGTCATCGGTTCTGTGAGGTAGTATCTGCCGCCGCATGAAATTTATACCCGCCTTCTCTCCCGCCGCTCCGGCGGACAGAGGGCTTTTTCGCAAACGGAAAACGCCGCCCGCTTTCGCGGACGGCGCTTTCCTTGCAACGAACTATCCCCAATGGGCCAAGGCCCGGAACATAACAGTCGGGTGTGAAAATCAGGCCTTGCCGGCGCAGCCGAGAACGGTGTTGATCTTGTGGGCAACCATGTTCTTGACGGCGTCGCGGGCGGGCGACAGGTACTGGCGGGGATCGAAGTGGCTCGGATTCTCCACCAGGTACTTGCGGATCGCGGCGGTCATGGCCAGACGAATGTCGGAATCGATGTTGATCTTGCACACGGCCATGGTCGCGGCCTCGCGGAGCATCTCCTCCGGAATGCCGATGGCGTCGGGCATCTGCCCGCCGTACTTGTTGACCATCTCGACGAACTCCGGAACGACGGAGGAAGCGCCGTGCAGGACGATCGGGAAGTTGGGCAGGCGGTTGGCGACCTCCTGCAGAATGTCCAGACGCAGCTGCGGCTTCTGGCCGGGCTTGAACTTGTAAGCGCCGTGGCTGGTGCCGATGGCGATGGCGAGGGAGTCGACGCCGGTGCGGGTCACGAAATCCTGAACCTCGTCGGGATCGGTGAACTGGGCCTTGTCGTCCTCAACCTTGACGTCGTCCTCAACGCCGGCGAGCTTGCCGAGCTCGGCCTCGACGGTGACGTTATACTTGTGAGCGTACTCCGCGACGCGGCGGGCTTCCTCAATGTTCTCCTCGTAGGGCTTGGAGGAGCCGTCGAACATGACGGAGGTAAAGCCGCCGTCGATGCAGGCCTTGCAGATGTCAAAGCTTGCGCCGTGATCGAGGTGCAGAGCGATCGGAATGTCGGGGCACTCCTTCACGGCAGCCTCAACCAGCTTCACCAGATAGGTGTGGTTGGCGTACTTGCGCGCGCCGGCGGAGACCTGAAGAATGACGGGAGCCTTGAGCTCCTGGCAGGCTTCGGTGATGCCCTGGACGATTTCCATGTTGTTCACATTGAAAGCGCCGACAGCATAGCCGCCTTCATAGGCCTTTTTGAACATTTCCTTCGTATTTACCAACGGCATGGGGGGTCACGCTCCTATTCTATGATTTGATCTGCCTCTATTATACTGCAAAAGTGTCCGTTAGAAAAGCATTATTTGCAAAAAAATTTTGACTTTCCGCCCCTGCCCGGGATCTTTTTCCGATATGAACGCATTTTTCCGCGGAAAAGCCCCGCTTTTCGCGGCGAAAGGCATATTTCGGACGGCGCCGGTTCGTCAGAAATTTGACAATCACCGGAACAGCTCGGGATGGCGGCGGCTGTAGTGGAACAGATCCTGCTGGGCGACGCCGGCGTACGGGCCGAGCGATTCGGGGCTGACGCCGGGCAGGAGGACGTCCATCGCGCGGCGCATCCAGACGTCGACGGGAAACGCGTCGAGGCGGTGCAGGCCGTAGAGGAGGACGCACTCGGCCACCTTCGGCCCGACGCCGTCGATTTCCCGCAGCGCCTGCCGCGCCTCGGGAAGCGGCAGCCTGCCGGCGGCGGCGAGGTCGAGCCCGGAGGAGACCTTCCCGGCCGCGTCGAGGACGTACCGGGCGCGGAAGCCGCAGCGCAGCGGCGCGAGGTCGGAGACGGAGAGCGGCGCGAGGCGCTCCGGCGGCGGGAAGGAAAAGCCTCCGCCCGGGAGCGGGTCGCCGAAGGCTTCGCAGAGCCGCTCGACAATCCCCATGATGCGCGGGATGTTGTTGTTCTGCGAGAGGATGAACGAGCACAGCGCCTCCCACGGGTCCTGCCGCAGGATGCGGATGCCCGGCGCGAACGCCGCCGCCTCGGCGAGGACGGGCGAGCGCGCCGCGAGCTCGCGGCGGATGGAGGCGTAGTCGAGCGAAAGGTCGAAATAGTCCCGCCAGAACGGATCGTCCGGCGCGGCGTCGGGAGAGACGGTCAGGCGGCGCCCCGACGCGACGCCGGTAAACGTGCCGTCCGCGTTTTCGCGCCAGCGGAAGCACTGCCCGCACGAGAGCGTCGCGGCGAGGTCGAAGGCGTCCGGCCAGGCGGTCAAGCGCCCTCCTCCCCGTTCCCCTCATAGAGGCGGCTCGTCAGGTAGGCGATGGCGCGCTCGATCGCGTCGCGGGAGTTGCCCCAGTCGGCGTCCTTGTTGCGGTAGTCGAACATCCGGCAGAAGTGCGTCACGTCGGCCTCGAGCGTCTGCAGGTACGACTGCGAAAGGCGGCGCACCTCGGCGGTAAACGGCTCGGCGGCCTTCTTCGGCAGATGCGCGGCGGCGCGCTCGAGAAGCTTCGCGTGGGAGAGGCACAGGTATTCCTGCTCCGAGAACAGCGTGCGGAACTCCTCCTCCTTCGCCCAGAGGTGCAGGAGGCTGTCGACGAGGTGCGTCTCGTTCTTCTCCATGTTCTCGCAGATGAAGCACGTCTGCTTTTCCGCGGCGGGCGCGCCGCCGAACAGCTTCTTCTTCGCCGGAGCCGCGCCGAACGCGCGCTCCTCGACCTCCTTGAGATGGCTCTCGAGGATCAGGGCGATCGAGAGCCGCGGGCCGACGGCGCGGATCTTGTCGAAATGCTTCGGGCAGAAGCCGAGGCGGTTCGTCTCGATGCGCACGTCCGGCTCCATCATGGCCGCGCCGGTGATGTAGTCGGCGAGACGCTCCTCGAGCATTTTCTCCATCCGGCAGATGGGGCAGCCCTTCTTCGGCTCGAACAGCTCGCTGATCGGGATGCTGCAGATGTCTTCTCTCATATGTTTCGCGCCCTCCTTGCGTGTCCTTTTTCTGTCATTTTAGCACAGCGCTTTCCCCGTGTAAAGCGAAGGCGCGGGAAAGAGGCTTCATTACTGCCTGTACTTTTCCGGTTGTTTACATAATTTTTACGATTTCTTGTGTTCTGTGGAAAGCCGAGACCTATTTCCAGTGGTTTTCCACTTTTTCAACCGAGTTTTCCACATGGTTTTGCGCGGGACGCGTGGAAAACGCGGGGAAAGTATTTCTGAATTATGTAAACTTATGTGATTACGCATCGTATAAACGCGCTTTGTGCCGGATTTTGTGAATTCCTTTTGAATTTCGCGCATTTGATCTCCTCTTTTCCCACCCTGTATGATATAATATCAAGGAGAATATCCAGGCGCGGGCCGCTCAGCGACCGGGAGCTCACAGCCGGGCGACCGGAGGGAGCGTGCGCGAAGTGCTCACCGCAGGTGTGATATCATAATTCTAAATGGCCTGAAAGCAGACTGAAAAAGAAACGGTAAGGATTTTGAAAATATGAATGAAAAGAGAAACGACAGGGAAGAACGAAAAGAGGAAGGAAGAAGCCGGGAGCGGGAGGGCATGCCTTTCGACCCGAAAAGCAAAGCTTTTGCCGAGTCGAAGGGCGTGATAGCCGGGCGCAACGCGGTGACGGAGGCTCTGCGCAGCGGCAGGCCGATCGACACGCTGTTCGTGGCGCGCGGCCTGCTCGAGAAGGGCAGCGTCGCCGCCCTCGCGGCGAAGGCGCGCGAGGCGGGAGCCGCCGTCAAGGAGGCGGACGGACGAAAGCTTGACGCCATGTGCGGCGGCGCGGTCCATCAGGGCGTGGTGGCCGTCGCGGCGGTGCGGGAGTTCGCGTCGGTGGACGAGCTGTTCGCCCTCGCGGAGGAGCGCGGCGAAGCGCCGTTCCTCATTCTCGCGGACGAGCTCGCCGACCCGCACAACCTCGGAGCGATCCTGCGCACGGCGGAATGCGCCGGGGCGCACGGCGTCATCATCCCGAAGCGGCGCAGCGTCGGCCTGACGTACGCCGTGGGCAAGGCGAGCGCGGGCGCGGTCGAGTACGTCCCCGTCGCGCGGGTGGCGAACCTCGCGGCGTGCATGGACGAGCTCAAGCGGCGCGGCGTGTGGATCTTCGGCGCCGACATGGACGGCACGCCGTGGTGCGAGGCCGACTTCACGGGCCCGGCGGCGATCGTCATCGGGTCGGAGGGCTTCGGCATGAGCCGGCTCGTCAAGGAAAAGTGCGATTTTATCGTATCCCTGCCGATGAAGGGGAAAATCAACTCGCTCAACGCCTCGGTCGCGTGCGGCGTGCTGGCCTACGAGGCCGCCCGCCAGCGCGCCGGACTCAAGGCGCGCTGACGTTTCCCCGGCGGGAAAGGAGCAGGTGAACAAATGACGGATCGACATACCGGTTCGCAGGACTACTCCCTCGAGGAGATCCTCGCGGACGTGAGAACCAGCCGGCAGACGCCGGACAAAGCGGAAAAGGAAGCGCCCGCCGCCGCGCCGGACAGCGCGGCCGGGGACGGCGCGCCCGAGGAGCCGCCAAAGGAGGAGAAGCCCGCCGCGCGGAAGGTCCCCCTCTGGCCGGAGAAGGAGGAGCAGCCGGCGCGGCATCCGCTCGCCCCGGAGCCGGACGAGGAGGACGACGAGCTCATCACCGCCGAGACGCTTGCCGGCCTCGAGGAGGAGGACGAGCGCCCGCGCCGCGTCTTCTCCCTCTTTTCCCGGGGAAAGAAGGAGAAATCGCCGAAGGAGAAGCCGGCAAAGCCCGAGAAAAAGCGCGCGCGCAGAGAGGAGCCGGAGGAGGAGCAGCCCTACTACGGCCTGCGCCTCAAGACGCGCGAGGAGTATAAGCGCGACTACGAGCAGACCATGGCCTTCGACAGCGTCGCGAAGGGAGACGGCGAGTCCCCCTACAGCTATCTGTTCCACGACGAGGGCGGCACGCCCGACGACGGCATGGACGAGCGGATGCGGAAAATGCGGCAGGAGCGCGCCGCCCGCGTCGCGAAGGTGATGCGACAGGCCGGCCTCGACGAGGAGGAGGACATCTTCTCGCTCTACCAGCGGGAGGAGGCGCAGCGCCTCGAGAAAAGCTCCCGCGACGCGCAGGCCGCCGCCCGCGTGCTGGAGAAGGCCGGCGGCGAGCCCGCCCCGGAGGAGGACGAGCCGGTTCCCCCGCAGGAGAGCCCCGCGCCCCGCGCCGCCGCGCAGCAGCGGCAGGCAAAGCCCGCCGCGGAGCCCGAGGAGGACGCCATCCCGGTGCCGGAGGCGCAGGACGATCCGGGCGACGGCGTCATGCGCGTCAACCGCCCGCAGAAGGCGGAGCAGCCGTCGTTCCGCGCCGTGCCGCCGCCGGTCTTCGTGGAGGCGGAGCCCGAAGCGCCCGAAAAGCCCGCGCAGGGAAAGCCCCTCCGCCGGGAGGAGCCCGAAGCGCCCGCAAAGCAGCCTGCCGCGAAGGCGGAGCCCGTAAAAGAGATTTCCCGCGCGCCCGCCCCCCTCGAGGAGGAGGAGGCCGCGGAGGACGAGCGCGTCCTTCCCGACGAAACGCCCCGCGCCGACGCGGAGCCGGACGGGGAAAAGGTCGTGAAGGAGCCCGAAGCGCCCGCGCCGCAGCCCGCGCCCGCGCCGCAGCGCGCCCCGGTGCGCGAGCCCGCCGGGAAGCCGCAGCCGCGCGTCCTCTCGGGCGGCGCGCATGAGCACGCGTACCGCCCGCGCGGGAGCGCGCCGCAGCGCGTCGTCGTGATAGAGGAGACGCCGCAGGAGCTCAGCGAAGCCCTCGGCAACGAGGCGCGCACCTATCCGCGCCCGAGCCGTCTCGGCTCGCTGCGCGCGGCGGACGAAGCGTCCCGCGAAAAGGCGGAGCAGCCCCCCGCCCGCTCCGTGCGCGAGGAGCTTCTCGCGGAGGAGGAGGACGAGGGCCGCAATATCTTCTCGAGCTCGCAGCCCGAAGCCCCGGCGGCTTCCGGGCGTGAGGCCGTCACGGCGCGGGAGGCCGTACGGGAGAGAGCGGCGCGTCCCGAACGGGAGACCGGCTCGTCCCCCGTGTCCGGCGAGACGGAAGCGCCCGCCCCGCGCACGATGGGCAAGACGATCCCGCTGCGCCCGCCTGTGCGCGGCGAGGAGGAGGAGAAGGAGGACGCGCCCGTCCGCCGCAAGCCGGCGAAGCGCCGCCGCCGCTTCTCCATCCTCGGCACGCAGGAGAAGGACAACCGCCCCGAGGACGAGTTCCCCGCCGATCCCGGCGAGCTCGACGACTACGAGAAGCCCGACGACGCGGCCTCGATCCTCCACGACCTCGCGGAAAAGCGCCGCACGCTGCTGCTGCGCGTCGGGGTGACGGGCCTCTCGTTCGTGCTGATGCTTTTGTTCGGCCTTCTCTCGGAGTACAGCGGGATTCTGCCCGCCTTCCTCCCCTATTACCTGCTGACCCAGCCGTATCTGATTCTGGAATTCATCTTCCTGCTCGTCTCGTGCGCGTTCTCGTGGCCCGTCCTGTGGAACGGCCTCAAGGGGCTCGTGAAGCTCAGGGCGAACAGCGACAGCGGCGTCGCCATCGCGGCCGCCGCGGGCGTGATACATACGGCGCTGCTCCTGTTCTTCACGGGGAGCGTCGAGTCCGCGTCGCTGCACCTGTACGCCCCGCTCGTCTCGCTCGCGCTGCTGCTGAACACGCTCGGCAAGCTCTCGATGGTGAACCGCGTGACGAAGAATTTCCGCTTCGTCGCCTCGCCCGACAGGAAGTGCGCCGTCCACCTGTTCGACGACCACAACACGGCGCTGCAGATGGCGCGCGGCGCCGTCGCGGACGCCCCGTCGATCGCGTACCAGGCGCGCACGGGCTTCCTCAAGGATTTTCTGCGGCTGTCGTATCTGCCCGACCCGTGCGAGCAGAACGCCTCCGTCCTCGCGCCGATCGGCGTCGTCTCCTCGCTGCTGCTGTTCGCCGCCGCGCTGCTGCTCTCGCATGACGCGATGGCGGCGCTCACGGCCTTCACCGCCTCGTGCTGCGTCTGGACGCCGATGATGGGCCAGCTCTGCGTGAACCTGCCGCTCGCGCAGGCGTCGCGCACCGCCTCCCGGTACGGCGCGATGATCTCCGGCTACCGCGCGCTCGACCGCTTCAGCGACGTGAACGCCGTCCTGCTCGACGCGAAGGAGCTCTTCCCGAAGAACTGCGTCGTCCTCAGCGGCATCAAGACGTTCGGCGACCGGCACATCGACGACGCCATCCTCGACGCCGCCGCGCTGCTCAACGAGACGGGCGGCACGCTGAGCGAGATTTTCGATCAGGTGATCCAGAGCCGCCGCGAGCTGCTCCCGAAGGTGGAGAGCGCCTCGTATGAGGACGGCATGGGTATCGCGGGCTGGGTCTCCGGCCACCGCGTACTCGTCGGCACGCGCGAGCTGCTCGCCGCGCACGACATCACGCCGCCGTCGCGCGACTACGAAAAGAAATACAGCCTCGGCGGCAAGAAGCTGCTGTATCTCGCCTCCGGCGGGCAGCTCGTGGCGATGTTCCTCATTTCGTACAACGCCGACCGCCGCCGCACCGTCGAGCTGTGCCGCCTCGAGGACAACGGCGTCGCCTTCCTCGTGCGCACCTGCGACCCGAACATCACGCCGCGCCTCATCGCGGAGGCCTTCCGGCTCGACGAGGGCTCGGTGAACGTCCTGCCGAAGCGCCTCGGCGACGTGTACGAGAAGGTCACGAAGGAGACGAAAACGGCTCCGGCCTTCCTCGCGACGAAGGGCCGCCCGACGAGCCTGATGCGTCTGCTCGCCATCTGCATCCGCCAGCGCGGGAACATTTCCATCGCGGTCGCGCTGCAGAACGTCGCCGCCGCCCTCGGCTTCATCCTCGTCGCCTTCCTCTCGTGCTATTCCGGCCAGGCGAAGCTCACGACGCTGTTTTTGCTGCTCTACGAGCTCTTCTGGGCGGCGGCGATCGTGATCATCCCGAAGCTCAGGAAGCCGTAACGCCGCGCATCCGATTTTCCCTACATTTAAAAATACGCGCAGCAGCCTCTGATTGACGCAGAGGCTGCTTTTTTTCGTCAATTTTTCGTCACATTATTCCATCCGGCGGTCTGCGCGGTAGAATTGCGGATGAAATTCGTGTAAGATGAAGTAAAGAGCTCCGGAAAAATTCCACGAAATGGAAGAGCAGACTATGCTGCTTTGAAGAAGGCTCTCCGAGAGCAAGAAGACGATACGGATCCCTTCGATACCAGAATCAGGAAGCGTCAAAGATTTTGACACGATGCGCGAAAACAGGTGATTCTATTTACGCAAGTTGTCTTTTCTTGCGAAATCCTCGAAGAATTTATCAATATGTTTGCACATTTCTAAATGTTTATTAAAAAATCTATTCAAATTGTAGAAAAACACGGAGCGCTTGTGCTATACTGAGGGCATGAG
>CALWIH010000017.1 GCA_944380675.1 uncultured Clostridia bacterium | reverse complement strand
TACTCGTCGGTCGGCACCGGGACGCCGTCCTCCATGTTCCAATAGGTGCCCTCAAGGCCGTTCCACGCAATACGCGAGAAATCGTAGGTGGACACGAAATCGAGCAGGGCAACGCATCTCTCGGGATACTGGGTCTGCGCGTTGACAACGTACTGGCGCTCGCCGCGGTACATATTGCCAAAGCGATCCTCCGCGTCGGCGCTCAGGCTCGGCAGGGAGATGAAGGTCTTGAGGTTGCCCTCGGTCTTGTTGAACTCGGTGTTCGCGCTCACAGACATCCAGCCGGGAACGTTGAACATATACTTGCCGGCCTTCAGGTTCTCCTCATAGATGTCGGAGGTCATCGTGAAGGAGTCGGGATCGAGCAGGCCTCTCTGGTTGGCCTTGTTGTAGAAGCGCACCGCTCTCCAGAAGATGCCCTCGGGATCGGTGAGCTGGTTGTTCTCAAGCGGGGTGGAGTCGACCGTGGAAACGCCGAGCACACGGCCGGTCGTCTCGATCAGGTTGACGCCCTCCTGCGGCCCAAGGCCGAAGGTGAAGACCCACTCGCCCCAGCCCTGGCCTGCGCCGAACCAGGCGCCGCAGCCGTAGGTCTTGAGGCCGTCAGCCGTCTGAGGCTCGAGCGCGACGAGCTGCTCGAGGACGTCGAGGAGATCCTCGTCATAGCTTTCGAGCTTCGGATAGCCGGCTTCCTTGTACAGATCCCAGCGGATGTAATGGCCGCAGGTCGGCACGGTGCCGTCGTCCCAGGAGCCCTTGCACATACCCCACAGGTACATATTGCCGTCGGGGCTGTTGGCGGGCAGGCGCTGCGCTTCGATCATCAGGGCGCCGGCGGGATCGTTGAGAGTGTTGGAGGCATACTCCTCAAGGTAGGGCTCAAGGTTCAGAGCGGAATTGGACTGGATCAGCATCGGGAGCTGCTTCGTGGGATCGGACAGCATGAAAACGTCGGGCAGATCGCCGCCAGCCATGAGAGCCGCGAGCTGCGTCGGCCAGTCAGCCTCCGTCAGAGCCGTCAGGTACAGGTCGATATTAAGGGATTCCTCCACATACTTGGAGACAGGGTCGCTTCTCAGGCCGTCCGCCTCGCCGCTGCCGACAAAGGCAACGACGTCAAGCGCGACGCGCTCCGCAAACTTGGATTCCTCTCCGCCGTCTCCGGAATCGCCGGAATCGCCGGAATCGGAGGCAGACGCTCCGCCGCCTGTGGAAGCAGTCTCGCCGGAATTGTCGCAGGCGGTCAGGCTGCCGACCATGGCGACAGCGAGGGCTGCTGCGATCAGTCTAAGCGCTAACTTCTTTTTCATAACTTCTCCTTTCTTATTTCTCACTATGTAATTTCATTTCCCCGCCCTTCGTTGTCAACAGCGCGGGAAATGAATAGCAAGACGAAACGAAACGGATCTCAGCCCTTCACCGCGCCGAGCATAATGCCCTTGGTGAAATAGCGCTGCATGAACGGGTAAACGCACAGGATCGGGAAAATGGTCACGAAGCTCATCGCCATGCGCAGCGTCATCGAACTGACCTTCATGGCAGCTCCTGCCGCAGCGCCTGCGCCGACGGAGGTCACGACGTTCGACTGCAGGTTCTGATACAGCAGGTACTGCAGGCAATGCAGGTTGCCGGCGTTGCGGCCCTGCATGAAGAACATATCGTCCGACCAGGTGTTCCACTGATTGACCGCGGTGAAGACGACGATGCACGCGAGGATGGGCTTTGACAGCGGCATGATGATCTGCGCGTAAATGCGGAAAATGCCCGCGCCGTCCATCTCGGCGGATTCGACCATCTCCCCCGGAATCGATTCGATGTACGTCTTAATCAGAATGATGAAGTACGCCTGCACCGCAGCGGGAAGAATATAGACGAGGAAATTGTTGCGCAGGCCAATGGCGCTGATCGTCAGGTAGTACGGAATAAAACCGGCGTTGACATACATGGTGACAATGAAAAAGCGGTAAAGGAACTTCTTGGCCGGGAGAAACTTGTCGGCGAGCAGATAGGCTGTGAAGCTCGAGCAGAGCACCGTCAGGATGGTGCCGGAAATTGTTCTCGCGAACGAGATGAAAATGCTCGAGGTCAGGCCGGGAATCTGGCCGAGGTTCGTGTACGCCTCGGTGGTAAACTCAAGCGGGATAAAGTAAACGCCGCGGTTCACCGCCGCCGGGGACGACCAGGAATTGATGAAGATATACCACATCGGATACAGGCACAGGAACGTGAACAGGAGCAGAATCAGAATATTGATGGCTCCCGGAACAGTCAGTCTTTTCTTGCTCTCCATACTCTCAAATCCTTTCTCAATGTTCTGGTTGTCCGCGGCTCAGAAAATCGAATTGCCTCTGAGTCTCTTGGAGGCGAAATTGGCAAAGGACAGGAGCAGGATGCTCACAACAGATTTGAAAATGCCCATGGCCGTCGCCAGCGAATACTCCATGTTGCGGATGCCCATGCGGTAGACGTAGGTATCGAATACCTCGAGCTTATCCCACGTCATGCCGGTGCCCAGCAGCCAGAACTGATCAAAGCCGTTGGAGAGCATATTCGAGATAGCCAGCAGCAGCAGGACAAAGAACGTTGAAAGCAGACCGGGGATTGTGACGTGCAGAATCTTCTGCCAGTTGTTTGCGCCGTCGACGTCAGCGGCCTGATAGAGCTCCTGATCGATTGACGTGATGGCCGAAAGATAAATAATCGCGTTGTAGCCGAGCGTCTTCCAGACGTTGATGGACACCTGCACCGCCCACGCATGGTCGACATCCGTCAGCGGATTGACCGGAGAGCTGATGAGTCCAAGCCCCATCAGAATGTTGTTCAGCGCGCTGTTCTCCGAGGAGAGCAGCATGAACACGATCGAGTACACAAGCACCCAGGAGATGAAATTCGGAATCGAGGTGCAGGTCTGCACCACTTTTGCGAATCTCTTGTACTTTACCTGGGAGATTGCGATGGCAAAAATGGCAGGAAGAACTGAGCAGCAGATGTTCAGAGAGGAAATCGCCAGCGTGTTGCGCATGACCTTGATGAAATCCGCTGAGTTGGTGAAGATGCGCTCAAAGTACTTGAGTCCGACGAATTCGCACTCCCACAGCTGCAGGCCCGGCGAATAGTCGACAAATGCGTAGCTCCAGCCGAAAAGCGGAATATAGCTGAAGATAGTCACCATCGCCATGAAGGGAAGCAGAAACAGCACAAGCTTAATCTGCTTCTGCCGTCGTCCGGATAACCGGCTCACTCTTTTCGTCACTGCGTTGTCTCCCATATGGACATCCCCTTTCTCGAATCTGTTTGGCGCGGCGGCGCCGGTATGGGAAGAAAGCCTTGAAAAGCGGTGCCGTTGCCCGCTGGTTGCCCTGAGTGTTTTCTTTATGTCACAATGAACCGAAAAGGACGGGAACCGTCCCGAATAAGACGGCGTCCGCTCCCGGTTCCAGATATCGTCCCAAGAAAGGAAATCTAATATTTTCAATTTTTTAAAAATTCTTATGTATTTCTCTGTTAACCCTTCCAATTTTGGAAGATGTTTTGTGCATATCGCATATCCACATTATCATATAAATCCGCATTCCTTTCATCCACATTTCACTACAAAGAACGTGCAATTTCAACCATATAAAGCGGAAAACAGAGAGCAAAAGGACAGATATTCCGAAAAGGCACAAAAAAACCCGACACAGTGATCAGACTGCGCCGGGTTTTTTCGATAATTTCGTACAGAACGCGGAAAAGCTTACGCCTTACGGTCGAAGAAAACGCTCTTTCCCGTAACGCTCAGAGGAATGCCGTGCCAAATGACGGACTCTTCGGCATAACCCATCTCCTCGGCGGCTTTGCCCACCGTGTACATGATGCGGCTGTCGACGCGATCATCCGCGGCCGCCGCGGCGGCGGAGCCGAGGGCGATGCCGAGGTCGATGCCGTCGAAGCAGCAGCGGCCTCCCGCCTTCGCGCAGGCGGCGCAGTTTTCAAAGCCGCACAGCGAACAGAACGCGAGGCCGCGCTGCGCCGGCCGGATGCCGATGAGGACGACGGCGGCCGCCGCGCGCAGATTTTCCGCGTCGCGGTGGAAGGTCGAGGGGGCGTCGCCGAACTCGCGGTTGGCGACCTCGTGCATCCTGTCGGCGAGGGCGTTCTTCTCGCCGCCCGTCAGGACGAGCGTGACGATGCGGTCAAGGCCCTTGGCCTTCGGGGCGGTGCGCGCCGCGGCGCACATCCGAGCCGCCGTCTCGAGGACGGCGCGCTCCTCCATCTGCATGGAATCGTATTTCATGGTCATTTCCTCCCTTAACATGACGTCAGACATTTACGCCGAGACCGCGCAGGAAGGCGGCGGCGTCCGCCGCGCCCTCAAAGCGGTGCGCGTGAATCCCGCACGCCGAAGCGCCCTCGACGTTGGCGGCAAGGTCGTCGAAGAAGACGCACTCGTCCGCCGAAAGGCCGTACAGCTCCAGAAAACGCTCGTAAATTTCGCGGTGCGGCTTGACGAGCCGGTGAAACGCGGAGACGAAGCGTTCGCCGATCCGCCTGAGGACGGAATAGCGCTCCACAAGGACGGGGAAGCGGACGCTCGCGTTCGAGAGCACGAGGCAGCGGTACCCCTTTTCCTGCAGGGCCAGAACGAGCTCCTCCATTCCCGGGACGGGCGAGAGGCAATCCGGCCAGACGGCGAACACGCGCGCGACCTTCTCCCGCAGGCGCGGCTCGACGCGGCTCTGCATCCGCGCGAGAGCCTCCTCCTCCGTGAGCGCGCCGGCGTCGAGAAGGAGCCACTCCTCGCTTCCGAAGCAGGCGTCGAAGACCTTCGCGGCATCCTCGGGATCGGCGACCTCGCGCTCCACGAGAGCGCGCGGCTCATAATTGAGCAGGACGCCGCCCATATCAAAAACAATATTGCGGATCATTTGCTTCACTCCTCAAATCCAAATTGCGCGCCGAGCCACGTCAGGCACAAGCCGAGCCACGGAGCCGTTTCCGCCTGGGCAAAGCCCGTCTCGGCGCTGCACAGCGAGAGGCCGTGCGGCCCGTGCTGAAACAGGTGGAACTCGCAAGGCACGCCGGCGCGGCGCATGGCCGTGACGAACAGAAGCGAATTCTCGACGGGGACAATGTCATCCTCATAGGTGTGCCAGACAAAAGCGGGCGGCGTCTTCTCCGAGACATGATTCTCGAGCGACCAGAACGACTGCCGCTCGACGTCCTTCTCGCCGGAGACGTTCTCAATCGACTCGCGGTGGGCGAACTCTCCGGCGGTGATCACGGGATAGGCGAGAATCAGAGCGTCCGGGCGGTTTTCCCCGGCGGAGAAGCCGGTCTCCGGGCGATCCCAAAGCACGCCGAGGCTCGCGGCGAGGTGTCCGCCGGCGGAATGCCCCATGACCGCTATCCTGTCCGGCAGAACGCCCCACTTTCCGGCGTTCCTGCGCACGAGCGCGACGCTCTCGGACAGCTCGCGGAGCGGCTGCATTCCGCACGCTTTGCCGGGGCCGGTCGTGTAGCGCAGAATAAAGACGTGGTAGCCGCGCGCAAAGAACACGAAGGCCGGCGGATCGGCCTCGCGGTCGGAGCAGAAGGCATACGCGCCGCCGGGACAGATCACGACGGCGGGGCGCTCGAGACGGTTCGGGATCTCCGGCACGGGATCGTGCAGGTAGCCGGTCAAAGTCGCTCCGCCGTCGAGAATGGGCGTTTCGACAATTTTCATCAGCAGATCACTCCTTGGGGATTTTTTCTCATTTTAGCACGGCAGAAAAGCAAAGTCACTCTTTTTTCGGAAAAATGTGCCCCGCTTCTGGATCGCGCCGCAAGTCTGTGGTATGATAAAAGGAAAAGGAGGTTTATGGCATGGATTTGTTGGAATTGATGAAAAAGCGCCGCAGCATCCGCAAATATAAGGGGACGCCCGTCACGGAGGAGCAGCTTTCCCGCGTGCTCGAGGCCGGACGCCTTGCGCCGTCGGCGCGCAATATGCAGGAATGGAAATTCGTCGTCGTGCGCGGCGGACTGCTTGAGCCGCTGACGGAGGCGTGCTGCGGGCAGGCCATGGTGAAGGAGGCCGGGGCGGCTGTCGCCGTATGCGCCGTCGAAGACCATATGATGGGCTGCGGCCAGTCGAGCGCGACGGTCGACTGCTCGATCGCTTTGAGCTTCATGCTGCTCGAGGCGGAGGAGCTCGGCCTCGGGATGTGCTGGCTCGGCTCGTTCGACGCGCCCGCCGTGAAGCGCGTCCTCGAGCTGCCGGAGGGATGGACGGTCGTGGCCGTCTCCCCGCTCGGCGTCCCGGCGGAATCGCCCGATCCGCGTCCGCGTAAGCCGATCGGGGAGCTTGCCGTCTATCTCGGGGAATAAGAACAGAAACAGAAAAACCTCTTCCGACAGGTGAAGCCCCATAGGTGCACATTTTGCACCTATGGGGCTTCACCCCGTTCTGACGCTCTCCGCCTTGACCGGCTCCGTCCATACGCACCCCGCTTCCCGAAAGCTATAGAGCGCTGGTCAGCTGATCCATAATCTTCCGGATCCATTTCTTTCCGTACGGGTAATCCCGCTGCAGGCGCACCAGGATCTCTTCGTATATCGAATAAGCCTCCGCCGTTTTCTTTTCCATGGAAAGCATATCCGCCAGGAGCTCAAGGTGGGAAAGATAGTCCTTATATTTCTCACCGCGGTACAGGAGTGTGGACTGTATGTTTTCCCGGGCGGCCTGTTCCGCGTCCTCCAGCCGGCCGGTGCGGATCAGGAGAGCAATCTTCAGCTCTGTGACAGGCGCTTTCCGGTATGCCAGATCCTGGCCGTAAATTTCCGCCCATTGCTCAATCGACGCATTGAGTTCCTGGGAATCCCCGATACGCCCTTCGCGCAGCGCGTGCTTTGCCTCTTCAAATAATAGTTTAATAGATTTCAGATTATAGAAACAGCGATAAGTAGATTGCCCCGAACAGGAAAACCAACAACAGAAATACAGAAAGCATCGTCTGATTTCGGTATATCTGGACAGCAGGCAGAAAACGTATGGAAACCGTTTCATCATACCCAATAGAAGCTAAAGCCGCCCTGCCGCGTTCTATGTCATCCTCGTTTGGCTGCGAAGTAAAAGCGGAGATTGACAGCTCATTTTCATTGTTTAACAAATGGCCTGCGACACCATAATCATGGAGCAATAATTCCTGCTGAAAATTTTTCGCTAGAAGTGTGGCAATTCCTCCGGCCAGAAGGAAGGAAACGAGGCAGATAGCAGTAAACTCGCGCTGATTACGTCCGAGGAAGTGAATCGCCTGTATGTGAAAAATGCCTCCGGGCAGTGGATCTGTGTGGAGCTTCCGGGTGACCTGAAAAATGAAACAGGCGTTTATGAGACGGACGCCGGCCTGCTGCACGAGGCAAACGCGGATGAAATACATTATTATTATCTTCGGTGCGGCACGCAGCTTTGCGCGGTTTCGACGGACGGAGTCCTTACGGTACTCCAAAACAGCGTGCGCGATTTTGATATCATCAACGGGATTCTGTATTACAGCGACGCCCAGCTCAATCTTTATGCCGCCGGGCTGGACGGCGTTTCGGTTTCCGAAAGTACGCTGCTTCTCTCCGGCCTGGACACCTTTGCCGTTTCCCCGGACGGGCAATATTTGTACGGAATGACCGTTCACGAGGACGACGAGAAGGTTCGGAGCCTGTCCGTATTTCCGCTGCAGCAGGAAAGCGCCGGAGCGACCGTGCTCAGCGAGAGCATCTACGCAGATTCCCATGTCTATCTATCCGCCGAGAAAAGCCGGGTCTTTTATCTCGAGGACGTCACCGAAACGGAGGGCGGCTATTCCTACATCGGGACGTTAAAAATGTACGACGCCGAAAGCGGGGAGACGAGAACGATCGACTCCGAGGCGTTCAAAAATACCTTCGTCAACGGCAAGAGCTATAACCTCGTCAGCGAATACGCGCAGAGTATGGCCGGAACGGGAAAATTTGTCGCGTTCCACGGAAATCTGACCTATCGGAAGCTTTCGGAATTGGATCGCAGCGGCTCCCTTTTTGACTGGCTTTACTTTGACGGCCGGGAGAGCGCTCTGATGGCATCCGGCCTGAGAAATTAGGCTTCCCGAAAAAGATGGTTCCCGTGCGGCGATTGCGCCTTTTTGAGGAAGAAAAAGGGCGCAGGAACCGCTGGGAATCAGAAAAAAGAACGGCATGACGACCCTGTTTTGCGGATGTCATGCCGTTCTTTTTCTTTATGCATCATTTCTGAAGAACGCGGGAGCAGTTCATCAGCCCGGGAACGCGCCCGTCCGCCTGCTGAACGCCGGCCTGAGGAACGGGGCTGGATGACGCGGGAACATGGGAGGCTTTACGCGTACCGAATCCTTCACAGAGCTGCGAAAATGTACCGACGGGACTTCCTCGGCGGAGGAGAGCTTTCTGCGTCAGAGACCGTTTTCCTCGTCGATTTTCCCCTGATTGGGGCGGCGCAGCAGGCCGATGATAAGGGCCGAGAGCAGCGTGCCCACCGCGAGGGCGAGCAGGTACATCGGCCAGTTCGGCACGAGCGCGAAGACGAAGATGCCGCCGTGCGGCGCCTGCAGCGTACACCGGAAATAGGCGGAGATCCCGCCCGCCACGGCGGAGCCCGCCATGCAGGCCGGGATGAAGCGCAGGTCGGAGGCGACGAAGGGCAGCGCGCCCTCGGTGATGAACGAGAAGCCCATCACGAAATTGAGCATTCCCGTCTGCCGCTGGCGCGCCGAGAAGCGCGAGCGGAACAGCACCGTCGCGAGGGCGATGGCGAGCGGCGGCACCATGCCGCCGAGCATGACCGAGGCCATCAGCGGCGAGGAGACGGGCTCTCCCGCCGCGTCGACGAGCGAGGCCGTCGCGAAAACGTACGCCGCCTTGTTGACGGGGCCGCCCATGTCCACGCTCATCATGGCGGCGAGCAGCGCGCCGAGCGCGACGGTGCCGATGGAGCTGCGCGAGGAAAGCCAGGCGGAAAGAGCGGCGTTCACATGGGAAATCGGCGGGTCAAGGACGAGCAGCGTCAGCACAGAGACGAGCAGAAGCCCGACCACCGGATAAAAGAGCACCGGCTTCGCGCCCTCCATCCCGCGCGGCAGGAAGGAAAACAGCTTTTTGACGAGAAGCATGACGTAGCCCGCCAAAAAGCCCGCGAGCAGCGCGCCGAGAAAGCCGCCTCCCCCGCTCGCGGCGAGAGCGCCCGCCACAAAGCCGACCATCAGGCCGGGCCTGTCGGCAATGCTCTGCGCGATATAGCCGGCGAGCACGGGCAGCATGAAGCGGAAGGCGATCTCGCCGACCTGCGTTTTGAGGAACGAGGCGATCGGCGAATTGTCGCCGAAGGTCGCGGCGGGGCCGTCCGGCGCGAGGATGGAGTCGAGAAAATAGGCGAGCGCGATGAGCAGGCCGCCGCCGATGACGAACGGCAGCATATGCGATACGCCGCTCATCAGGTGGCTGTACACGGTGTGCGCCGCGCGCACGAGCCTTTGCAGGCCGCCCGCCGCGCCGCCGCCGTAGATCGGGATGCCGCCGGCCTCAATGCTGCGCAGCAGCTCCTCCGGCCGGTGGATCGCGTCCGCGACAGGGACGAAAAGGACGGGCTTCCCGCGGAAGCGCTCGAGCTCGACGGCGGCGTCCGCCGCGACAATGATGCCCACCGCGGCGCGGATCTCCTCGTCCGTGAGCACGTTCCTTCGGCCGGACGCGCCGTTCGTCTCCACCTTCACGGGGATTTTGAGCCTCCCCGCCGCCTTCCCGAGCTGCTCCGCGGCCATGTAGGTGTGGGCGATGCCCGTCGGGCAGGCCGTGACAGCCAGAATGCGCGGCAGGCGATTCGTCCCCTTTTCCGGGGCATCATGCCTCTGCTGCGCCTGCGCGACCGTATAGCGGAAGGCCTCCGTCGAGCCGGCCCGCTCGAGCGCGTCGCGGAACGACTCCTCAAGCAGGAGCGCCGCGAGGCTGCTCAGCGCCTCGAGATGGGTGTCGGAGCCGCCCTCGAGCGGAGTCGCGATAAGAAAAATCAGGCGCACGGGTTTTTTGTCCAGCGACTCGAAGTCGACGCCGTCCGGGATCGTCATCGCGGCAAGAGCCGGAAAGCGCACCGCCCGCGATCGCGCGTGCGGGATGGCCACGCCGTCTCCGACGCCGGTGGTTCCCTCCTCCTCCCTGTGCCAGACGGCGCGCAGGAATTCCATGGAATCCTCGAGCACGCCGCCGCGCTCGAGCGCCTTAATCAGGAGCAGAATCGCCTCCTTCTTCGAGGCAGGCTTTTGATTCAAAAGGATAAAATCCTCCCGCAGCAAGTCGAGAAGACGCAAGCCGGGCCCCCCCTTTCCCTCAAACCGGTTCCCTCAGCCTTCAGATCTTAAGATAAACCCACTTTCCCTGCCGGAAGCGGACATACGTCATGGTGAAGCGCACGAGCTGGTCGATCGCGAGGCCGAGCCACGCGCCGAACAGTCCCAGCCCGAGCGGATAACACAAAAGCCAGCCGCTGAACGGGCGCACGAACGCGACGCTGACAAGCGAGACAAGCGCCGTATATTTCGCGTCCCCCGCGCCGCGCAGGCAGCCGGTGAACACCACCTGGGAAATCTGCAGGAACACCACGACGACCATGAGCCGCATAATCATGTCGCCGTAGCTTAAAATGTCCGTCTCCTCGGAGAACAGAAGGAAGATCTGCCTGCTGAACAGCAGATAGATCACGGAAAGCACCGCTGCGAAGAAGATGCCGACCTTCTGGCAGATGCCGCCGTAGATCCGCGCGAGATCGCGCCTCCCCTCCCCAAGGCTGCGCCCGACGAGGGCGACCGACGCGACGGAGAGACCGTCTCCGAAGGAGAAGGAGATGCTCAGGATGTTCATGCCGACCTGATGCGCCGCGAAGGCCACCGTGCCGAGGTTCGCGACGATGATGCTGTACGTCAGAAAGCCGATGCGCAGAAAGAGCTGCTCGGCGAGCGTGCTCGAGCCGATGTTCGCGATGGCGCGCATCGTCTCGCGGTCAAACGAGACGCGGACGCGCCCGCGCAGGCAGACGAAGCCGCCGCGCCGCAGCACGGAGTGGATGCTCATTCCGCAGGCGACGACGGTGCCGAGCACCGTGGCGATGGCCGCGCCGCGCACGCCGAGGCGCGGGAAGCCGAGGTTGCCGCCGATCAGAAGATAGTTGAAGACAATGTTCACGCCGTTTGCGACAATGTTCGTCTTCATGGCGATGCGCGTGTTGCCCGCGCCGCGCTGGGCCGCGTTGATCACCATCGAAAGCGTGTTGAAGACCATGCCGCCGGTGATGATGCGGAAGTACGCCGCCGCGTCCTCGTGCGTGTCGGACGCCGTGCCGGCCAGCTGCATGATGGGGTCGGCGAAAGCGACGGCGAGCACGCTGATGACGAGCGTGAGGCCGAGCGTCAGCAAAATGGACTGCACGACGACGCGGTTCGCCCGCACGGGATCCTGTTCGCCCCGCCGCCGCGCGACAAGCGCCGAGACGGCGACGTTCAGCGAGAGAAAGACGGCCAGACAGATGAACTTCGGCTGCGTCGTAAGGCCGACGGCGGCGATCGCCGCCGTGCCGAGGCTGCTGACCATGATCGTGTCGATGAAGCCCACGAGGGCGACGAGGAAGGATTCCAGCATGGACGGCCAGGCGATCCGGAGCGTCTCCTTGAGCAGCGCCCCGTCTCCCGGAATCGGGCCGAGCGGCTCCTCGCGCCGAAGCATGGCGCGCGTGCGCAGCAATTTTGACAGAACCAACGTTGTTTCCCCTTTTCCCATTCAATATGGCGCGGCGGTCTGATGCGGCCGCGTCTGCGCATTTCGCTTTCATTGTACCTTATTTGCGCATTCTCGTCAATCTTACACAAAATTTCTGTTTAAATAAATAAAAAAAGCGGAGGAGCCGGGAAACGGACTCCTCCGCCGGCGGCGTCAAACCGCCGGGACGTTCTTTGTCGCGACGAGGTCGACGCCGAGACCGAGCAGATTCCCGATCACGACGTCCCCGATGGCGACGGGGGCCTTGAGGACGACGCCGTCGAGCACGCGCATCGCGTCAAACAGCCTGCCCTTCGGCAGCTCGCCGTTCGTCTTGACGCTGGCGCGCCGGAGCGTCCCGCCCTCGACGCGGACGGTGGAGGTCAGCACGCGCGTCGGGTTCGTCAGCTCCTTATGGCCGTACTCCGCGCCGCGCGGGCAGCCGTTGCCCGTCACGGCGAAGCCGTTTTCCTCGTCCACCCGCAGATGGCAGCCCTTCGGGCAGACGATGCAGATCAGCTCTGTCATTGCGCATCCTCCTCCTTCACCACGGAGACCGTGATTTTTCCGTCCCGAATCCTCGGGAACAGCGCCTTCGGGAAGGCGACCTTTTCCATCTCGCCCGGCGCCATATGCTCGCGCTTGAAGCTGGCGAGCACCTCTCCGCCGGACGAAATCTGAATCACCATATTGGTATACACAAAGTTGACGCGGAAGAAGATCTCGACGAGCTTGTCGACGTTGTCCGTGCGGATCTTCTGCGGCACCGTGTAGTTGACGGCGTTTCCATTCTCCACGAGGACGCACGGCCCTCCCGGCTCGCCGTCTCTCGCGTACCGCGCCGCCGCGCGTCCCGCCCGCTGGCTCTCCGCCGTCACAAAGTCGACGAGGTCGTGGACGTGCACGACGTTGCCGCTCGCGAAGACGCCGGGGATCGACGTCTCCATGTTCTCGAAGACAATCGGCCCGTTCGTGCGCCGGTCGATGGCGACGCCCGCCTGCCGCGACAGCTCATTCTCCGGAATGAGGCCGACGGAGAGGAGGACGGTGTCGCAGTCGAAGGTGATTTCCGTCCCCGGAATGGGATTGCGCTTCTCGTCCACCTTCGCGACGACGACCTGCTCGACGCGCTTGTCGCCCCGGATGTCGACGATTGTGTGCGAGAGGTAGAGCGGAATATCGTAATCGTTCAGGCACTGGACGATGTTGCGGTTCAGGCCGTTCGAGTACGGCATGAGCTCCACGCAGGCGAGAACCTTCGCGCCCTCGAGCGTCATGCGGCGCGCCATGATGAGGCCGATGTCGCCGGAGCCGAGGATGACGACGCGCTTGCCGACCATGTACCCCTCGACGTTCATATAGAGCTGCGCCGCGCCCGCCGTGAACACGCCGGCGGGACGGTCGCCGGGGATGGCGATCGCGCCGCGCGTGCGCTCGCGGCAGCCCATGGTGAGGACAACGGACTTTGCGCGCAGCAGCATGTAGCCCTTCTCGCGGCTCATGGCGTGCACCGTCTTATCGGCGGAGATGTCGAGCACCATCGCGCCGAGCAGCACCTCGACGCCCGCGTCCGCGAGCTTTTCGATAAAGCGGGCGGCGTACTCGGGACCGGTGAGCTCTTCTTTAAAGTAATGCAGGCCGAAGCCGTTGTGAATGCACTGGTTGAGGATGCCGCCGAGCTCGTCGTTCCGCTCGAGGATCAGCACCCTCCCGGCGCCCTCCTTCGCGGCCTCGAGCGCCGCGGCCAGACCGGCGGGGCCTCCGCCGACCACAATCACGTCATACTGCGCTTCGTTCATCTCGTGCAGCCTCCCTTCGTCTCGCCGGTGATGATCGCCGTCCCGGCCCTGTCCATCATGACCTGCTCCTGCGGAACGCCGAGCTCGCGCGCGATGATCTGCTGCACCCTCGGGCCGCAGAAGCCGCCCTGACAGCGCCCCATCCCGGAGCCGCAGCGCCGCTTGACGCCGTCGATCGAGCGCGGCGGGAGCGGACGGTGAAGCGCGTCGACGATCTCACCCTCGGTGATGGTCTCGCAGCGGCAGACAATCCGGCCGTACAGCGGATTTTTCGCGATCGCGGCGGCGCGCTCCTCGTGGGAGAGGTGCTTGAAGCGCACGACATGGCGCTCATCGAGGAAGCCCTCCTTCTCCTCGAGCGGGAGGCCCGCCTCGCCGAGCATCCGCACGACGTCGCGCGCGATGGCCGGGGCGGACGTCAGACCGGGGGACTTGATCCCGGCGATATTGAAGAAGCCCTTCTGCTCCGTCTCGCCGACGAGAAAGTCGTCGATTTCCGTGTTGGCGCGCAGGCCGGCGAAGTTGCGGATCGAGTCGCGGAAGCCGATGTCCGGCACGGAGAGCTGCGCCATTTTCTTGACGAAGGCAAGGCCCTCGCCCGTCGTGCCGTGGTCGTCCTTCTCCGCGTCCTCGGCGTTCGGGCCGACAATGAGGTTGCCGTGCACCGTCGGCGAGACGAGCACGCCCTTGCCGACCTTGCTCGGGCACTGGAAAATCACATGGTTCACGAGCGTGCCCTGGCTCTTGTCGAGCAGGTAATACTCGCCCTTGTTCGCCGTGACGGTGAAGCGGTGCGGCGCGGCCATGTCGTTGACCCTGTCGCTCCAGATTCCGGCGGCGTTGACGACGAATCGCGTCTCGAGGACGTGCGAACCAGCCGTCACACGGAAGCCGCCGTCCGTCTTCTCGATCGAGGTGACCTCGCTGTCGAGGAGCACCTCGGCGCCGTTTTTGACGGCGGTCTCCGCGAGCGCGATGGCGAGCTCCCACGGGCTGACGATGCCCGCCGTCGGCGCGAGAAGGGCGCTTGTGACCTTGTCGCTCACGTTCGGCTCGAGCTCACGCACCTCCTGCGCGGTGAGCACGCGCAGGCCGGGCACGCCGTTCTGTTCGCCGCGCGCGCACAGCTCGCGGACGAGCGCGTCCTGCTGCCCGTCGAAGGCGAGCACGAGGCTGCCGATCTGCTTGTAGGGAACGTCAAGCTTTCCGCAGAGCTCTTTCACAAGGGCGTTGCCCTCCACGTTATACCGCGCCATTTTCGTGCCGGGGTGCGGGTCGTAGCCCGCGTGCACGATGGCGCTGTTCGCCTTTGTCGTGCCGGCGGACACGTCGTTCTCCTTCTCCGCCAGCACGGCGCGAAGCTTGTAGCGGCTCAGCTCATAGAGCAGCGAGCAGCCGCAGATTCCGCCTCCGACGACGACTACGTCTACCATCTTTTCTCCTCCTGCCTCTCCATGTTTCGTGAGGACGCAAAAAAGCCAAGCAAAGCTAAGCCCTCCGAGGGCTTTTTCTTTGCTTGGCTCAACATCTCACGCAAATCTCTGTTCGGTTTTTCCCGGAAACGCCTTCCGGATCATCTATATTGTAGCACCTTCGCGCGCAAAAAGCAAGAGTCTGTTACATCGACCAGACGGCGGGGTTCGTGGTGGAGACGGCGCACGCCCCGGCTCCGAGGGCGGCGATCACGTCCTCCTTGTCGGCGATGAGCCCTCCCGCGATGACGGGCGTCTGCGTCTCGAGACAGATACGGCGGATGATCTTCGGCATCACACCGGGCAGAATCTCGATGAAATCGGGCCGGCCGGCGTCGTGGCGGCGCGTCACGTTCGCGAGCGCCATGGAATCGATGACGAAGAAGCGCTGCACCGTGCAGAAGCCGAGCTCCGCCGCCCGCGCGACGATCGACTGCTTCGTGCTGATGATCCCGTCCGCCTCCGTAAACTCGCGGATGAAATCGACGCTGACCTCCTTCGCGCTGAGGCCCGCGACGAGATCGAGGTGCACCATCGCGTACCGCCCCGCCCGCTTGACACGCTCGACGATGCGCGGGATGCTGCACACCGTCCCGTACAGGATGAACACGACCTTCACGTCGGTCGCGAGGCACTGCTCGAGCTCCGCGTCGTCCTTCACGGCGGCGATCACGGGGCCGTCGGCCAGAATTTCCCTGAAATTCGGCATTTGTCTTCCCTCCCCGGACAGGCCCGAAGCCCGCCCGGGGATATTCTATCACAAACGCGCACAGGGCGCAAGGGCGAGAGCGCAGCGCCAAAACCAGCATCCCGTCCGCGTGTGGTACTGTAAAGAGGACGCCGGCAGCCGGCGGACAACAACAAGCAGGAGGAATCACAGATGAAAAAGATTTTGGCAGTGCTGCTCGCCGCGGCGCTCGCGCTCTCGTGCGCGGCGTGCGGGGGAGAAAAGGAAAATGAGCAAAAGGAGGAGACAAGTCAAAGCGGCGATACGGTTTCCTCCGCATCCGCAGCTTCTGAGGAAAACAGCGCCGCAGCATCAGAAAGCGGCGACGCTTCTTGCTCGCCCGATGACGCGGAAAGCATTCTTTCCTCCATCTCCGCCGAAACGGACGCCGCCATCCGACTGATTGACGAAGACGCCGCCTCCCTGCTCGAGGCGCTGGGGGATTCCTATGACACCTATGACGCCAACTGCGCTTCCGTTCCGGATTTTTACAGCGGCACACAGAAAAGAGCTGAGGAGCTGTATTCCGCTTACAAATCCATGAGCATAGATTATTTCAAATGTACCGCCGCGCAGGGTCTCAGTGACTTTGACGTCTGGGACGACGCCATGGAAGAGTTCTATGACACCTGGGACGACGCCATGGAGGACTTATATGACGCGTGGGACGGCGCTTATGAAGACGTCTACGAGAAATGCGACGAATTGCTCGAGGATGGTTCCGAGTCAGAAGCGCTCGGGTACAGCGAGTACTCCGAGCTTTGGTCCGCTATGTATGACGCTTATTCCGAAGCGTGGTCAGCCACATATGACGCACATTCAGACGCGTGGAGCGAGATCTACGGTGGGTATTCCGATGTTTGGAGCGGATTTTTGAGCGGCAGCGACGATGTAGACGCCATTCTGGAAGCCGCTGCCTCAGAAGCCAGCGC
The DNA here is from genome assembly GCA_944380675.1 of uncultured Clostridia bacterium. Classification (GTDB taxonomy): domain Bacteria; phylum Bacillota; class Clostridia; order Oscillospirales; family Acutalibacteraceae; genus Caccousia. The sequence goes on along the minus strand of CALWIH010000017.1, from coordinate 15,074 downwards.
AGCCCCCGCCTCCGAAGCCCCGGCGTCGGAAGCGCCCGCCGTATCGGAGGGTGAGCAGGCTCCCGCCTCCTCCGCCGCGTCGGACGCCCTGCGCTCCGACTTCAAGGCGGCGATGGACGACTATGAGGCGTTCATCGACGAGTATGTGTCGTTCATGACGAAGTACGCCGAGTCCGACGGCACCGATCTCACCCTGCTCGCGGACTACGCGTCGTACCTCACGAGGTACGGCGAGCTGGTGCAGAGCTTCGAGGCGTGGGAATCCGACAATCTCAGCGACGCGGAGCTCGCCTAATTACATCGAGGTACAGTCCCGCGTTTCGCAGAAGCTTCTCTCCGTCGCCGCATAACACGCCCCCTTTTCCCCCGCGCCGGACGCCGTGCGCGGGGGATTTTTGCCGTTTCGGGCAGAAATTTTCAGATTTCCTGCGCGAAGGCGGCCGGGATGTGCTACAATGAGCGCAGAAGAATGCCACGAAACCACGGCGGAAAGGAACCGGTTGCTATGAGCCAGTACACGGAAATGCTGAAGCTGAGGGCGGAGACGCTCTCACCCGACGACGACGGATATGAGGAGAGCCTGCTTGAGGTGGCCTCCCTGTTCCGCGGCTTTGACGAGGCGCTGACCGCCTTTCTCCTCTCCCACGGCTACGGCGGCGATCCCGCGGACGCCCAGGCGAAGGCGCAGTTCCTCCGCGAGCGCTTCCGGGCGGCGGGCATCGAGCCCGTCCCGCGGGGGATCCGCGGCTGGTTCACCCCGAACAGGACGATCTCGCGCAAAACGGCGTTTCAGATCTGCTTCGCCTTTGTCCTCGACGCCGCGGGAACGAACGAATTCTTCCGCACCGTCCAGTTCGAGCGCGGGTTCGACTGCCACACCGTCAGCGAGGCCGTCTACTACTTCTGTATGCGCGGCGGGCTGCCGTACGCGCGGGCGCAGGCCATCCTCAGCCGCCTGCCGGACACGGAGCGGCGAAAGGCGCTGCCGCGCGGGGACGTGCTGTACACCAGCACCATCGTCGCGCACATCGAGGCCATCCGGGACGAGGAGCGCCTGATCCGCTACATCGAGGACAACCTCGAGCATTTCGGCTACAACAACGTGACGGCCATCAAATTCCTGCAGGGGCTGTGGGCGAGCATCGCGGGAAGCAACGGCCTCGCCGCCCGGGAGGGAAAGCTCATCGACGAGTCGCGCAACGCCTTCCACCCCGACAGAAGAAAACGCCCCGTGTGCGACTCCCGCTCGAGGGAGGTCGTCGAGGCGGAGATCCGGCGGGAGGAGGAGCTCATGCGGGACGACTATGTCGTCTCAAACGGCGAGTCGTCGACGTGGACCATCTACACGCAGATTCTCGGCCTCGACCGCTCGCTCGAGGAGCGCTGCGCGCCGACGCGCTCCCTCGCCCCCGTCCTCACGCGGAACGTCCTGCTGCCGCTGCGCGCCGCCGACTGCTTCCCAAACCGCCAGACCATCGACCAGATGCTCCGCGGGGAGACGGGCGACCACGAGCCGATCCGCAAGCTCATCATCTTCCTCGTGTTCTACACCTTCTGGGCGAAAAAGCTCGTCGAGAGCGGCAGCGCGTTCTTCACGGCGGGGTACTCCGACGCGGGGCGCTGCCTCGACACCATCAACAAGTATCTTCTCGACGCGGGCTATCCGGAGCTCTACCCGGGGAACCCGTACGACTGGATCTTCCTCTGGGCGCTCCACGACGCCCACCCGCTCGAGGCGTTCCGCTCCTACATCCTCGAGCTGTTCATCGCGAAGGACAGCGGCTCCGCGTGACGCGCGCCGGCGCACCGGCAAAACCAGCCGGGACCGCCCGTATCCTATAATGAAGGCATCACGACGTGCAAAGGCGGTGTCAATGTGGATTCAAGAATCGCGCTTGAGCCTGCCGCGCCGCTCCGCCTGGTCAACCGGGAGGGCGGCGCGACGCTTTATACCATCCTGCGGGAAATCGGGCGGGGCGCTTCCTCCCTTGTGTACGAGGCCTCCTACGAGGCGACGACGGGCGACAGGAAGCTCGTCCGGATTAAGGAGTGCTACCCGCACAAGCTGAATATCCGGAGACTTCCGGACGGCTCGCTCCTCCCCGCGCCGGAGGACGAGGCGTCGTTTGAGGCGGCGAAGCGGAAGCTGCGCTCCGATTTCTCGGTGAGCAACGGGCTTTTCTACGCGGAAGGGCTGCAGGGCACGTTCGTCGACCAGCTCGACGTCCACGACTGCAACAACACCTCCTACATCGTCTCGGCCTTCTCCTCGGAGAAGACACTCGCCAACTACAGGCCGCCGACCGTCCGGGAGTGCGTGACGCTCGTCCGGCAGGTCGCGTACGTCCTTTGCAGCATCCACCGGGAGGGCTATCTGTATCTTGACATCAAGCCCGACAACGTGCTCGTCATCGAAGGGCTCCCGACGCGGATTCAGCTTTTCGACTTCGACTCGCTCGTCCCGATCGCGGCGGCGCGCGGCGCTGGCTCCGCGGACTGCGCGGACGTGCGCCTCTCCTACTCGCAGGGCTTCGCGCCCGTGGAGCTGCAGACGGGCAGGCTGCGCCGTCTCGGGCCGCACACGGACGTCTTCGGGATCGGTGCGCTGCTCTTTTACCTCCTGTTCGGCACAACGCCGGACGCGATGGACTGCGAGCAGGACGCCGCGTACGATTTTTCGCGCATGACGTACGACGCCCGCTGCTTCGACGACAAGCTGTTCGACGCCCTGACCGGCTTCTTCCGCCGCGCGCTCGCCAGCTATTACCTTGATCGCTGCCGGACGATGCAGGAGGCGTTTGATCTCCTGTGCGGCATCGAGCGCTGCGCCGACACAACCGTCCCGCGCGTGCTCTCCTCCGCGGTGCGCCGCCCGCCGCTCCTGATCGGGCGGGAACGGGAGCTCGCCCGGCTCGACGAGCTGCTCGGCGGAGAGGGCGGCGTGCTCTTTGTCACCGGGATGGGCGGCATCGGCAAGAGCTCGCTGGTGCGCGAGTACGCGGCGACGCGGCGCGCCCGGTACGACACGATGCTGTACGTCCAGTTCGCGGGGACGATGGAGCAGACAATCGCAAGCGACCGGAACGTGACCGTCACGACACTGCGGCAGTCCGAGGAGCGGTGTGCGGGCGGTCGGTACTTCGATCGGAAGCTGCGAAAGCTGCGCGAGCTGCTGCAGGGGACGGCGTCGCTGCTCGTGATCGACCACTTCACCGGCGAGGTGGACGAGGATTTCCTCGCCGTGCTCGAGACGCCGTGGAAGGTGATGGTCGTCACGCGGCAGGCCCCGCCGCTGCCCGAGCTTCCGGCGCTGACGGTCTCCGCCCTCGCGGAGCCGGAGGCGCTGCGGGCGCTGTTCGAGCACCATCTCGGCCGGCGCGTCCGCCCCGAGGAGCTCGCCGCGTTTGAGAGCCTCGCCGCCCGTGCGGCCGGTCACACGCTGCTTCTCGCGCTCATCGCGAGGCAGATCGCCGCGAGCCGGCTGACGCTCGCGGAGGCCGAATCGCTCGCGGCGGCGCACGGCCTGACGGCGATGTCCCCCGAGCAGGTGGACTACGCGAAGGACAGCCTGCCGCGCCGCGGCACGATCGGAGACATCGTCGACGCGCTGTTCGAGGCGAGCGCGCTCTCCGCGGAAAAGCGGACGCTGCTCAAGGCGGCCTCGCTGCTCCCGGCGGAGGGGTACGACGCCCGCGCGCTGTGCGGCGCGCTGCGCCTGCCGAGCCTCGACGCGCTCAACGAGCTTTCGCGGGACGGCTGGCTCCTCGCCGACGGGGACGCCGTCTCCCTGCACCCCGTCATCCGGGAGGCCGTGCGGCGGTGGGAGTGGCGGCGGGACCGGCTCGACGCCGCCGAGCTGCTGCTGTCGCACTGCGCCGCCGGCCTCAGCGCCGCCGCCGCGCCGTGCCGTCTCGACGCGCAGGGGAACCCTTCCCCGGACGCCGCCGCGCGGGCGCGCCGGCTTGACGCGCTGCTCGCTCAGGCGGAGGGCATTCTCGCCGAATGCCGCCGGGAGCCTCCCGTGCGGGCGGGCAGGGCGTACGCCGCGCTGCTGCGGGCCGCGGTGCTCGCCATGCCGCTGTATCGGGAGGATTTTCTCCTCCCCGGCCTCGACGAGCTGCTGCGCCTGCCGGGGGACGAAGCCTCGCTCGCCCGGATGGAGCTTTTCCGGTTTGCCGCCGCCCTGCACGCGGAGGCCGGGCGGTTTGAGGAGGCGGAGTCCGTGCTCCGCGAGGCAAAGCGCGCAGCGCGCGGACGGGCCGCGCGGGCCGTCCTCCTCGACGCGCGGGCGCTCCTTCTCGACGCGCAGCTCGGCGGCGCGTACGACGCCGTCTCCCCGCGCGAGAGGAAGCTGCTCCGCCGCCTTCTGCGCAGCGTCGGCGGCGCGCTCCGCCTCTCGCGCGGCGAGGAAGCGCTCGCCGAGAGCGCGCTCGAGACGCGCAGCCTGCTCGCGAAGGCCGCCATCCTGCTGCGCAGCGGGCGCGCCCGCCCGAAGAAAATCGGGAGGCTCCTCGCGCGCGCCGAAAGCGCTCTGCGCGAGACGCCCGCGCCGCTCGCCGCCGTCCGCCTGCAGGAGCTGCTCGTCTCCGGCTGGTACGAAGTGCTCGTCCTCGCCGACGGGGAGCGGACGCGGGAGACTGTCGCCCGGATATTGGCGCTCTCGGCGCACAGCTCCGCCTCGCAGCTCGACGAGATCGACGACGCCGTCGTCCCGTGCGCCAATATGCTCGTCGAGCTCGGCCTGTTTCCCGAGGCCGCGAAGCTTCTGCGGCACGGGATCGGGCTTGCCCGCCAGCGCGGCGCGTCCGACGCCTGCCGCCGCAGGAAGCGGGAGCTCTACGGCCACCTCATCGAGACGGCGCTGCTCTCGGAGCTCCCCGATCTGTGCCGGAGCGTTTTGGAGGAGTTCAGACGCGAAAACGCGCTCGCACCGCCCGGGGAGCGGCTGGAAATCCCGGACGCGCTTTGCGCCGCGGCGCTGCCGCCCGGAGATACGGAATAAAAAGACGGCGCTGCGCGTCCCGTTCGCGGACGCGCAGCGCCGTTTGCCGTTGTTTCTCTTTCAGAACAGTCTCGCGGTGCGCCAGAGGAGGACAAGCTTTGCAATCCCGGTCACAATTCCGCCCACGGCGGCAATGATCAGGAGTGCCATGCCAAGGGCAGGGACGAAAACCGCTGCAATGCCGGCGATCCCCAAAATCAGCACCACGAGGACAGCCTTCCACAGCGTCCGCCAGCTTTCCCCGAGACGGGGATCGAAGCGCTCCGCGAGCGCCGCGTGCGCCTGATACTCATACCGCGCGGAGACGAGCGAGAGCACCGCCGCGGCGAACGCAGCCAGAATCAGCAGCACGGGCGACCGCACGAGCAGAATGGAGAGAAGCGAGACGGCGCTCGAGACGAGAGACAGGACGCCGGCCATCCCGTACGCCTCCTCCTCGCGGGAAAGGCGCAGCAGCACAACGCCATACGCGGCGGAACAGATCGTCTCCACCACGTTCAGGGAAACCGTGAAGCCGTTCCCCGCCGTCTCTCCCGACTGGATGTTGACGTCGAACAGCAGCAGAATCGACAGCACGAACAGCGCCCACAGCCACGGCGCGATCTCCGGGCCGCTGCGGCTCCGCGCAAGACGCCGATCGATCTCCTCACGGCGGCTGTCGAGCTTCTCCGCCTGTGCGTCGTGCCAGCGGCGGTACGTCCCGCACGAGACGCGGAAGCGGCACGCGGAGCAGGCGGGATAGCCGTGCTCCCGGCGGCAGCGCGCGAGCTCGCACTCGCCGGTTCCCTTCTGTCCCGGTCCCTGCGCGCAGCCGGGGCAGCCGTTCTGAAAATGCGGACAGTCGCCGCAGGATTTTCCGCAAAGGCCCTCGTTCATGCGTTCTCTCTCCTTTTCTTTTTCTCCTCCCGCTTCTCACACTGCTCCGCGAAGCGCTTGAGCAGGCGGACGGTTCTGACCAGATAAACCAGAAACAAAACCTCCGTGACCACCGTCGCGGCGGCGCAGAGAAAAGACAAGAGGCCGACGCCGAGATAAGCCCCCAGCCGCTGCACGCCAACCGCCATGTCGAGCGGCGCGGCAGGATCGAGATCGGTATGCAGCAGCAGGGCATTCACAACGGGATACAGGATCGTAAGCCCCGCGCCGCACGCATTCGCCGCGACGGCCCAAAACCGCAGCCGTCGCCATTTTTCCGAAAGCTCCTCGCCCCGCGCCGCCTCCCGCAGGGCGTCAAGCTCCAGAAATGTCCCCGCCAGAGAGGCCGCCAGCCCGGCGCACGCCAAAACCAGAGCCGTCACCGTCATGCCGGAAAACAGGAGCTCCAGCAGGAAGATCCCCGCGCAGCAGAAGAAGAGCGCCGCGGCCCTGCCAAAGCGCGGACAGACGCGCGACGCCCACAGCAGCACACCTCCCAGCGCAGCATTCCAGACCGCGGGAACCGCCTCCGTGCCGGTGATTCTCAGGATGGCAGCCGGAACGGCATAGAGGCAGAGCGCGCCGTGCATCCAGAACAGCGGCCAAAGCCGTTTGGAAAGCTCCCGCGCCTGCGCGCCGGACAGCTCCAGACGGATCGGCTTCTCCTGCGGCGCTTTTTTCGGCCTGTCCCCCCTGACCGGCGAGGGATGTTTTTTTCTGCCGCCCATTGCTTCTCCCCCTTCCCCTTTCTCTCATCATACTATAGGCCGTGAACAAGGGCAAGCGGCAATACCGTTGTTTTGGGGTGAAATGAAACGCCCGTACGCGACGCGTCCGGGCGTTCTGCTTATTTCAGTTTCCAGAGGAAAGAGCCGTGCGCGGGGAGCGCCGCTTCCGCGGGGGAGGCGACGGGCTCATGCGTCCACAGGTCGCGGACGGACGCGCCCTCGAGGCCGAGCGCGGAGAGCGGGACGGCAAAGGTCTTCTCCTCCTCGGAGAGATTGAAGCCCGCGAGGTACAGGCCGCCGTCCGGGGCGTCGCTCGCCCAGAGGCGGAAGTCGTCCGTCTTGTCGAGCTGACGCGGGTTCGCGCCCTGCTGGTTGACGGCGATCACCTCGTCGTTCGTCAGGAGGGAGAGCGTCCAGTCGTCGTTCTGCGGCAGATCGCCGCCGACCATCAGCGGGGAACGGAAGACGCACCACAGCGTCAGCATGGTGCGCTGCTCGTCCTTCGTGAAATTCGTCATGCGCGGGCTGCGGAAGCCGATGCCGATTTTGCCGAGCGGCAGCATATCGCAGTCCGGCCAGCTGCCGGGGCCGACGTGCGCCTGCCACAGCTCGCAGCGGAAAAACATCTGCTTGAGCGGCTCCCACTTGTCCCAGAAATCGTCCGTCATGCGCCACATATTCGCGTACGTCTTGAGGTGCCACGCCTCCTCGATGACCGCCGGCCCGGGCGAGAGGCTGAGCGCCATCTCGCGGCCGCAGCCGGCGATGGCCTTCGCGATCATCTCGACCTCCTTCGCCGCGGAGTACGGGTTGTCGACGTACAGGTTCGTGTTGCAGATGTCGTCCACCTTCACGAAGTCGACGCCCCACTCGGCGTAGAGCCGGAAGATGGAGTCATAGTACGCCTGCGCGCCGGGGCGCGACGCGTCGACGCCGTACATATCGCCGTTCCACTTGGAAATGGAGAACGGGCTCGCGATCTTGTCCGCCGTGACGCCGGTTCCGAGAACGGGCAGATGCGCGTGCACCGCCTGGCGCGGGATACCGCGCATGATGTGGATGCCGAACTTGAGGCCCATCGCGTGGATCTCGTCCGCGATCGGGCCGAAGCCCTTCCCGCCCGCGCTGCTCGGGAAGCGGTTCTCCGCCGGGATCTGTCGGCCGTACTCGTCGAGGCAGAGCGCCGCGAAGGGGCGGTACTCGCCCTCCTCCGTGCCCGCGAGCGGCTCCGACCACTGGATGTCGCAGACGACGTACTGCCAGCCGTGCGCCTTGAGGTGGTCACGGACGTAGCGCGCGTTCGCCATGAGCTGCTCCTCCGTCACGTTCGCCGCGAAGCAGTCCCAGCTGTTCCAGCCCATCGGCGGCGTCTGCGCGACGTTTCTGGATTTTTGAAAAATCATTCGTCTCTTCTCCTTCCCTCCCGCGCCATTGCTTCCCGCGCGGGTTTCCTGTGTCACTTCTACTGTATCGGATATCCCGCCGCGCGTCAATCCCTGTTTCAAAAACAGACGGAAATCTTTTTCCGCCGCGGGAGCACGCGGCGGTCCGGCCTCAGGGGGGAAGCTCAGCACATCCGTTCCCGGAAGGTGCGGAACATCCCCTGCTTCATGTTCCTGCACATGAGCTCCTGCACCTCCTTCGCGGAGACGCGCTCCTTATACTGAAACCAACAGCGCACCATCGTCATCATGTCGGACGCGAACAGACAGGCGTACGGATAAATCGTCTCCCCCGCCGCGAGCTTGTCCAGAATGGCGTCGTGGACGATCTGAATCATCCTGCCGAACACGCCGTCCTGCAGCGGCAGAGACCACAAAAGCTCATACTCCGCCTTGTGCCGGAACAGAAAATGCAGCGTGTTCTCAAAGCTTCTGCGGTACACCAGATCCTGAATCGTTTCGGGAGACGCCTCGACAAACGCGACGTCCACCTGCCGCCGGAAGCCCTCCGGCGCCCGCCGGAGAAATCGCTCCATCAGGTCGTGCTTACCCGTATAATATTTGTAAAAGGTCGAGCGGTTGATCATGGTCTCGCGGCAGAGCTGATCGACGGTAATCTTGTCATACGGCGTATCGGCGAGGCAGGAAAGCAGAGCGCCGTCAATCTGCTTGAGCGTCTTCATCACCCGTAAATCCGTCCGCTGCATCGAAAGACCTCCTTGGTGCTCCAAAATATATCAGAAAAGCAACAGATTCGGGAAAACTGTTGCTCAAACAACAAAATTCGCTCTTCTGATGATAGCCACCTTGCGCACTTATTGATAAAATATAGGCGCAGAGTGGCCTTCTTTTATTCTAACATACCGAAGCCCGACGCACAGCGATTGAATCTGCACAAGAAAAGGAGAAAAGACAATGGCGTACAAAGTAATGGGGATTACCGCCGGAAGAAAAAACGGAAACAGTGAGATCCTGCTCAAGGAAGCGCTGACGGCCTGCGAGGAGGCCGGCGCCGAGGTGACGATGATCAACCTGAGAGATTTTCATCTGGTGGACTGCACCGGCTGCACGGCCTGCACCAAGGCCATGTCTCAGGGCAAGTACATCGGCTGCACGCTGGACGGCAAGGACGACAAGAAGAAGATCATGGACGCGATGCTGAACCAGGACGCGGTGATCTTCTCCGTCCCGACGTACGACCTGATGCCCGCTTCCGTCTATCTGACCTTTGCGCATCGCAGCCTGAGCTGCGAGACCTCGTTTTTGGAGACCATCGGCGCCATCGAGCACCGCGACCGCGTGGCCGGTCTGATCTCCGTGGGCGGCTCCACGCGCGCGTGGCAGTCCATGGCGCTCGAGGGCCTGCAGGCGACGATGTTCACCACCGACATGAAGGTGGTGGACATGGTGCTGGCGACCCGCGTCCCCGCGCCCGCGCAGTGCCTGCTGGACGATCAGCTGATGGCCCGCGCCCGCGCGCTGGGCGAGCACATCATGCAGGCCGTGGCGACCCCGGCCGCCGAGCGCCGCTGGCTGGGCGAGGAGGATATGGGCTGGTGCCCCAACTGCCACAGCAACGCCCTCGTGCTCGGCGAGAAGCAGTGGGACGGCCTGCATGAAAAAGACGTTCAAGGGCATCGACTAATCAAATCGTCCCTATCACAGTCTGATTTTACCGGAAAGGAGCAAACGAAATGAATCAGAAGGTCGGCGTCAGCAGCGAGGAAAAAGCGCTGCCGTACTATAAATTCTTTACGCGCCCGCTGGCGGAAATCCCGGCGGAAAAGCTGGCCGTCCTGGCGGGCGGCCCGAGCTCCGTCCCGGCCGTCCCCTTTGAGCGGCGCGGCCTGTTTCTGAGCGGGAAGGACAGCGGCTGGTGCCAGCTCGGCTACGGCGTGGCGGAGGACGGAACCGGCTTCGTGTGCAACGAGACGTATATGCCCGGCGTGACGGGCGAGATGCTCGACTGGTGGTTCCCGTGGCACAGCGTCGGCTCCGACCTGCGTTACAAGATCTGGGACCCGGAGGATCACTACTTCGCCCGCGCGAACAAGGCCGCCTACGTCTGCGATCCCGCCGTGCCGATGCGCGAGAAGACGTGGGGCGTCAACCACTACATCATGGAGGACGTCGGCCCCGGCCCCGATTTCCTGAAGCTCTGCTTCAAGAGCCCCGCGGACTTCGGATACGACCCCGCGGACGTCGGAACGGAGCGGTGCGAATCGCTCGTGTGCGCCATCGGCGAGGGCGGCTGCCCCGCGGCCATGACGCACGTCTGGTCGCTGTACAGGGACGGCGTGCTCTTCCGTTCCCGCTTCTGGATCGGCTACGCGCTCAAGGACGGCGCGTACCGCAAGATCCTCCCCGAGGGCGCGCGCGTCCCGGACATCGTGCCGAAGGGGCTGTTCGCGCACAACATCAAGGAGTTCACGAATCTGGCGGCCATCCTGCCGGAGCTGTGGAACGACTGCGGCAATCAGCCGCTGTAAGGCTTCTCCTTTACAGGTAAATAAGGCTCGCGGCGGCGGGATGCGCGTCATCCTGCCGCCGCAAGCCTTTCTCATTTTTCAGGGAACGCGCCGCGCTTGCCGACGGAGCAGCCCTCGCGAACGTAGAGCGGAAGCGTCTCGTACCCGCACGTCTCGCGGAACCAGCCGGGGCCCTGCCGCGTCTCGCCGGAGAGCAGATGCGTCCACGTCCCCGCCGGGAGGTAATAGTCGGCCTCGCCGCTCTCGTTCATCACCGGCGCGACAAGCAGCGCGTCGCCGAGCATATACTGGCGGTCGAGCGTCAGGCAGGCCGGGTCGTCCGGGAATTCGAGGAGCATCGGGCGCAGGACGGGCACGCCCGTCTCGGCCGCCTCGCGCCCGAGGCGCACGAGGTACGGGGTCAGGCGCTGCTTGAGCTCGCAGAAGGTGCGCGTGACGCGCACAGCCTCCTCGCCGTACAGCCACGGCACCTTGTACTCCTGATTGCCGTGATAGCGGCTGTGCGAGGAGAGTAATCCAAACGCCGTCCAGCGCATATAAATATCAGGCGTGCAGCCTGACTCGAAGCCGCCGATGTCGTGGCTCCAGTAGGCGAAGCCGGACAGCGCGAGCGAGAGCCCGCCGCGCAGCGATTCCGCCATCGACGGGTATGTCGAGAGGCAGTCGCCGCCCCAGTGCAGCGGGAAGGTCTGCGAGCAGGCCGTCGCGCTGCGGGCAAAGAGGCAGGCCTCCCCCTTCCCCTTCTTCCGCTCGAGCAGCTCGAAGACCGCCTTGTTGTACAGATAGGTATAGTAATTGTGCATCCCCTCGGGGTCGGAGCCGTCGAACCAGCGGACGCCGTATCGCGCGGCCTTCGGGCCGTAGAACGGATCGGATGTCGGGATACGCTCGCCGAAGTCCGTCTTGAAGCAGTCGACGCCCATGTCGACGAGCGCGGCAAGCTTCTCCTGATACCAGGAGACGGCGTCCGGATTCGTAAAGTCCACGAGCGCCATGCCGGCCTGCCAGCGATCCCACTGCCAGACCCCGCCGTCGCCCGTGCGGACAAAGTACCCGTTTCGGAGTCCCTCCTCAAAGATCGGCGACTTCTGCGCGATGTACGGGTTGATCCAGACGCAGACCTTCAGTCCGCGGCGGTGGAGCTGCCCAAGCAGGCCCTCCGGGTCGGGGAAAACCTTCTCGTTCCACAGAAAGCTCGACCACTCGAATTCCTTCATCCAGAAGCAGTCAAAATGGAAGACGGAGAGCGGGATCCTCCGCTCGAGCATCCCGTCGACGAACGAGAGGACGGTCTTCTCGTCGTACTCCGTGGTGAACGAGGTTGAGAGCCACAGGCCGTACGACCACGCGGGCAGCTCCGGCGCGCGTCCCGTCAGGGCGGTGTACTGCGTCAGCACCTCCTTCGGCGTGTCGCCGGAGAAGACGAAATATTCCAGCTCCTCGCCGGGGACGGAAAACTGCGTCTTAGACGCCGTCTCGCTGCCGATCTCGTAGGAGACGCGTCCCGTCGAGTTGACAAAGACGCCGTACTTCCGGCTGCTGAGGAAGAACGGCACGTTCTTGTACGCCTGCTCGCTGTCGGTGCCGCCGTCGGCGTTCCACAGGTCGACGCTCTGGCCGTTCCTGACGAACGGGCCGAAGCGCTCGCCGAGGCCGTAGATGTTTTCGCCGACGGAGAGCTCGAGCTTTTCGCGCAGGTACGTCTCGCCGGTGCTTTGGTCGAGGATGTGCGCCATCCCCTTCGGGCCGGTGAACGTCAGCAGCTTCCCTTTGTGCAGGAATTCGATGCGGTAATTCCGCCCCGGATAGACGCGCGCCTCCAGACTGCCGCTGCGCAGGAACCAGAAGCCGTCTCCCCGCCCCGTCTCCGGCGTCTCGCCGCCGCGGTCAAGAGGGAAGCGCGGCATCGTGTCGAGCGCGCCGCGGTGGTTGGTCAGCCGCACGCTGACGGTATTCTTCCGCCCGGACGTCAGGCGCACGGTCAGGACGCCGCCGTCGAGCGTGTTGCCGCGGTGCTGCACCGCAACGTAGGGGCAGTACAACGTGAGGCCGCCGTCTTCGGCTGTGATTTCATAGATTTCTCCGGGAGACTCGACCGTGTATCCGGCCTTCGTCATCCACATACCATCTGAAAATTTCATGGGAACTCCTCCTGATCGCCCGTTCTCTCCCCTATTGGGACTGGAAACGCGCGAAAAATACTGATATACTGAAAACAAACCGGACTGAATTGGGGGAATCCATATGAAGAATTCCGCAATCCACGCCTTTCTCACAGCCTGCGTGCTGCTAATCATCCTGCTTTTCTCCGGCTGCGGTCAGCTGATCGAGGAAAGCGAGGTGCGCGAAACCCTTCTGGCCATGTTTCCGGGCGCGTCCGTCTCGGACGCTGTGGAAACAAAGGACGAGGAGGGCTATACGAGCCGCGTCTATCGCGTCGAGGTCAACGGCCTCTCCTTCACGGTGGAAAATTATCAATACAGGGAGAACCTCTTCGGATCAACCGCGGCCTCCACGCGCAACGATCTCGCGAAGTCCCTCTATCAGCTGCTCCGGCCTGATCTGACGGAGCTCGCGCAGCGCCGCGGGGTGACGATCGAGGAGCCGTTCGGCAGCAATCTTATCATCAAGAACCCGATCGAGGCGTACGAGGACACGGAACGGGGCCTCCTCGCGTTTGAGGACGCGCTCGTCCTCGCCGATCCGTATCTGCCGAAGGAAGCCTGCGAATGGTTTTCCTTTAAGCTGGTGCTGGACACACAGTGCGAGAGCTCCCTGCAGACGTACGCGGAGACGGCGGGCACGACCTCGCTCGACTACGAACGCAGGCTGCTGTACTTCAATCTCGCCGATCGCCTGCGCCGCGGCGTCGTGACGGACGTCGCCTTCACCGAGGAAAACCTCGCGTCGCAGCCTGTGAAGACGATCAGCGCGCTGTACATCGACGGGGAGCCGTACGTCTCCGACACCTATGACATCCGGTTCGTCTACCGCCTCGAGGACGGCAAATATTACACCTGCGTCTGCTACGGCACGCAGCTCGTGTACAACGGCGGCGTGAACGACTATCTGCAGCGGGAAATTCTCGAAGCGTACTATCCCGACTGCGGCTATACAATCGAGGACGGCGTTACGCAGTACCGGATCGGGACGGTCGAATACGTCGTGAAATCCACGAAGGACGGCTACCGCTTCACGAAGAACGGCGAGGAGCTGCCGATTGTCACCTATCCGGAAATCAACCGCGAGACGCCCGGCGCGACGTACTATGACTGGATGAGCGTGCAGGACTTCGCTCTGCTCATGGGGATGCGCGTCGACCGCGTAACGGAGACGGGCGTCTACCTGCGCTGGCAGGCGGCGTGAGGGCGAAAGCGCTCAGTTTGCGGGCGGACAGGGAACCGGGTCGCCGCCGCGGCACCATTTGAGGTAGCGCAGCGCGTGCAGCTGGCCGGTCAGCTCGAGCTCGCCGCGGTAAACGGGGTCGTGGAAGCCCTCGACGCAGATGTCGGACGCGTAGCCGTTCTCGCGCAGGATGGAGAAGATCTGGCGCCAGTCGAGGTCGCCGAAGCCCGGGGTGCGCTGCTTCGCGAAGGGGTACGCGCCGAGGATGCCCCAGCGGCGGACGGCGTCCCAGTCGACGGTGCAGTCCTTTCCGTGCAGATGGAGGATACGGCCCGTCGGCGCCCAGTCGCGCAGCTGCGCGATGGGATCGATGAGCTGCACGCTCTGGTGGCCGGGCTCCCACTCGAGGCCGACGTTCTCGTCCGGCACCTCGCTGAACATGGCCTCCCACGCCTTCGGATGGAAGGCGATGTTGCACGTCGCACGGTTCCACACGCCGTCCATCGGGCAGTTTTCAATCGCGATACTGAGGCCGTTCCCCGCCGCGCGCTTCGCGAGCTCGCGGAAGACCTCGCCGAATTTCGGGAACGCCTTCTCGACCGGCTGTCCCTCGTACGCGCCCGCGAACGTGGACACCATCGGCGCGCCGAACAGCGGGGCGGCGTCGATCACCGATTCGAGCGTCCTTCTCTGCTCCGCGTTCTCGAGCGGGTTGCAGTAATAGCCGAGCGTCGCGACGGCGACGCCCTTCTCGCGCAGGTACGGCATGACGCGCTCCGCGAGCTTTTTCAGGTCCGTCCCCTCGAGCGACATATGAAAATTGAGCGCGACGCACTCATACCCTCCCTCGACGAGCGGCTTCAGCCAGCGGTCGACAGCAGGACCCGGCACACAGGTACCGACGGGAATCTGTTTCATCTGAACTCCTCCTTTGCCCCTCTTCTGGGGCGGATTCTTCTGTATCATCAGTATAAAAGGTTTCCCCCGCTCCCCGCAATGACAAAATTCATTCCAACCATGTCAAAAATTCGCTTTTCCTTTTCTCCGCGCTCCGCCGCATTTTGTTCTTGACTTTTCACGGGAAATTCGGTAGAATAATAGGGCTGAATATTTGGAAGCGTATCGAAGTGGTCATAACGGGCCTGACTCGAAA
>CALWIH010000016.1 GCA_944380675.1 uncultured Clostridia bacterium | reverse complement strand
GACAGCCGCGTGCTGGAAAACATCAAAAAGAAGCTGCGCTGACGCGGCAAAAACAAAACGGGCAGGCCCGCGCGGCCTGCCCGTTTTCCTGTCCTATAGAGGCTTTATTGCTCTTTTCACGGCTCCGTATGCCGGTACATCCGCGAGGGTCCTTCCTCGCCGTCGCCCTGCGCCATGCAGAAGAACTCCCAGCCGTACCGCTCGTAGAACGACGTGTGGTCCGTCAGCAGATACAGCGTCCCGACGCCGCGTTCTTTCATGTCGCGGCAGACGAACCGCAGAAGCTGCCCCGCAATGCCGCGGCAGCGGTACGCTTCCTCCACATAGACGGCGCAGACGTTCGGCGTCAAATCCCTGCGGTCGTGGAAGTCGTTCTCAATGACGCCGAGCCCTCCGGCGATTGTGCCGCCGTCGAGCGCCGCGTACCACTGCGGAACCGCGCTCCGGGCGGCGAGGCAATCGTCCATGCTTTCGAGATACGCCTCGAGCGGAACGCCCCACTTCTCGTGAAACCAGCGGGCGAGAGGCTCCCGGAGCTCCGGCCTGTCGCAGAGGCGGACGAGCGCAATTTCCTCGCCGAACAGCGCCCGCAGTCCCGCGCGCCCCGCGTCGTACAGGGAGGAGGATTCCCGCAGAAGGGCCTCGTAGAAGTTCACGGCGGCCTGCCGCCGTTCTCCGGCGAGCGCTTTTCCCTTTTCGGTGAAAAAGCGGCCGTAAATCCCCTCGAGCTTTTTCTTATACTCCTGAAAGAACGACGGCTCCTTGTCTCCCTCGCCCGGCGAGACGCGCCCGTCAGGCAGCAGTGAGTAGAGCGGCTCGCCCTCCTCGCCGTTGTAGAGGAGCGTGCGCGCCATCCCGAGCGCTCCGCAGACGTCGAGCTTGTCAGCGTCAAAGAGGAGCTTTGCCTCCGGGCTTTCGGGCGGATGCTCCGAGCGGAAGCGGTGCGTGAAGATGCAGCCGCGCACGCGCGCGGCGAACGTTTCTCCGTAGCCGTGCTTTGTCAGGAAGCGGTATGCCTTCTCCGCGCCCACGGACGCGTGGTCGAGCGAAGCGTCCCGAAACTGCTCCTGCCGCCCGATGTCGTGCAGAAGACACGCGCAGACGAGCACGTCCCAGTCGACGCCCGGCTCGTCCTTTCCGAGCTCCAGCGCCCCGTACAGCACGCGGTAAACGTGCTCGCGGTCATGCGCGCTGTCCTGCATACAGGAGAGCATATAGCTTTCCCAAAGAGTATAGTCATATTTTGTCATGGATTGCTTCCCTTTCCTCGCGTGCTGCTTTGTTTTCCGCACGCGACGGAATCGATTTTCTGCTGCGGACGCCGCCTTCAGGTATCGATTTTTACCAGCTCGTGGATGCTCCGGTTGCGGTAGACGAGATCGGTTCTGGCTGGGAAGCCGGCGTGCTCCCAGAACGCGTTTCCGCCTTCGTTTTGCTCAAAGACGACGAGCGCCGCCTTCTGGATGCCCTCCCGCTCCAGAGCGAACAGAGCGGTCTCCACGAGGCGGGAGCCGATTCCGCGATTCCGGAACTCGGGCAGAACGGCGGTGTGGTGGAGAAAGCCCCGCCGCCCGTCGTGCCCCGCCAGGACAGCGCCCACAATGCGCCCGTCCAGTTCCGCCACAAAGCTGGTGGAGGGATTTCGGCGCAGATACCGTTCGATTCCCTCCCGGCTGTCGTCTGTGGTGTTGAGCCCCATACCCGGCGTGGCGAGCCAGAGGGCAAACACCTCGTCGTAATCCTCCGGCTTCATGAGACGAACCCATATACTGGACATCAGCATCCCTCCCTGCGGCAGAAAACCGCCTGTTTTCGTTTCTTTCCCGGAATGTGTCCTTCGTCCTTCATCCCTCCGCGTATGGTCTGCCGCCCCGGTCGATGAAGTTGGTGCACGCGCCCGACTCCGCCTGCGGAGGGGAAATGCCGGCGTCCCGTCCGGCGGCAAAGCAGCGCATCATCCAGACGAGGTTTCGCGCGAGATTGCGCAGCGTCTGCAGCCCCTCCTCGTCGTGCGGGACGTCCTCCGCCGTCAGCGCGTGCGTGATGTTCCAGTAGGTCGAGCCCGCGACGGGCATCTGCGAGAGCCCGAAGTATTTGTTGAGCACGTCGAAGGAGGCCGACGCCCCGCCGCGCCTCGCGACCGCCACCGCCGCGCCCGGCTTGTGCCGGAACGGCGCGCCGCCGCAGGAGTAGAAGGCTCTGTCGAGAAACGTGAGAATCCGTCCGCTCGGATGCGCGTAGTAGACGGGCGACGCGAAGACAAAGCCGTCGCACGACGCCGCCTTTTCGACGAATTCGTTGACGCCGTCCCCGCCGATGACGCACTTTCCCGCCTCGCGGCAGCGCTCGCACTGCAGGCAGTCCGCGAGCGGCGCGCCGCCGAGCTGCACCACCTCCGTCTCCACGCCCTCCGCCTTCAAAACGCCTATCATTTCCTCAAGCGCCCGCATGGTCGAGCCGTGAAGATGGCTGCTTCCGTTGACAAGCAATACCTTCATGCAAATCCTTCCCTTTCGTTTTCATCAGCCCTATTTTCTCAGAAGCTTTCATAGAGCGCGAGACCTGTGGCCTCCTGGAACGAGCTCGCCCACTCCTTGTCGCGGAAGAAGACATAGCAGCTCTGAAACCCGTCGCTCGCAAAGTACAGACGCTTTTCGCCGCCCTGCGAGGCGACAATCACCGCCAGGTCGTTCGCGACGGACGCGTCGAACCAGTCGCCCTGATGCTCCGCCTCGAGGGTGTAGCTCGTCCCGTTCCAGTCAAAGCGCACCTTCCGCGTTCCCGTGCCGTTGTCCCAGTCGACTCCGCTGAGATCCTCCTCGATATTCGTAAAGTCCAGCTCGCCCTCGCCGAGCGCGGAAACGCCGCGGAGAAAATCGGTGTACATTTTCTCCGTGTTCCAGATCTCCATATCGAAGCTGTATACGCCGTTCCGGGAGGGAGTAAACGTGTCCGTCTCGTAGTCGTATTCGCCGCTGCCCGCGTCGGAGAGGAGCGACCCGGCGAGGCTGAATACCAGCCCCTCCGGCATCGCGCCGGAAAGCTGCCTGAGCTCCTCGACGCGCTCGTCGGTGATCCCGCTGATCCCGTGCTCCCGCATGGCCAAAGCCAGCTCGTCCACCGATTTCTGATCGGAAAGCGGCTGGTAGACGTCAAAGAATTCCGAGGAGTCCCAGACATTTGACATATCGTTGGAATAATGCGCGAGCACCAGCAAAAATGCCGCCAGCACGAGAAAAAAGACGATCACCTTTTTGTTTCTCCGCAGCATGAGAATCCCCCTCTCTCATAATTAGAATTGTTCCGCGTTACGGAAACGAGTATCGGGTTCCGTGTGAAAAAAGAACGCCGTCTGTCAGCTCCAGGCGGAGAATCACTGTGTTCGGATCCTCAGGATTGGAATGACCGTTGTCAATCCATGAGGAGAAAACAGCGCGCATTTTCTCAGAAACAGCCCGGTTTTCCGGTGCTGCAAGCGCGCCGAGACATTGTGCTTTCGCGTGTCCTGTGAACCAGTCTCCCGCGATTGCCGCGCATGGGTTGTCTGCCAGCTGCCGTATTTTGTTGGAACGTGCGTCCGTCAGAATAAAAAACGCGCCGCGATCATAAAATGCATTTACGGTTCTTGCATAAGGAGTTCCCGCAATTGCAGTTGCGAGCGCAATCAGGCTGTCTTTTCCGAAGCGCTCCCGCATGATGTGTTCGGCTTCGTCCGTCCATTGTGCCATTCCGTATCCTCCCTTCACAGCTTCCAGTCCGCCTCGTATGAGCCGTCAATCAGGCAGACGGGGTAGCCGTGCTTCCGGCACATCGCGAGGCGCCGTTCATTGTCCGCAATCAGATAGTCTTTGGAATATCCTTCGTCGTCTCCTCTGTTTTCGATGATGCCTGCGTGCCGCCGCACATCGTCGAAATGCTCCTCGAGATACCGCCGCGTCATCACGAGGCAAAGATAGCGAATCTCGCGCAGATACATCTCCTCGAAATCGCGCTCCCAGCCGAACGGAATGTAGCAGCCCTCCACGATGAGATGCTGCCCGTTCTCGATGGCCGTCTTGATTTCCTCGCGCACGATCGGCCAGAGATAGTCTGTCAGCTCGTCCTCATCCTCGGGCGTGAGAGCGGTTTGTCCGCTGCGGATGAGCCCCATCTTGAGCAGGTCGAGAGAGAGATAGGGATAGCGGTATCGCTCGAGAAGGCGCTGCGCGAGCGCGGTCTTTCCCGTGTGCGTCGTTCCAGTCAGAAGCAGAATCATGTTTCGGCCTCCTTGTGCCCGTGCCTGCGTTTGCCGGCGGATTTTGCCTTTCCCGCACAAAAGCAAAGCGGGAATTGAGGAGGATTTTGTGCTTATCTATTGTATCACGCCGTCCGCCGGGATGCAACTGTTCCAAACAAATACATTTTTTTGCCTGCGCGGTTCTGATAGAGAAAAATGGGAAATAGTAATGGGAGGGAGGGAGGAAGCAATATGAAAAAAATCACCCGCTTTATCCTGTTTCCGGCTGCCGCTCTTGCTGTGGGAGGCTTGTCCGCCTTGCTCACGAAGGACGCCATGCAGTCGTACGAGGCGGTCAACAAACCCGCGCTGACGCCGCCCGGTATCGTGTTTCCCATCGTGTGGACGATCCTCTACCTTCTCATGGGAATCTCGATGGCGCTCGTCTGGGAGAAGGACGGCCTGCAGGAGCGTCAGGCACTCGCGCTGTGGATCGTCCAGCTCGCGATGAATTTCTGCTGGAGCCTGATTTTCTTCAACGCGCAGGCGTACGGCGTCGCGCTGCTCTGGCTCGCGGTTCTCTGGCTCGTGATTCTCGCAATGACCGCCGTCTTTTATACCATCCGCCCGCTGGCCGGTCTTCTGCAGATCCCCTACCTCCTCTGGGTCGCCTTCGCGGGCTATCTGAACTTCATGATTTGGCAGCTTAACCCATAGAAAAAGCCCGCCGGGCGGCCCGGCGGGCTTTCGCATTCTTCAGGAGCCTGTGGACTTATACCGTCTCAGGCCGAAGCGGAAAAAGGCGTAGCAGGGGAGGAGGAACAGAAAACCGAGGAGTGGCAGAAAAATGAGCCGCACGTCGTCCGACCGCCCTACCAGATAGAGAAACGGATAGTACTGAAACAGCGCGATGGGGATGCAGTAGGTGTAAAATTTGAGCACGCCCTCGCCGTAGACGGAGAGCGGGTACATCCCGAATTCGCGGCTGCCGTCCGTGAAGATGTTCATGAACTCGAGCCCCTCGATGGTGAAGAAGCTCAGTCCCGCGTAGAGCATGAACAGCGCCGAGAAGACGGCCACGCCGCCCGCAAGCATCAGAAAGACGGCGGCGACCCGTTCGGCGCTCCACACGATCTCGCTCGTCGGGATGGCGTAGGCGAGCACGGCGAGCGCCTGCAGCAGGCGTCCGAGCCGCGAAAATTCGATGTGCGACGTCAGCACCTGAAAGACCTCGCTGCGCGGCCGCACGAGGATGCGGTCGAGATCGCCGCCGCGTATGAGACGCGGGAAGACGTCGAAGCCGCGCACGAAGCATTCCGTGAGCGAGAAGGCCGTCAGGATGACGGAGTAGCAGATCAGTACCTCCGAATAGGAAAAGCCCTGCACCTCGTGAAAACGCGAGAACAGAAAAAGCACGCTCAGAAACGCCGTGAACGAGACGATAAACTGCCCCGCCGCCGTCATAAAAAACGACGCCTTGTATTGCATCTGACTTTTGAGCTGCATGAGAACGAGCTTCCAATAAAGCTTCATCGCGTTACCCTCCCTGTACGACGACTTTTTTGAGCGCGCGGCGCATCAGCGCCCGTCCGACAAGGACGAGCGTCAGGAGCCAGAACAGCTGGACGGCGACGGCTGCGAGCGCCTCCCGCCCCCGCAGATAACCGGTGTAAATCAGAAACGGCGTGTTCTGGATTGACGCGAAGGGGAGGGCATTGAACAGCGGCTGCACGGCGTCCGGGAAGAAAGGGATGGGGATGAGCCCGCCCGCGAGGAATTCCACGGCGGACGACGCGAGTATCCGCACGCCCATCGGCGAGACGGTGTAAAACGCCGAAAGGTAGACGAGCATGGAAAAGGCGACGATAACGAGCAGCCCCAGCAGGAGCGCAGGGACAAAGAGCGCCGCCGCCCCCGGCCCGGCGGGCAGCGATACGCCGTACGGCGCCGGCAGGAAAGCGGCGACGGCCAGAATCGGCGCGCAGCGCAGCACCGCGCGCGACAGGCGAACGGCGACGTTCTTGACGAACCACATCGCGTACAGATCGCACGGCCTGCACAGCTCGTACACCACGCCTCCCGAGACGACGCTCCCGAGAATCTCGTCGTCAAAATACCACGACATGAACAGCGCGAGGAGCGCCTGCTGCAGCCAGATATAGCTCGCGAGCGACGAGAACGGCATCGGGAACGCCGCGGCGTTCGCCTCGTAAAAGGCGCGGTACAGCAGCAGCGTCATGCCGCCCCACGCGAACTGGGTCGAGATGCCCGCCCACGCCGCGGCGCGGTACTGCAGGCCCGCCGTGAAGCGGATGCGGAAGAACGAGAGATATTGTCTCATATCGAAAACTCCCTGTAGAGCGAGGCGACGAGCTCGTCGACGCTCTCCCCGGCGGCGGAAAAGTCCTTGACGTTCACCCTGGACGAGATCCGCGCAATTGCCTCGGAGACGGGGCAGACGGCGGCGTCCAGCGTGAGGACGGCGCGCCCCGGCTTGTCCTCCGCGACGGTTACGCCGGGCAGCTGCGGGAGCACGCCGCCCTCGTAGGCGATGGTCAGCGTCCGCCGCGACGAGCTGCGCGCCTTGAGCTCGTCGAGCGAGCCGTCGAGCAGAATCTGCCCGCGGCCGATGAGGAGGATGCGCTCCGTGAGTGCTTCGACGTCCTGCATATCGTGCGTCGTGAGGATGACCGTCGTCCCGTTTTCCCGGTTGAGCGCCCGGATGAAATCGCGCACAGCGAGCTTCGACACGGCGTCGAGGCCGATCGTCGGCTCGTCGAGGAAAAGAATTTTCGGATTGTGCAGCAGCGACGCCGCGATCTCGCACCGCATCCGCTGTCCGAGGGAGAGCTGACGCGCCGGCGTTTTGACGATTTCCCCGAGGTCGAGCAGCTCCGTGAGGCGCGAGAGCGTCCTGCGGTAGGACGCGCCGTCGACCTTGTAAATGTCCCGGATCAGCTCAAAGCTGTCGATCACCGGCACGTCCCACCACAGCTGCGAGCGCTGCCCGAAGACGACGCCGATCTCCCGCACATGGGCGACGCGATCTTTCCACGGCACGCGCCCGTTGATGACGCACTCGCCGCCGTCCGGGGTGAGGACGCCGCTCATCACCTTGATGGTGCTGCTCTTTCCCGCGCCGTTCGGCCCGATGTAGCCGACCATCTCGCCGTCCCGGATGGTGAACGAGACGTCCCGCAGCGCGTCGACGGTCTCGTACTCCCTGCGGAACAGGGCCTTCACGGCCTCCGAGAAGCCCGCGTTCCGCTTGGCGACCCGAAAGCTTTTCCGTATGTGTTTGAGCTCAATCATGGCGTTCCTCCTCTCAGGCCCGGTTTCGGGCAGACAAAAAATCCGAAGCCTTCCCACGGGAAAGATTCGGACAGAAAAAAACCGAATGCGTTCCGCATTCGGTTTTTTGGTGCGCGAGACGGGACTTGAACCCGTACGTCATGCAACACACGCCCCTCAAACGTGCCTGTCTGCCAATTCCAGCACTCGCGCATTTTTCATTTTTTCGCCGCCCTCGTTTGGCGACGTTTTGAATTATAGCATCATGGTGCCGGGATGTCAATAGGATTTTGAAAAAATTTTCGGAATTTGAAAAATCACGCCGCGGACCGTGAAAAACGGACCCGCGGCGTTCACTGGATTTCCTCAATGAACTTGAGGCCGTCGAAGGAGGAGAACGTCTCGATGAGCTTGTCGTGGGGGATGGGGCGGCTGATTTTGACGGTGAAGACGACGCCGACGAGATCGTCCTTCGTGCGGTTCTTCCTGTTCATCTGCAGATCGCTGACGGTGATCCCCTGCTCCCGAAGCATTTGGATAAACCGACCGACGTCCTGCATCGCCGCGAACTCCGCGAAGAAGTCCATCACGCGCGCCTTCGAGAGCAGGCTGCTCTCCATGCGGTGCATGACCGTCATCCCGAAGTAAATGAGCGCCGTGCAGACGATCGCGCCCGCGTAAAAGCCGATGCCGGCCGCCAGCCCGATGCACGCCGACGCCCACAGGCACGCCGCCGTCGTCAGCCCCTTGACCTGGCTGCGCCCCGTGACGATGATGGTGCCCGCGCCGAGAAAGCCGATGCCGCTGATCACCTGCGCGCCGAGCCGCGCCGGGTCTCCGGTGTCGAACGCCCCGACCATGTACTGGCTCGTGCACATCACGAGGGCGGAGCCGACGCAGACCGTCATATAGGTGCGAAAGCCCGCCGGACGCTTTTTCCTGCCGCGTTCCATGCCGAGGATGCCGCCGAGAACCATGGCGAGCACAAGCCGGAACACGACCGA
The DNA here is from genome assembly GCA_944380675.1 of uncultured Clostridia bacterium. GTDB lineage: Bacteria > Bacillota > Clostridia > Oscillospirales > Acutalibacteraceae > Caccousia. The sequence goes on along the minus strand of CALWIH010000016.1, from coordinate 24,823 downwards.
GCCTGTATGAAATTCCTGCAGATACCGTGCCGCGCTTTCCAGAAATTCCGCCATAAAGCGCCTCCTTTCCGCGCGCCGGGAGGGCGCACAGGTTCCGCTTTCTGATTTTATTATAGTATAAATCACCGGAAAATGCATGAACGTTTTGACAATTTTGCAAAAAACAAAAAAGGCGCACCCGCAAATTTTGTGCGGGATTTTTTCTCTCCGTTCCGCCGGCTTTTTTCCGCCCCGAAACGGCGCGGGAAAAAGAATTTTTCCGCGTATTTTCTTGAAGAAAAAGGGGGAATATGATATACTAATCTACATTGCCCGGGCGGCTTTCGGCCCCCGGAGCCCTTTTTTCGCTTAGGAGGAAGCTCTTTGCAGGAAAATACGCAGCTCGAGTTCGACTGCGCCGCCGTGAACGACGTCGCGCAGATCATGAAAATCCGCGCCAGAGGGGAGCGCCCCATGGCCTTTGTTCACTCCTACGGCTGCCAGCAGAACGTGGCGGACGGCGAAAAAATCAAGGGCTTTCTCGAGCGGATGGGCTTCGGCTTCACCGAAGAGCCGGAGGAGGCCGACTTCATCCTCTTCAACACCTGCGCCGTCCGCGAGCACGCGGAGGATCGCGTCTTCGGCAACGTCGGCGCGCTCAAGAACATCAAGCGCCGCCATCCGTCCGTTGTCATCGCTCTGTGCGGCTGTATGATGGAGCAGGAGCACGTCGCCGAGCGCATCCGCAAAAGCTTCCCGTATGTGAGCCTCGTCTTCGGTACGCACGTCATCCACCGTTTCCCGGAGCTTCTGCTCGAGACGCTCACGGGCGGCCGGCGCGTCTTTTCGCGCGGCGACGAGAGCGAGGATCGCGTCATCCACGAGGGCCTGCCCATTCACCGCGACGGCTCCGTCAAGGCGTGGGTCACCGTCATGTACGGCTGCAACAACTTCTGCTCCTACTGCATCGTGCCGTATGTGCGCGGCCGCGAGAGAAGCCGCTCCCCCGAGGCAATTGAGGCGGAATTCGCCGCCCTCGTCAAAGCGGGCTATAAGGACATCACCCTGCTCGGTCAGAACGTCAACTCCTACGGCAAGACGCTCGAGCATCCCGTCTCCTTCGCGGAGCTGCTGCGCCGTCTCGACCGGATTCCGGGCGACTACCGCATCCGCTTCATGACGAGCCATCCGAAGGACGCGACGCAGGAGCTCATCGACACCATCGCGCAGGGGAAGCACATCAGTCATCACCTGCACCTGCCCTTCCAGTCGGGAAACGACAGGGTGCTGTTTGAGATGAACCGCCATTACGACCGGGCGAAATATCTCGGCCTCATCCGCTACGCGAAGGAGAAGATTCCGGATCTCTCCCTGACGTCCGACGTCATCGTCGGCTTCCCGGGCGAGACGTACGAGGAATTCCTCGACACCGTGTCCCTCATCCGCGAGGTGGAATTTACCTCGCTGTTTACCTTTATCTACTCCCCGAGAAAGGGGACGAGAGCCGCCTCCATGGACGACCCCATCCCCGCCGCCGAGAAGACCCGCTGGTTTCAGGAGCTTTGCGCCGTCCAGGAGGAGATTGCCGCGCGGCGCTGCCAGTCGGCTGTCGGCACGGTGCAGCGCGTCCTCGTCGAGGAAGAGGGGAAGGGGGAGGGAATGCTCTCCGGCCGCACGGACGGCAACGTCATCGTCGATTTCTCCGGCCCGAAAAGCCTTATCGGCAGCTTCGCCGACGTGCGCGTGACCGCCGCCCGCAACTGGATTCTGACGGGCGAGCTGGCGTAATGCATATTCTTTATATTTAATATTTATCATATGATGGAGGTACCCAAATGGATATTATCGAACTGACCCGTGAAATCGGCCGTGAGCTGCAGAAGGACGAGCGCTATCTCGCCATGCGCGCCGCGAGCGAGGGCTGCGACGGCGACGCCGTGCTGCAGAACATGATCGGCGACTTCAACCTCAAGAGAATGGCCATCAACAACGAGGCCAACAAGGACGAGCGCGACGACGAGAAGCTCCAGCAGCTCAACAACGAGCTCCGTCTCCTCTACGGCCAGATCATGCAGAACGACCATATGCAGGCGTACAACGCCGCGAAGCAGGAGCTTGACGCCCTGCTCAACCGCGTGAGCGCCATCATCAGCCAGTGCGCCGACGGGGCGGACCCGGACACGGCGGACTATGAGGAGCACAGCTGCGGCGGCGACTGCGGCTCCTGCGGCGGCTGCCACTGAGGCCGTCCCCGGCTTTTCGCCGGGCGCACATACTCCGCGCGGCGGATGAAACGAATCGATGGAAAGCATGCGGAGGAGGACAGGAACACGCCCCTTCCGCGTGCTTTTTTCAGTTTGGGTTGGAGGCAGAAGAATGGCAGATCTCTCGCCGATGTTGAAGCAGTATATGGAGATGAAGAAGAAGGAGCCCAACACCATCCTCTTCTTCCGTCTCGGCGATTTCTATGAGATGTTTTTTGACGACGCGAAGCTCGTCTCCCGGGAGCTCGACCTGACGCTCACCGGGCGCGGCTGCGGGCAGGAGGAGCGCGCCCCGATGTGCGGCGTGCCGTTCCACAGCGCGGACAATTACATCGCCCGGCTCGTGCAGAAGGGGTACAAGGTCTCCATCTGCGAGCAGCTTGAGGACCCGGCGCTCGCAAAGGGGCTTGTCAAGCGCGACATCATCCGCGTCATCACCCCCGGCACCGTCCTCGAGAGCGCGATGCTCGACGAGGCGCGGAACAACTACATCTGCTCCGTCTGTACGAGAGACGGGGAGGCGGGCTGCTGCTTCGCGGACATCTCCACCGGCGAGCTGAGCGCCTGCGTGCTCTCCGGGGAGCTTGAGGAGCGCATCAAAAACGAGCTCTCCAAATTCTCCCCGCGCGAGATTCTGCTCAATCCCGCCTCGCTTGATTTCCGGGAGCTGCCGGGCTTCATCCGCACGCGTCTCTCCGCGAGCCTCGAGCTTCTGCCGGACGAGGACTTCGCCTTCGAGCAGGCCGAGGCGCTCGTGATCGGCCAGTTTGCCGGCAGAAGCCTCGACGAGCTCGGCCTGACCGATCGCCCGCTCGTGACGGCGGCGCTCGGCGCGCTGCTCGGCTACCTGAAAAAGACGCAGCGCACCGGCCTTGAGCGCATGACGGAGCTCAGGCTGTTCAGCGAGGCGCAGTATATGCACCTCGACCTCAACGCCCGCCGCAATCTCGAGCTGACGGAGACGATGCGGTCGAAGGAGAAGCGCGGCTCCCTGCTCTGGGTGCTCGACAGGACGAGCACCGCGATGGGCAAGCGCCTCATCCGCTCCTGGCTCGAGCAGCCGCTGCTCAGCCCCGGCCAGATTCTTCGCCGCCAGAACGCGGTGGCGGAGCTTTTCGAGTCCGCCGCCCTGCGCGACGAGCTTGCCGAAGCGCTGACCGGCATCCACGATCTCGAGCGTCTCATGACGCGAATTGTTTACGGCAGCTCGAACGCGCGCGAGCTGCGCTCGCTTGCCGCCGCTCTTGCCCGCCTGCCGCTCGTGCGGACGGCGCTCTCCGCGGTGAACGCCGCGCTCCTCGTGGATCTGCGCGGGGAGATCGATCCCCTCGAGGACGTCTGCAGCCTCATCGACAGCGCCATTGAGGACGAGCCTCCCTTTTCCGTCCGCGAGGGCGGGCTCATTCGCCGCGGCTACAGCGAGGAGCTTGACTCCCTCAGGGACGATATGGACAACGGCAGCAGCCTGACGGCCCGGATAGAAGCGCGGGAGCGCGAGCGCACCGGCATCCCGAAGCTCAAGGTCGGCTACAACCGCGTGTTCGGCTATTACATTGAAATCAGCAATTCGTTCCGCGACAAAGCGCCGGACGATTACATCAGAAAGCAGACGCTCGCCAACTGCGAGCGATACATCACCCAGGAGCTCAAGGAGCTTGAGGGCCGGATTCTCGGCGCGAAGGAGCGCTCCGTCCAGCTCGAGTACAGTCTCTTTGACGAGGTGCGAAAAAAGACGGCGGGGGAGCTTTCCCGCATCCAGCGCACGGCGGCGGCCGTCGCCCAGCTCGACGTGCTGCTCTCGTTCGCCGAGGTTTCCGCCGCGCAGGGGTACGTCCGCCCGTCCATCAACCTCGAGGGGCGGCTGCAGATCCGTGAGGGACGCCACCCCGTGGTGGAAAAGCTGCTCGACGCGCCGTTCGTCCCGAACGACGTCCTGCTCGACAAGGGGGAGAACCGCGTCGCCATCATCACCGGCCCGAACATGGCCGGCAAGTCGACCTATATGCGCCAGGTCGCGCTCATCGTCCTGATGGCGCAGATCGGCTGCTTTGTTCCCGCCTCGTCGGCGGACGTCTGCATCACCGACGGCATCTTCACCCGCGTCGGCGCGTCGGACGATCTCTCCTCCGGCCAGTCGACCTTCATGGTGGAGATGAGCGAGGTCGCGGAGATCCTCCGCGAGGCCACGCCGGACAGCCTCCTGATTCTCGACGAGATCGGCCGCGGCACGTCGACCTTCGACGGCATGAGCATCGCGCGCGCTGTCCTCGAGTACGTCGCCGACAAAAAGCTGCTCGGCGCGAAGGCGCTGTTCGCCACGCATTACCACGAGCTGACCGTCCTCGAGGAACTTGTCGAGGGCGTGAAGAACTTCAACATCGCCGTCAAGAAGCGCGGCGACGACATCACCTTCCTGCGCCGGATTGTACGCGGCGGAGCGGACGACAGCTTCGGCATCGAGGTGGCGAAGCTCGCCGGGATTCCGAACCGCGTGATTTCCCGCGCAAAGCAGATCCTCGCCGAGCTCGAGGAGGGGAAGGTCGTCTCCATGCCGAAGGCAAAGGGACGCCGCAGGGCGGAGGAGGAGCCGGACGCGCTCCAGCTCGCCATCCTCCCCGGCAGGGAAAGCGAAATTCTCGAGCGTCTGCGCGCCCTCGACGTCAACACGCTGACGCCGATCGAGTGCATGACGCAGCTGTTTGAACTGACCACCCTGGCGAAGAAGGAATAAGCCGCCGGGAGAAAGGAGAAGCGTATGGGACGGATTCATGTGCTCGACAAGCACGTCGCGGAGCTGATTGCGGCGGGCGAGGTGGTCGATCGCCCCTCCTCCGTTGTGAAGGAGCTGCTTGAGAACGCGGTCGACGCCGGCGCGACGTCGGTCACGGTGGAGATCAAGCACGGCGGCGCGTCGTATCTGCGCATCACCGACAACGGCTGCGGCATCGCGCGCGAGGACGTCCCGACCGCCTTTCTCCGCCACGCGACGAGCAAGGTGCAGAGCCGGGACGACCTCGAGGGGATCGGCACGCTCGGCTTCCGCGGCGAGGCGCTCGCGTCGATCGCCGCCGTCGCGCGCGTCGAGCTGCTCACCCGCGTCGGAGACGAGCTCGAGGGCACGCGGTATGTCATCGAGGGCGGGGAGGAGGAGGCGCTCGAGGAGGCGGGCTGCCCCGCCGGCACGACGATTGTCGTCCGCGATATTTTCTTCAACACCCCCGCGCGGATGAAATTCCTCAAGAAGGACGTCGTCGAGGGGAACGCCGTTGCCTCCGTGATGGACAAGATCGCGCTCTCCCACCCGGAGATTGCGTTCCGCTTCCTGCGCGACGGGAAGGAGACGCTCCGCACCCCGGGCGACGGAAAGCTCAAGTCCGCGATTTACGCGGTGTACGGCCGCGAGTTCACGCAGAATCTTCTGCCGGTCGATTACGAGTTCGGAGGCGCGTCCGTCAAGGGCTTCGTCAGCAAGCCCGCCGCCGCTCGCCCGAACCGCAGTATGCAGAACTTTTTCCTCAACGGGCGCTACGTCCGCAGCCGCACGGCGATGGTCGCGCTCGAGGAGGCGTTCAAGGGGACGCTGATGGCCGGGAAGCTGCCCGCCTGCGTCCTGCATCTCACGGTTTCCTGCCGCGCGGTGGACGTCAACGTCCATCCGGCGAAGATCGAGGTGCGCTTCGTCAACGAAAAGCCTCTCTTTGACTGCGTTTACCATGGCGTCAAGACGGCGCTCAATGAGCAGGACACGCCGAAGACGGCGCAGTTCCCCGCCGCCCCGCCGCCGCCCGTTTTCGCGGGCGTGCAGCCGCAGGCGAGCCAGCTTTCCCTCGATCTGGAGCCGAAGCGGGAGCCTGTGAGCGAGCCGGAGCCGGAGATCTCCGTCCCGAAGCTCGAGCGGAGCCGCCCGTTCGGCGCGGGACGCGCGGTGCGGGACAGCCGCTCCCTGCCGTTTGCTTCCCGGCCCGCCGCGCCGTCCGCCGCCGGCGCCGCCTGGGAGAGCTTCTTCCCCTCGCGCCGGGCGGAATCTGCCCCAGCGCCCGATAGCGCACAGCCGCCCGCGGACGGGGAGAACCGGGAAGCCGCGCTTCCTTCTTCGGACGCTCTGCCTCCCGTTCCGGACGCCCTGCCGCCCGCGCCGCAGGCTCCTGCCCCGGCTCCGGAGCAGACGCCCGCGGAGAATACGCCTGCCGTTCCCGTCCGGGAGGACGCCAAGCCGCCGTTTCGCCTCGTCGGGGAGGCGTTCGGCACCTACCTGATTCTCGAGCGCGGCGACGAGCTCGTCTGGATCGACAAGCATGCCGCCCATGAGCGGATGCTCTACGAGAAGCTCAAGGCCCGGCGCGGGGACGCGGACTGTCAGCTCCTGCTCGAGCCGGTGCCCGTCACGCTCGAAAAGAACGAGTACGCCGCCGCCCTCGAGGCACGCGAGCTCTTCGGGAAGGCGGGCTTTGAGATCGACGACTTCGGCCCCGGCACCATCCTCGTGCGCACCGCTCCCCTGATCCTCGAGGGGGAGGGCGTCGCGGACGCGGTGATGGAGATCGCCGGCTATCTCGTGAAATCCCGCAGGGATCTCACGACGGAAAAGCTTGACTGGCTGTATCACAACGTCGCCTGCCGGGCAGCGATCAAGGCGGGAGACCGCAGCTCCGACGAGGAGCTGATTGCGCTCGCGGAGCGCCTCGCGGATCATCCCGAGATTCGCTACTGCCCGCACGGGCGGCCCGTCTCCATCGTCATGCGCCGCCGGGATTTGGAAAAGCAGTTCGGCAGGCTGCAGTGACGCGCTGGTTTCCGACGGGTTTTGCGGCCGCTGCGCCGTATGATGGAGAAGGCCGCGACTGAGAAAGGAGGACGCATGGCTTACGAACAGATTCCGGTTGTCGCCGTCGTGGGGCCGACCGCCTCGGGCAAGACGGCGCTCGCCGCCGAGCTGGCGCTGCGCTTCGGCGGCGAGGTGATCTCCGCCGATTCGATGCAGATTTACCGCGGCCTCCCGGTCAGCACGGCGCAGCCGACGCCGGAGGAGACGCGCGGCGTGCCGCATCATCTGATCGCTTTTCTGGACTGGGACGAGCCCTTCAGCGTCGCCGACTACGTCGCGCGCGCGGGCGCTCTCATCCGGGAGCTGCACGCGAGAGGGAAGCTTCCGGTGCTCGCCGGCGGGACGGGTCTTTATGTCTCGTCCCTCCTGCACAACGTCTCCTTCGCTGAGGAGCCGCGTGACGACGCCCTCCGCCGGGAGCTCGAGCGCCGCGCAGAGGACGAGGGGGCGCAGGCGCTTCTCTCGGAGCTCGCCGCCCTCGACCCGGAGACGGCCGCGCGCCTTTCTCCCCGCGACGTCAAGCGAATCGTGCGCGCGCTCGAGCTGTGCCGCCTCACGGGAAAGACGATGGCGGCGCTGCGCGAGGAATCCCGCCGGGAGCCCTCGCCCTACCGCGCGTGCTGGATTGGCCTGACGTACGAGGATCGGTCGCTTCTGTACGACCGCATCAACCGCCGCGTCACCGCGATGCTCGAAAACGGCCTCCTCGACGAGGCGCGCTGCCTGATGGACTTCGGCGGAGCCGCCACCGTCCGGCAGGCGATCGGCTGCAAGGAGTTTTATCCTTATTTTCGCGGCGAATGCACGCTCGAGGAGGCGGCGGACACGCTCCGCCGCGAGACGCGCCGCTACGCGAAGCGCCAGCTGACCTGGTTCCGCCGAGAGGAGGAGGTTTCCTGGCTCTCCCGCGACAAGCTCGGCGAGGCTCGCCTCGTGCAGGAGGCTTGTTCCATAGTTGCAAAGAAACTGGAAATTGCGTATAATGAAGGATAAGACGGCAGTTTGGCCGGAGTCCGGGCGAATTCCCGGAGAAAGGGGGCGCGTGCATTGAACGGCTCGCTGATCCGCAGGCTGGCGACGTTTCTGCTCGCCGTCCTGCTTCTCTTTTACATCGGTTATCAGATTTACAACGCGAATTATACGTCTGTGCGCACGGAGATCGCCACCTACGTCAGCGCTGACGATCCCGGCACCGCTGAGGTCGTGCGCACCACGGGGACGGCGGTGCGCAAGGAGTCCGTCATCACCCAGCAGACGAGCGGCGTCATCACCTATGTGATTCCCGACGGCGGCAAGGTCTCCAAGGGCGGGACGGTGGCGGAGCTGTACGCCACGGAGGCGGACGCCGCCGCGCAGCAGGAGATTGAGACGCTCAACCTGCAGATCTCCCAGCTTCAAAGCCTCTCCTCGCCCGGCAGCACGGAGGCCGTCGATCAGGATTCCATCAACAAGCGCATCAGCCAGAAGTTGATTTCCCTTCTGCAGACGTCCGCTCTCGGGGAGTATGATTCCCTCGAGGAGCCGCGTGAGGAGCTTCTCTATGTGCTCAACGAGCGGCAGATCGTGACGAACAAGGTCGACAATTTCGACGACCGCATCGCCGCCCTGACGCTCCAGCGCGACACGCTCTCCGCCGGCAGGCAGTCGCTCGGCTCGATTTCCGCCCCCTCCGCGGGCATCTTCATCAGCGAGGTCGACGGCTTCGAGTCTGTGTTTGATTACGATACTATTCTCTCCATCACGGCGAAGGAGTATCAGGAAAAGGCGCAGACGGCGGCCTCTCCGCCCGCCGACGCCGTCGGGAAAATCTGCGGGGAATTCAAGTGGTATTTCGTCTGCGTCGTTCCCGCGTCCGACGCGCTCAAGTTTCTCGAGGGGAACGCCGTCACGCTGAGCTTCCCTTTCGCGACGACAGAGTCCGTGACCGCCGTCGTGCGCGCCGTCAACCAGGAGACGATCGATTCCGACGCCGCCGTCGTGATGGAGTGCAGCACCGTCACCGAGGACCTCGCGAGCCTGCGCACGGAGACGTGCTCCATCTCGGTGACGAATTACAGCGGCATCCGCGTCAGCCAGAAGGCCGTCCATTTTGCCGAGGTCACGCGGACGTACGAGAACGAGGACGGGGAGGAGGTCACGGAGACGCGCGAGGTCAAGGGCGTCTACGTCATGCACGGGAGCGAAATTCTGTTCCGTCAGATCGTTCCGCTCTACAGCACGTCGACGTATGTGATCTGCGATCCGAATCCTGACGAGGACGAGATGATGACGTCCGAGACGGTACAGCTTTACGATGAAATTGTGGTGGAAGGGACAGATTTGTATGACGGAAAAGTTGTCAAGTGAGCTTTCTCAGAGATTCCTCGACCTCGAGGAAAACTATAAACGCATCCGGGCGGAGCTTGAGGAGGCCGCCATCGCCTCCGGCCGCAGTCCCGACGAGGTCACCCTTCTCGCCGCGACGAAGACGGTGCCTGTGGAGGTCGTCAACCACGGCATCGCGCTCGGTATTCGTCATATCGGCGAAAACCGCGTGCAGGAGCTGTGCGAAAAGTACGACCGGTACGCGCCCGTCGACCTGCAGTTCATCGGTCACCTGCAGACGAACAAGGTGCGCCAGATCATTGAGAAGGTGTCCATGATTCAGTCGGTCGGCAGCGGACGCCTCGCGCAGGAGATCTCCCGCCAGGCGGAGAAGGCGGGCCGCGTCATGGATATTCTCATCGAGGTGAACATCGGCCGCGAGGAGAACAAGTCGGGCGTTCTGCCCGAGGCGCTGCCGGAGCTTGTCAGCGAGGCGGCCTCCCTTCCGGGCGTCCGCGTGCGCGGATTGATGGCGATTCCGCCCGCCGGCGCCGAAAAAGCCGATACAATCCGGTTTTTTTCGAGGATGACGCAATATTTTATTGACATGAAGAACAAAAGAAGTGATAATGTTACTATGGACTATCTGTCGATGGGAATGTCGGCGGATTTTGCTGACGCCGTGCGCGCCGGCGCGAACCTGGTCCGCGTCGGTTCCGCTCTGTTCGGCCCCCGCGTCTATCGCTGACGGGCCGGCGCGTTTTCAAAGGCAGGTCCTGATTCTGAAGATACATCAAAGAATACGACAACCAGGAGGTCAGAGAAATGGCAGGTTTCGTACAGAAGATTAAAAATATGTGGACGCCCCCCGACGACGAGTACGATGAGTACCTCGAGGAGGAGGAGCAGGAGGAGGACTTCGACACTCCGATCGAGAGCCATGACCGCGACGTGATTCGCCGCGCGCCGTCCTCGTCCTCGTCCGGCAATAAGGTTGTGAATATCCACGCGACGGCGCAGCTGCAGGTCGTCCTCTTCAAGCCCGAGCATTTCGGCGAGGAGACGCGCGGCGTCGCCGACGAGCTTTTGAAGATGCACACGGTTGTGCTCAATCTGGAGAACACCGCGAAGGACGTCTCCCGCCGCATCATCGATTTCCTGTCCGGCGTCGCGTACGCCAACAACGGGAAGATCAAGCGCGTGGCGACCAACACGTTCATCATCACTCCGTACAATGTGGATCTTACGGGCGACGACGTGATGGACGAGCTCGAGAACAACGGGGTGTATTTCTGAGATGGACGCGAACCGGGACGATGCGCTCCTGGAGGCGCGGCTGACGGACGCCGTCGAGATGGCGAAACGCCGGAACCGCTGCCATTTCGTTGGATTTCTGGATGAAAGGGAAGCGGAATTTGCGCGGTCTCTGATGAGGAGGCTGCGCTTTGACCGTTTTCTGCTTTGGGGCGGCCATGAGGAGGCGGAGCGCGTCCTGTTCGGCGCGTTTCCGTCCCGTTTTGATCCGGACGCTTCCTCCTTTCCGCTGAAGGCTGTCACCGCGCGCTTCCGCCGTGAGGACGTCCTGACGCACCGCGACCTCCTCGGCGGCCTGCTCTCGCAGGGCGTCCAGCGGGAGGCGCTGGGGGACATCCTGATTGAGACGGGCAGGGCCGTCTTTTTCGTGCGCGGGGAGCTCGCCTCCTTCCTCGTCGATCAGACCGACAGGATTGGCCGTGCCGGCGTCAGGCTTTCCGTCGGTGCGGAGGAGCCGCTTCCTCCGGCGCACCGCTTTGAGGAGTTTTCCGCCGTCGTGGCGTCGCCGCGGCTTGACTGCGTGGTCGCCGCCGTGGCGGGACTGAGCCGCGACAAGGCCGCCTCGGCCATCGCCTCCGGCCTTGTAACGCTCAATTACCGCGAGGAGCTTTCGTCCTCCCGTCTTCTGGAGGAGGGGGCGAAGCTTTCCATCCGCGGAAAGGGAAAATTCGTCATCGATCGCCTGGGGCCGAACACGAAAAAGGGCCGCTTGTGCATCGGCGGCAGGAAATATGTCTGAACGCGGCGCTTCCGCGGGAAGAACCAGAGGAAAGGGGACGGCAGCATTGATGCTTTCGTTAAACGATATCACGAACGTGAGCTTCCGCAAGGCGGGTTTTTCCGGCTACAAGCCGGAGGACGTCGACGCCTTCATCGATCGCGTCCGGGAGACGGTCGAGGATCTGATGAAAAAGAATCTGGAGCAGCGTCAGGAGCTTGAGCGCGCCGAGGAGGAGAAGCGCCAGCTGCAGAAGAAGCTCGAGATTCTTGCGGCAAAGATTGAAGAGTACCGCGGCGAGGAGGACGAGATCAAAACCGCCCTCGTCAGCGCGCAGAAGCTCGGGGACGCGTCCGTCCGCGAGGCGCGCCACAAGGCCGAGATCATTCTGAAGGACGCGAACCTCAAGGCCGAGCACATTGTCGCGGGGGCGCAGGAGCAGATCCAGCAGCAGAAGCAGCAGATGGTCGACCTCAAAAAGCAGGTGTCGGATTTCCGCTCCCAGCTGCTTGAGATGTACCGCCGCCACCTGACGCTCATCGACGCGCTTCCCTCCGAACAGAAGGAGGAAAAGGAGGAGGAGCAGCCCCGGCAGCCCGCCGCCGCGCCGCGCGCCGTGAGCGAGTCCCGCGAGCCCGAGCCGGAGACGGTCGACCTCGAGCCTTCTCTCTTTGAGCAGCGCCGCGCCGCCGACCCGAACGACGTGCAGGAGCCCACGCTGGAATTTCAGGCCGGCGTGTCGAATTTTGATGAGTTCTGAAGAAAAACTATAGATACAGGAGAGTAATTGACATGGCCCAGGATTACAAAAAGACGCTGAATCTCCCCGAAACGGAATTTGCGATGCAGGCGGGTCTCCCGAAGCGCGAGCCCGTCATGCTCGAGCAGTGGGAGAAGGACGGGATCTACGAAAAGCTGATGCAGAAGAACGACGGCAAGCCGCTGTTCGTCCTGCATGACGGCCCTCCGTATGCCAACGGTGACATTCACCTCGGCACCGCGCTGAACAAGACGCTCAAGGACATCATCGTGCGCCACCGCAACATGGCGGGCTTCAAGGCTCCGTATGTGCCGGGCTGGGACACGCACGGCCTGCCCACGGAGCTCAAGGCGCGCAAGAAGGCCGGCGTCGGAAATTCGACCACGATCTCCGACGTTGAGCTGAGAAAGATCTGCCGCGAGTTCGCGATGACGTACCTCGACGGCCAGCGCAATCAGTTCAAGCGTCTCGGCGGCATCGGCGATTGGGATCATCCCTACATCACCCTGACGCATGATTTTGAGGCCAAGCAGATTGAAGTTTTCTCCGAAATGGCCACGAAGGGCTACATCTATAAGGGCCTCAAGCCCGTCTACTGGTGCCCCGAGTGCAAGACGGCCCTCGCGGAGGCGGAGATTGAGTACGCGGAGGATCCGTGCGTCTCCGTCTATGTGAAGTTCCGCGTTGTGGACGACAAGGGCCTGTTCGCGGCGAAGGGCGTCGACCCGGCGAAGGTCTCCTTCGTCATCTGGACGACGACGACCTGGACGCTCCCCGGCAACCTTGCCATCTGCCTCGGTCCCGATTTTGACTATTCCCTCATCCGCTGCGGCGGCGAATACCTCGTCATGGCCGAGGCGCTCGCGGAGAACGCCCTCAAGGCCGCCGGTATCGAGGAGTATGAGACCGTCGCGACCTTCCGCGGCAGCGAGCTCGAATACATGAAGGCGCAGCACCCCTTCCTCGACCGCACCAGCCTCGTCATTGTCGGCGACCACGTCACGCTCGAGAGCGGCACCGGCTGCGTCCATACCGCGCCCGGCTTCGGCGTCGAGGACTTTGACATCTGCAAGAATTACCCCGAAATTGAGATCGTCGTCCCGGTCGACGCCGACGGCAAGCTCACCGAGGAGGCCGGACAGTTTGCCGGCCTGACGACGAACGAGGCGAACAAGGTCATCGGCGCGTACCTCGAGGAGACCGGCGCGATGCTCGCGACGCAGCGCATCGTCCACCAGTATCCGCACTGCTGGCGCTGCAAGAACCCCATCCTCTTCCGCGCGACGGAGCAGTGGTTCTGCTCGGTCGACGCCATCAAGGAGAAGGCGATTGAGGAGATCAACAAGGTGCAGTGGATTCCCGGCTGGGGCCGCGACCGCATCACCTCGATGGTCGAGGATCGCAAGGACTGGTGCATCTCCCGCCAGCGCCGCTGGGGCGTGCCGATCCCGATCTTCTACTGCAAGGACTGCGGCGAGCCGCTTATCGACAAGGACGTCATGATGCACATCTCCGGCATCTTCGCGAAGGAGGGCTCCGACGCCTGGTACGCGAAGGACGAGAAGGAGCTCCTGCCCGCCGGAACCGTCTGCAGGAAGTGCGGCTGCTCCGAGTTTACGAAGGAGCACGACATCATGGACGTGTGGTTTGACTCCGGCGTCACGCACGCCGCCGTCGCCGATCAGCGTCCCGAGCTGCACTGGCCGGCCGACCTTTATCTCGAGGGCGCCGATCAGTACCGCGGCTGGTTCCAGTCCTCGCTGCTCACGTCCGTCGCGTGGCGCGGACAGGCGCCGTACCGCAGCGTCGTCACCCACGGCTGGGTCGTCGACGGCGAGGGCCGCCAGATGCACAAATCCGCCGGCAACGGCATTGACCCGAAGGAGGTCATCGACCAGTACGGCGCCGACATCCTGCGCCTGTGGGTCGCGTCGTCCGACTATCACGCCGATATCCGCATCTCCAAGGAGATCCTGAAGCAGCTCTCCGACGCGTATCGCAAGATTCGCAACACGGCCCGGTTCATCCTCGGCAACCTCAAGGACTTCGACCCGGACAAGGACATGGTGCCGAACGAGAAGCTCTTCCCGATCGATCTCTGGGTGCTCAAGAAGCTTGAGGACGTCATGAAGAAGTGCCACGAGGGCTACGAGACGTACGAGTTCCATCAGGTCTACCACGCGATTCACAACTTCTGCGTCGTTGACCTCTCCAACTTCTACCTCGACGTCGCGAAGGATCGCCTCTACACCGAGAAGGCAGGGAGCCTGACGCGCCGCGCCGCTCAGACGGCCATGTACCGCGTCCTCGACGCGCTCACGCGCCTCGTCTCGCCGATTCTTGCCTTCACCTCCGACGAGATCTGGCACGCGATGCCGCACGACGCTTCCGCCGACCCGGAGTGCGTCCTCTTCAACGAGATGCCCCGCACGAGCGGCGTCACCGTCGATGACGACTTCATCGCGCGCTGGGATCGCATCCACCAGATCCGCGACGACGTCAAGAAGGCGCTTGAAATCGCGCGCAAGGAGAAGGTCATCGGCTCGTCTCTCGACGCGAAGGTGAGCCTGTTCTGCGACGGCGAGCTCTATGACTTTGTCTCCTCCGTGAAGGATGAGCTCGTTCCCGTCTTCATCGTCTCCCAGCTCGAGGTACAGCAGGGCGGGAAGGGCGAGTATACCGGCGAGACTGTGCCGGAGCTCTCCGTCACCGTCGCGCACGCCGAGGGCGAGAAGTGCGCCCGCTGCTGGTGCTACAGCGATACGGTCGGCTCCAGCGCGGAGCACCCGGATCTGTGCAGCCGCTGCGCCGCTGTAATGGAATAAACAGAACAAACAGAAGATGGCGGGCAGGATGATCGGAAAAGGACTGCCCGCTGTTTTTCTATCAAGGAGGAAGAAAATGCTTGTGCAGTTTCTGATGATTGGTCTGGCTGTGGTGCTGGCCGTCGTCGATCAGATCATCAAGGCTGTGGTTGTCCAGAACCTCAAGCCGATTGGAACGTATGTCGTGATCGAGGGCCTTCTCGATTTCACGTTTGTCGAGAACAGGGGAGCCGCCTTCGGGATCCTGAGCAATCAGCGCTGGTTCTTTATCATTACCACCGGCCTTCTGATGCTGGCGATTCTGATTCTGCTCTTTCGCTACCGTCATCATAACTGGATCACCTATCTCGCGAGCGGCCTGATTCTCGGCGGCGGACTCGGAAACATGATTGACCGGATTGGCCTCGGCTACGTCGTCGATTACATCCACGTCTCGTTCTTCCCGCCGGTCTTCAATTTTGCCGATATGGCGATTGTGGTCGGGACAGCTCTGTTCATTATCCATGTTCTGTTCTTCTCCGAAAAGGCTTCGGAGGAGCGCGTCCTGCGGAGCAAGCACTGAGATGGCGCGCACGGAGGAGCTGACGGTGCCGGGGGAGGAGAACGGCCTTCGTCTGGATAAGTTTATCAGTGTAAAGCTTCCCAACATTACACGCACGGCGGCGGAGAAGCTGGCGGAATCGGGGCAGGTGTGCCTTCGCGGCAAAGCCCTCCCGAAGTCGTACAAGGTGCAGCCGGGCGACGTCATCACGGTGACAATCCCCGATCCCGTCTCGGCAGACGTTCTGCCCGAGGAAATCCCGCTCGAGATTGTCTACGAGGACGGCGACCTGCTCGTCGTCAACAAGCCGAAGGGAATGGTGGTGCACCCCGCCGCCGGGAATCCGTCCGGGACGCTCGTCAACGCGCTGCTCGCGCACTGCCGGGGCTCGCTCTCCGGCATCGGCGGCGTTGTCCGGCCCGGTATCGTCCACCGGATCGACAAGGACACGAGCGGGCTGCTCATCGTCGCGAAGAACGATTTTGCCCACCTCCGGCTCGCGGAGCAGATAAAGGTTCATAGCTTTACACGCATTTACGAGGCGGTCGTGTACGGCTCCCTCCGCGGGGATGAGGGGACGGTCGACGCCCCGATTGGCCGCCACCCCGTCGACCGCAAGAAAATGGCGGTGACGAAGCGCAATTCGCGCCCTGCCGTGACGCATTACACCGTTCTGGCGCGGTATCCGGGCTTTACGCACGTCCGTTTGCGGCTCGAGACGGGGCGGACGCACCAGATCCGCGTCCATATGGCCTCGCTCGGTCATCCCGTGGCCGGAGACGAGGTCTACGGCCCGAAAAAGGTCATCTCCGAGCTGCACGGGCAATGCCTTCATGCAAAGCATATCGGCTTTACACATCCGCGCGACGGGCGCTGGCTCGAATTTGAGAGCGAGCTGCCGCCGTATTTCACGGCCTTTCTCGAAAAGCTCCGGCGCAGGGCCGGGATGGGAGGGGATTCGGAGCCATGAACCTGCGAAACATCCTGATTGCGAGCGACATCGACGGCACTCTCGTGCCGGAGGGAAGCTTCATTCCCGAGCGGAACCTTGCCGCGCTGCGCCGCTTTGCTGAAAAGGGAGGCCGCTTTACACTCGCGACGGGCCGCTCCATCGGCTCCGCGAGCCGCTTTCTCGGGGATCTTCCCGTGAACGCCCCGGCGATTTTGCTCAACGGCTGTCTCCTCTACGATTACGCGGGCGGCGAGGTGCTGCTGCGCTGCGGTCTTGAGAAGGAGAACGCTGCCCCGCTCGTCCATACCCTGTACCAGCGCTTCCCGGAGCTTGGCATGGAGTGCTTCTACGACGACTGCGTCGGAATTCTTCGCCGGAACGGCTTCATCGGCAACACAAAGACGCCGGAGATTTACCCCTTCACCGAGGGCGTGGAGACATCCTGCTTTCAGCCTTGGCTGAAAATCCTCCTCGGCGGGGAGGCGGAAGCCATCCGGGAGGCCATGCGGTTCGCGGGCGCTCAGCCGCATCCCGGCCTGCGCCTTGTGTTCTCGTCCGAGAATTTTCTTGAAATTTTGCCGGAGCAGGCGAACAAGGGCGCGATGCTCCGCTCGCTGGCGCAGCGGCTTTCCATCCCAATGGAAAACGTCTACGCTGTGGGCGATTACTTTAACGACGAGGAGCTTCTCGAGGCGGCGGGACACGCCGTCGTCCCGGCGAACGCGCCGGTGGAGCTTCAAAGAAAGGCGGAGCTCGTCGTCTGCGACTGCCGCGGCGGCGCGCTCGCCGACCTTGTCGAATTTCTCGAAAGCAAATATCCCGATTAGACGGGAGAGAAGAAGGGAAGGGCAGCCATGCGCTATCCGCTTTGCATTGTCTGCGCTCCGTGCAGAGGCTGAGGACGCTGCACGGAGGGAACCCCCTGACCCGGCGTGTGCCGGGCTGAGGCGGAGTCCTCATCCTTTGCTGATTGGAACTACTACTATCCAAAGGAGCAAAGGAAATGATAAAACATTCATGGAAAGAATTGCGGCCCTTTTTTCTGCTCTGGAGCACGCAGTCCCTGTCGCAGCTCGGCAGCGCGATGACGAGCTTTGCGCTGACGCTCTGGCTCTATCAGGAAACAGGCTCCGCGCTGCAGACGGCGCTGCTCTCCGTCTGCTCGTACGCCCCGTACGTCTGCGTGAGCATCTTTGCGGGCGCTTTGAGCGACCGCTGGGACAAGAAAAGGGTGATGTTGGCCTGCGACACGTTCGCCGCGTGCTGCACCGTCGCGGTGCTCGCGCTGCTGCGCGGCGGTCTGCTCGCGCCGTGGCAGCTGTACGCCCTCAACGCGCTCAACGGGCTGATGGGCAGCATCCAGCAGCCCGCCGGGGACGTCGCGATGACGCTGCTCATCCCGCCGGAGCGCTATCAGCAGACGAGCGGCCTGCGCTCGTTCTCCAACGCGCTCGTGACAATTCTCAATCCCGTTCTCGCGACGGCTCTCTACACGCTCGCCGGGATGGAATCGGTCATCCTGTTTGACCTTGCCGCCTTTGCCGCGGCCTTCTGTACGCTGCTTTTCGGCATCCGGCTGCCGGAGCTGCCGCGGAGGGAGGAGCGGGAATCGTTTCTGTCCTCCGTCCGCGCCGGTCTCGCCTATCTGCGGGAGCACGGGCTGATTCTCGCGCTGATGCTTTTTCTGGCTGCCGTGAATCTGGTGGCCTCCGCGTTTGACGCGGTGCTCCCGGCGCTCATTCTGCCGCGCGCGAACGGCGGCGAGACCGTCCTCGGGATGGTGACGTCCTGCGCGGGCATTGCGACGCTGCTCGGCAGCGTGCTCGCGGCGGCGCTTCCCGCGCCGAAGGACCGCGTGCGGGTGATTGTGCTGACGATGCTGTTTTCGCTCGGCACGGAAAACTATCTGCTCGCCTTTGCACGGACGCCGTTCTGGTGGTGTCTCGCCCAGCTGATCGGCTGGATTCTCGTGCCGCTGATGAACGCCAACCTCGACGTGATTCTACGTTCCACCATCCCTGTGGAGCTGCAGGGGAGGGTGTACGCCTGCCGCAACACGCTGCAGTTCTTCACTATCCCGATCGGCTTTCTGTGCGGCGGCTGGCTGGTGGACGGCGTCTGTGAGCCGCTGATGGAGGCGGCTGTGCCGGACGGTCTGCTGACGGCGCTGTTCGGCAGCGGCAAGGGCTCCGGCGCGGCGCTGACGATGCTGATGCTCGGCGTCGCGGGAACGCTCGTCTGCCTGCTGTTCGGCAGAATCCTGCGCCCCTACCGGTACACGGAGCAGGGGCGCGGAGGAAAATGAGAGAAAAAGGGGGAGAGAGGATGGAGAAGGAAGCCGTCCAGACCCGGATTCTGATCGGCGTCGCGCTTCTGCTCGCCGCGGCGCTGTTCGCCTATCAGGCGTTCTTCGTCCCGGAGGTGACGCGTCCCGTCGTCGTGACGGTCGCCTCCGATCCCGCCTCCTCCTCTCCCGCGTGGCCGGTCGACCTCAACACCGCGGATCTTGAGCAGCTCGACACGCTGCCCGGCGTCGGCCCCGTAACCGCGCAGGCCATCCTCGATTACCGCGAGGAGAACGGTCCGTTCCAGTCGGTCGACGACCTCGTGAACGTCTACGGCATCGGCGAGAAGACGGTGGAGAAGCTCCGCGAATATGTCGTCGTGTCCTGACAAAAAAGCGTCCCCCTCCCGTTTCATCCTGCGGGAGGGGGACGCTTTTTATAGCTTGGAGACAGCCGTCACCGCGACAGGCGCAGCGTGCGGATGGCGTTGAGCACGGCGAGCACCATCACGCCGACGTCCGCGAAGATGGCCGCCTGCAGCCCTGCCGCGCCGAGCGCGCCGAGCAGCAGGCACGCGGCCTTGACGCCGAGCGCGAGGACGATGTTCTGCCGTACTATCCGCATACAGCGGCGGGCAAGGCGCATCGCGAGCGCGATTTTGAGCGGGTCGTCGTCCATGAGCACGACGTCCGCGGCCTCGATGGCGGCGTCGCTGCCCATCGCGCCCATTGCGATGCCGACGTCGGCCCGCGAGAGGACGGGCGCGTCGTTGATGCCGTCTCCGACGAAGGCGAGCGCGCTTTTCGGCGGCTTTTCGTCGAGCAGACGCTCGACGTGCTCGACCTTGCCGTCCGGAAGGAGGGAGCCGTGCGTCTCATCGATGCCGAGCGCCGTGCCGACGGCCTGCGCCGTTTTCTCCGTGTCGCCGGTGAGCATCACGGTGCGGACACCCTGCTCCCGCATCGCCGCGACGGCCTGCGCCGCCGTCGGCTTCGCGAGGTCGCTGATCACAATGCTGCCCGCGAAGACGCCGCCCTCCGCGACGAAGACAACCGTCCCCGGCAGCGCCGGAGAGACGGCGGCAATCCCGTTTTCCTCCATCAGACGCGCGTTGCCCGCGAGGACCGCCCTGCCGTCGACCCGCGCGAGGACGCCCTTTCCGGCCAGCTCCTCCGCCGCGGAGACGCGCGCGAGGGCGGGCGTTTGCCCGTATGCCTCGCGGAGGCTGCGGCTGATGGGGTGGTTGGAGTAGCTTTCCGCGAGGGCGGCCAGCTCAAGGACGCGCTGCGCGGAGAAGCCGGGAGCCGGCTGGACGGAGGAGACCTCGAAGACGCCCTTCGTCAGGGTGCCTGTTTTGTCGAAGACCACGGTCTTCGTCCGCGCCAGCGCTTCAAGGTCGGTGCCGCCCTTGACGAGGATGCCCGCCCGGCTCGCGCCGCCGATGCCGCCGAAGAAGGAGAGCGGGATGCTGATGACGAGCGCGCACGGGCAGCTGATGACGAGGAACGTCAGCGCGCGGCTCACCCAGTCCGCCCAACCGCCGAGAAAGAGCGGCGGAACCACGGCGAGGAGCAGTGCCGCCGCGCAGACCGCCGGCGTGTAAACGCGGGCGAAGCGCGTGATGAACTGCTCGGCCCGCGATTTTTTCAGGCTCGAATGCTCCACCAGCTCGAGAATGCGGCTGACCGTCGACTCGCCGAACGGCTTTTCCGCCCGAATCCGCAGCGCGCCCGTGATGTTCACGCAGCCGCTGAGCGCCTCGTCTCCCGGGGCGACGTCGCGCGGCAGGCTCTCGCCCGTGAGGGCGCTCGTGTTGAGCGAGGAGACGCCCTCGAGCACGACGCCGTCAATCGGGACGCGCTCGCCCGGGCGCACGACGAGCACTTCGCCCGGCTGCACCTGCTCCGGCTCCACCGTAACGATCTGCCCGTCCCGCTCCACGTTCGCCGTGTCGGGGCGGATGTCCATCAGCGCGGCGATGCTTTTGCGGGTCTTGCCGACGGCCACGCTCTGGAACAGCTCGCCGATCTGGTAAAACAGCATGACCTCGACGCTCTCCTCGCACTGGCCGAGCAGAATCGCGCCGATCGTCGCGACGGTCATCAAAAAGCTTTCGTCAAACAGCTCCCGGTGCCAGATGCCGAGCGCCGCCTTTTTCAGCACGTCGTACCCGACGAGCAGGTAGGGGAGAAGAAAGAGCGCGGAGCGCACAGTGCCCTCCGCGGGAAGGAGGCAGAGCGCGATAAACAGCGCCCCCGCGAGAAGAATCCGGACGAGCGTCCGCTTCTGCCGTTTGTTCACAAATTGTCCCTCCTCGCGCCTTTTCTCACAGATGGATTTCGCAGTCGGGCTCCACGCGCCTGCACGCCTTCACGACGTCCTTCATCACGCGGTCAAACCGCTCGTCCGGCGCTTCGACCACGAGCTTTTGGCTCATGAAGCTGATGGCCGCGTCCGTCACGCCGTCGAGCTTTTTGACGGCGGTTTCCATCTTCGCCGCGCAGTTCGCGCAGTCTACCTCAATCCGAAACGTCTTCCGCATGGAATATTTCTCCTTTCTCTCACTCCGAAATGTGCTCGAGGCCGAGCGCTATCATGGTGCGCACATGGTCGTCGTCGAGCGCGTAGAAAACCGTCTTTCCCTCGCGGCGGAAGCGCACCAGCTTGCTCGCCTTGAGGATGCGCAGCTGATGGCTCACCGCCGAGGGCGTTGTGTTCAGGCACTGCGCGATGTCGTTGACGCACAGCTCGCTCTCGAAGAGCGCGTAGAGAATCTTGACGCGCGTGGTGTCGCCGAAGACCTTAAACAGCTCCGCGAGATCGTAGAGCACCTCGTCGTCCAGCAGACCGGCGCACGTCTCGCCGGGGGCGGCGTTCTCCGCTTCCGGAGCTATGCCGAGGGGATGATCCGACGTCATGGAAATGCCTCCTTTGAATATTTGAATAACTGTTCATATGATATTATATTCATCCGTTTCAGGAATGTCAATAGCTTTCCCGAAAGATATGCCCGCTTCCCCGAAAAAAGGCGCAAAAAAAGACGGCGGACGCGTTCCGCCGTCTCCCGATATTCAGTTTTGTCTTTCCACCGCGTGGCGCTTGATGGCCTCGAACGATTCCTCACTGATGACGTGCTCGATGCGGCAGGCGTCCTCCGCCGCGACCTCGGGGCTGACGCCGAGCTGTACGAGCCAGTCCGAGATGAGCGTGTGCCGCTCGTAAATCTTTTCCGCGATGGCGCGGCCCTTGTCCAGCAGCGTGATGTACCCGTCCCCGTCGACGGAGATATAGCCGTTCGTGCGCAGATTTTTCATCGCCACGCTGACGCTCGGCTTCGAGAAGGAGAGCTCGCTCGCGATGTCGATGGAGCGCACCTGCCCGTTCCGGTTCGCAAGCACCAGAATGGCTTCCAGATAGTTTTCGGCAGACTCGTGAATCTGCAAACAAATCAGCTCGCTTTCCCTTTTGTTTCCCGCTTCTCCCAAGCGGGAAAAGCTGTTTTTTCTTATCATAACACAGGAGAGAGGGCAATGCAAGCGTTTCCGGCTCTCTTCCGGCGGGCTTTACTTTCCGCGGGAAGCGTGGTATCCTGATAGCAGATTGCCGAAAGAAAGAGGGAAAGACAATGACACAGTACGACCGCGCCGAAATCGAGTTCCTGCAGGCCCAGAACACGTTCGAGGATTACTGCGGGATGCCAGTCCTCGTGAAGAAGAGCCCCACCGCCAGGGAGTCCGGCTGGCTCGACGCCCACGAGCTCGCCGTCATGCAGGAGCACTGGGCCACGAAAACGGAGTCGGAGGAGGAGAAGGCGCAGAAGGCCGCGATGACGCCCGAGGAGAGCGTGCAGGCCGTCCGCGATTCGATGGGCTTCCCCAATCGCAATCTCTGCACGGAGGAAATCTATACGCGGTTCGAGACAATCCGCGCGGGGGAGAACGAGGTCGGCCTCTGGCGCTACTATAAGCGCTTCTCCGAGAGAAAGCCCGGCAAGCCCTGTCTTGTCTTTTTCCACGGCGGCGGCTGGATGGGCGGCACGCCCTACACGGTCGAGAATCCGTGCCGTCTCATTGCCCAGCTCGCGGACGCCGTCGTCGTGAACGTCGACTATTCCCTCGCGCCGGAAAAGAAGTTCCCGAACGGCTTCAACGACTGCTACGAGGCGGTGCGCCACGTCTGGCGGCACGCGGAGGAGTACGGCGTCGACCGCGCGCGGATCGCTGTCTGCGGCGACAGCGCGGGCGGCAACCTCGCCGCCGCCGTCAGTCTGCGTGACCGCGACATGGGCACGCGCATGATCGCCCTGCAGATTTTGATCTATCCGTGCGTGACAATGCTGTATACCGGGAACCCAGGCTACCGCTTCGATCTCGGCGAATTCAAAATCTGCCCGGAGCAGCACGACCTCATCGATCCGCTGATTGCCATCGGACGCCCGCGCTCGGAGGACGACGACCGCGTCGAGATGGAGGACGTGTACCTTCCCTCCCGGGAGGCCGCGTATCACCCGTACGTCAGCCCGCTGCTTGCGCGGAGCCACCGCGGCCTCCCGCGCGCGCTGTGTATTTCCGCGGAGTTTGACGGCCTGCGCCTGCAGACGGAATACTACGCCGGCCTGCTGCGGCAAAACGGCGTCCCCGCCCGCGCGATCCGCTACAACGGCGTTTCCCACGCCTTCCTTGACAAGCTCGGCTTCCTCCCGCAGACGGAGGACCTCTGCATTGAGATTGCGAAAGAGCTGAGAAACCCGTAAGCTGCACTCTGAAACCGGGGTTTCCGGCATGGAGGCGTCGGAGCTCCTTTTCCTTGCGGTGCTGTGACGGAATCGATTGGAGAAATAAAAATGTTTGAGCTGATTGGCAGAGGAAATACAGCGGAAATCTATCGATGCGGAAACGGAAAGGTCTGCAAATTGTTTCGTGAAGGGTACCCGCACGAATTTGTGGAGCAGGAATTGATAAACGCCCGGGAGATTGTCCGCAGTGGCGTCAGGGCTTGCGCTCCGTATGAAGTGGTCAGAATGGAGAATCGCAGCGGTATCCTGTACGAAGAAATTGAGGGGCAATCGCTTCTGCAGCTTCTGACACATGGCAGGGTGGTATTTTCCGATTTTCTCACCGTTTTCGTCGGTTTGCAGTTTGAAATCTGCGCACATCGATCAACAAAGGTTCCCAGCTTCAAGCAGTTCCTTTCCGCGCAGCTGAAAAGCAAAGGGGTGAAGGATTCGTCACCGTTTGATGAGATAAACGCGTTGCCCGAAGACGACTGCCTGCTGCATGGGGATTTCCATCCGGGCAATATCCTGATTGCGCGCGGCGGAACCCCTGTTGTCATTGATTTTATGAACGTATGTCACGGGCCTTTTCTGTATGATGTTGCGCGAACCTTTTTCCTTATCGGGCAGTATGACAACCGGCTGGCCGAAGCGTATCTGGACCGGGCAAACGTGAAAATGCGGGACATATCCGGCTATCTGCGTGTGATTGCAATCTGCCGTCAATATGAATCATAACGGCGGCAGCCGGGATCTTCCGTGCAGCGGGAACGGCGATCTGCTGCGGAGAGAAAAGAGACCGATCAAAGGAAACGACCGCATGGCAAACAGAAATTGTTTTTACGAATATTGCTGTTTTTCAGCCGCAGTTCCTGCCGCGGCAGTGCAGCGTATAGACAGGAGGAAAAAATGCGAATCCTGGTGATTGAAGACGAGCGGCGGCTGGCGGATACGATCTGCGTCATCCTCCGGGAGAGGGGCTTCGATACGGACGCGGCTTATGACGGCGAGAGCGGGGAGGCGTACCGCAGCTCCTCGTGTTTCTCACGCTGTTCTTCTGCGCGAAGCTGATTTTCCCGCTCACGACGCCCGACATGATCGACGATTTCAAGGCGTGCGGCGGCATTCTGATGCTTGCCACGGGCTTTCGGATGGCGAAGATCAGGGAATTTCCCGTCGCCGACATGATTCCGGCCATGGTGCTCGTCATGCCGGTGAGCTGGGCGTGGAGCCGGTGGCTGCTGCCGCTCCTCGGATAACAAATCGGACAACAAAAAAGACG
>CALWIH010000015.1 GCA_944380675.1 uncultured Clostridia bacterium | reverse complement strand
GGAAATGCTGTGACCGATCCGCCGGCGTCCGCCATGACGCCGGTTTTTCACTGCCGGATCGGAGACTGGAGGAACAATATGAAAGAGAAAAACGGAAGAATCGCCGTCTCGATGGAGGAGATCGCCGAAGCGGCGCGCGTCCTGCGCGCGGGCGACAACATTCTCCTGAGCGGCGTCATCTATACGGCGCGCGACGCCGCCCACAAGCGCATGGCCGCTTTGCTCGACGAGGGAAAGCCGCTGCCGTTCCCGCTGCCCGGGAGCGCCGTCTATTATGCCGGCCCGACTCCCGCCCCGGAGGGTCTTCCGATCGGCTCCTGCGGGCCGACGACCTCGTCCCGCATGGACGTCTTCACGCCGCGCCTGCTTGACCTCGGCCTCTCCGCCATGATCGGCAAGGGCGGGCGCTCGCCCGCGGTGTGCGAGGCGATCCGCAGAAACGGCGCCGTGTATCTGTGCGCCATCGGCGGCGCGGGGGCTCTCGCCGCGCAGGCCGTGCGCTCCCTCGAGGTCATCGCCTTCGACGATCTCGGCTGCGAATCCGTCAAGCGTCTCGTCGTCGAGGACTTCCCTCTTGTGGTCGGGATTGACTGCGCGGGCGGCTCGCTCTTTCGCTGAGCGGAAAGGCTGGGATATGCGTTGACAGAGCTGTTGATTCGCCTTTTTGTTTCCGATTACGCGAGCACGGAGAAGCCGCAGGTGCGCGAGCGGTACGGCAAGTTCGCCGGTATCGTGGGCGTCGTCTCCAATCTGATTCTCTTTCTCATGAAGGCCGTGACGGGCATCCTCACCGGCAGCGTCTCCATTCTGGCGGACGCCGTCAATAACCTCTCCGACTCGGCCTCCTCGGTGATTACCCTCGTGGGCTTCAAGCTCTCCGGCAAGCCTGCCGACAGGGAGCACCCCTACGGACACGCGAGAATCGAGTACATATCGGGCCTGATTGTTTCCTTCCTCATCCTGCTGCTCGGCTTCCAGCTGCTGCAGGAGTCCGCCGCGAAGATCTTCGCTCCGGAGGAGACCTCCTTCAGCCCCGCTGCCATCGTTGTTCTCGTTCTCTCCTGCCTCATCAAGACGTGGCAGTGCCTGTTCTACCGCAAGGTCGGCCGCCGGATCGCCTCCCCGACGATTGAGGCGACCTCCGCGGACAGCCGCAGCGACGTGTTCTCCACGCTCGCCGTTCTGCTCGGCCTCGTCGTTTCGCAGCTGACGAGCTTCAACCTCGACGGCTACATGGGCGTCGCCGTCGCCGTGCTCATTCTGTGGACGGGCGTCAAGGTCGTCAAGGAGACGAGCGATCCCCTTCTCGGGACGGCGCCGTCGCGCGAGCTGGTCGACGAGATCTACCACGCCATCCTCTCGTATGACGGCATCCTCGGCCTGCACGACCTCAACGTGCACACCTACGGCGAGGGCCGCGTCTTCGCCTCCGTCCACTGCGAGGTGAACGCGCACGAGGACATCATGGAAAGCCACGACCTCGTCGACGTCATCGAGCGCGATTTTCTCAAAGACAGGAACATCCATCTTGTCATCCACATGGATCCCATCGTCATTGACGACGAGCGCACCAACGCGCTGCGCGATCAGGTGCGGCAGGTGATCGCCGGCATTTCGCCGGAAATCACGATGCACGACTTCCGCGTCGTGTGGGGGACGACGCACTCCAACGTCCTTTTCGACGTCTGCGTCCCGTTTGAGTTCCGCTACTCGGACGACGCCCTCCTCGACGAGATTGCGAACGGCATCTATATGCTCGGCAAAAACTACGTCCCCGTTGTCACAGTCGATCACAGCTACGTTCCCGATCACCGCGGGAACGACTGAACCATCCCGCGCCGCGCCGCAGGCAGGAAGCCGGAGAAATCCGGAGTCCTGTCTGCTTTTTTCTGCCGTCTCATTCCGTTCACGGATTGTTTCTTGCGGAAAGCGGGACTTTTATGCTATGATGAAATAAAATCCCGTTCCCTCGAGCAGGATAACAGTAACACGCCGGGGCAGCCCGGAATCAGAAGGGAGCACACACAACGTGAACATCGCAAAGGATTTGACGCAGCTGGTGGGAAACACCCCGCTGCTGGAATTGGGCGCATATGGGAAGCGCCACGGACTCAGAGCTTCTCTCATCGCCAAGCTGGAATATTTCAATCCGCTTTCCTCCGCGAAGGACCGCGTCGCCCTCGCCATGGTGGAGGACGCGGAGCGCCGCGGCCTGCTGCAGCCGGGCGGGACGATCATCGAGCCGACGAGCGGCAACACCGGCGTCGGCCTGGCCTTTGTGGCCGCCGTGCGCGGCTACCGCATGATTCTCACCATGCCCGATACAATGAGCCTTGAGCGCCGCCGCCTTGCCTCCGCGCTCGGCGCCGAGGTCGTCCTGACCGAGGGCGCGAAGGGGATGGCCGGGGCGATTGCGAAGGCGGAGGAGCTCGCCGCGCAGATTCCCGGCGCGTATGTGCCGGGTCAGTTCTCCAACCCGGCGAATCCGGACGCGCACCGCCGCACGACGGCGGAGGAAATCTGGCGCGATACGGACGGCGCGGTCGACATTTTCGTCTCCGCGGCGGGGACGGGCGGCACCGTCACCGGCGTGGGCCGGGGACTGCGCGCGCACAACCCGGCGGTGCGCCTCGTGGCGGCGGAGCCGGAGCGCTCGCCCGTTCTCTCGGGCGGCAAGGCCGGCCCGCACAAAATTCAGGGAATCGGCGCGGGCTTTGTCCCCGAGATTCTCGATCTGTCCCTCCTCGACGAGATTGTCCGCGTCCCGGACGAGGCCGCGATCGCAACGGCGAAGGAGCTCGCGCGGAAGGACGGCCTGCTCGTCGGAATTTCCTCCGGCGCTGCCGTCTGGGCCGCCGCGCGCGTGGCGGAGAAGCCGGAGAACGAGGGCAAACGCATTGTCGTCCTTCTGCCCGATACGGGAGAGCGCTACCTCTCCACCGGCATTTACGACGACTGAGCATCTGCCCCGGAAGGGAGGAAGCGCGAATGTACCAGATTCTTGTGGTCGACGACGAGGAGAACATCAGGAGTCTCATCAAGAAATACGCCGTTTTCGAGGGCAACGTCGTCTTCGAGGCGGAGGACGGAATGCAGGCCGTCGAGATGTGCCGCCTGCATCCGAACGATTACGACATCATCATCATGGACGTGATGATGCCGGAGCTCGACGGCTTTTCCGCCGTCAAGGAGCTGCGCAAATACTGCCAGGCTCCCGTGCTGATGCTCTCGGCGCGCGGAGAGGAGTACGACAAGATCCACGGCTTTGAGCTCGGCGTCGATGATTACGTCGTCAAGCCCTTTTCGCCGAAGGAACTGATGATGCGCATCAACGCGATTTTGAAGCGCGTGCGCCCCGCTCCGGAGGAGCAGCCCAAGGAGATTGTCCGCTTCGAGGGGCTGACCATCGATTTCACGGGGCGCATCGTCACGGTGGACGGAAAGAAGGCGGAGCTTTCCCCGAAGGAGTACGATCTGCTGTTCTACATGGTCAACAACCGCAATATCGCCCTCACGCGCGAAAAGCTCATCACGAACGTCTGGGGATACGATTTTTACGGCGACGACAGGACGCTCGACACGCACATCAAGCTGCTGCGCAGGAGCCTCGGCCCCTACAGCAAATTCATCGTGACGCTTCGCGGCGTGGGGTATCGGTTTGAAGCCTAAGGAGGAGCGGCGCGCGCCCGGCGTGCAGTGGAAGGTCTTCGGCGGCTTCGCCGTATTCACGGCCGTCATTCTTGTCCTGCTCTGGGTCTTTCAGGTCGTCTTTCTCGACACCTTCTACAAGGCGATCAAGGTCAACGAGATCAAGACCGCCGCGCAGGACGTGTGCGGGCGGATTGACTCCGCCTCGCTGCAGGACGAGCTGCAGCGCATCGCGCTCAACAACCAGATCTGCATCATCATCTGCGACGGGCAGGGCAGCCGCCTCTACTCGGAGAACGCCGTGCCGAACTGCATCATCCACCGCCTCAACTCCTGGGATCTCGCGATGGTCTACACGCTGACGGCGCAGAACGGCGGCTCCTACTTTGAGCGCTTCCCGCAGGAGGTGCGGCAGACCATCCTCCTGCCCGGCGGCGGGGAGACGATAACGTTCGCCGAGGAGAGCCCCGAGGTGATGATATACGCGCAGCTCGTGACGCGCGCAGACGGCAAGCAGCTGCTTGTCCTGCTCAATTCCATGATATCCCCTGTCGGCGCGACGGTCGAGACGCTGCGCATTCAGCTCTTGACGGTGACGGCCATCATGCTCCTGCTCGGGCTGCTGCTCGCCTTTGTTCTGGCCCGCAAGATCGGCAGGCCGATTGAATCGCTCAACTCCGCCGCCAAGGCGCTCGCGTCCGGCGATTACGGCGTCAACTTCGAGGGCGAGGGCTACCGCGAGGTGCATGAGCTCTCCGACACGCTCAACTATGCGGCGCGCGAGCTCTCCAAGACGGAGCAGCTCCAGCGGGATCTCGTCGCGAACATCTCGCACGATCTGCGCACGCCGCTGACGCTCATCACCGGCTACGCCGAGGTTATGCGCGACCTGCCCGGCGAGAACACGCCGGAGAACGTGCAGATCATCATCGACGAGGCCACCCGCATGACGACGCTCGTCAACGACGTTCTCGACCTCTCAAAGCTGCAGGCCGGCGTCGTGCAGCTTGAGCGCAGCGTGTTTAACCTCACGGAGAGCGTCCGCGGCATCCTGCTGCGCTACTCGAAGCTGACGGATTACCATATTGCGTTTTACGCGGAGCGCGACGTCTTTGTCGACGCGGACGAGCTTAAGATTTCCCAGGTTGTGTACAATCTCGTCAACAACGCGCTGACGTACACGGGGCCGGACAAGTCCGTCATCCTCCGCCAGACGGAGTCAGACGGCAAGGTGCGCGTCTCCGTCACCGATACCGGGGAGGGCATCCCGTCCGATAAGCTGAACGACATCTGGGAGCGCTACTATAAGGTTGACAAGGCGCACAAGCGGGCGCAGGTCGGCACGGGACTCGGGCTGTCGATTGTCAAAATGATTCTCGATATGCACGGCGGCGAGTACGGCGTGCAGAGCCGGGAGGGCGCAGGCTCGACCTTCTGGTTCGAGCTGGAGACCGTAAAGCCGGACGACACGGAACGATAACAGAATGCTGCTCCGAACCGGCGGAGCAAGGGAGGAAACAGCCATGCGAATCTTATGTCTTGGATCCATGAATCTCGATTACGTCTACGGCGTGCAGGATTTTGTCAAAGCGGGGGAGACGGTCAGCGCCCTGTCCCGGGACGTCTGCTGCGGCGGCAAGGGACTCAACCAGTCCATCGCCCTCTCAAAGGCGGGCGCGCCCGTCTGGCACGCCGGCCTGCTCGGCGAGGACGGCGCCCCGCTGCGCGCCGTGCTCGAGGAGAACGGCGTCAGCACGGGGCTGGTGCGCGAGGTGCCCGGCCCGTCGTCCCACACCGTCATTCAGGTCGACAGGAACGGACGCAACTGCATCCTTTTCTACGCGCACGACGGGCTGCGGATCACGGACGCGTATCTCGACGAGATTTTCTCCCGCTTCGGCGAGGGCGACGCGCTGCTCCTGCAGAACGAGCTCGACAACGCCGCCGGCGCGATGCGAAGGGCGAAGGCGCGCGGCATGAAGGTCGTGCTCAACCCCTCGCCTGCGGACGAGAGCCTTCTCCCGCTTCCGCTTGAGCTCGTCGACTGCTTCGTGCTCAACGAGCACGAAGGCGCGTTTCTGACCGGCGAGGAGGATGTGTCCCGCGTTCTCGACGCCCTGCACGCGAAATTTCCCGGCGCGATGCTCGTGCTGACGCTCGGCGAAAAAGGCTCCGTCTGCCTCGCGGACGGCGTGCGGGTCGAGCAGGGAATTTTCCCCGTCCGCGCGGTAGACACGACGGCGGCGGGCGACACCTTCACCGGCTTTTTCCTCGCCGCGCTTCTCGCGGGGAAAAGCGTTCCCGACTGCCTGCGCCGCGCAGCGATGGCCTCTTCCATCGCCGTCTCCCGCTCCGGCGCGGCTCCGTCCATCCCCGGCCTCGACGAGGTGGAGCGCGCGCTCGCGGCGGGGAAGGCGTGAGGGAGTATCTTCGCATATAAAAAGGATCGCCTGCGTCGGGCGATCCTTTTTTGTGTTCTGTTCGGATTTCTGTTCCGACGGCCTCCTCTGATTTGCACCGGACGCGGCAGCTTACCGCTGCGCCGCCCCGGCCAGCCGTTCCAGACGGGCGGCGTCCCGGATGAGGACGACGCCGCGGCCCGTCTCCGCGAGCCCCTCCGCCTGAAAATGGCGCAGCATCCGCGTGACGACCTCCCGCGCGCTGCCGAGATGACGCGCAATCTGATCGTGCGTGAGATGCAGCTCGTTTGACTGCGCGATGGAGCTTTCCTCCAGCAGGAGAGCGGCGAGCCGCGCGTCGAAGCTCCGGTTGAGAATCTGGTCGAGCAGGAACATCACGTCGGAAAACCGCGACGCCATCAGCTCATTCGTGTAGTTCGCCGCCGCGAGGGATTCGCTCGTCAGCTTTTTGTACGTCATCGGCGGGATGAGATAAACCTCCGCGTCCTCCTGCGCCTCGACGTACAGCTCAAACTGGATGCTGTGCAGCATACACGAGGCGGAAAAGAGGCACATATCGCGCTCAAACAACCGGTAGAGCGTGATTTCCCTGCCCTCGTCGGAGGAGATGAAGACGCGCAGCACGCCGGACGAGACGAGCAGCAGCCCGACGCAGTCCGCGCTTCCGCCGTGCAGGCGCGCTCCTTTTTTGAAGCGCCGCAGAACAGCCGCGTTCTGCAGCTCACTCCGCTGCGACTCCGTCAGCTGATTCCAGACCGGAAACAACTCCCTGAGCTCCATGTGTCTTCTCATCCCTTTCGCAATTTTTCTCCCTGTGCGGGAGAGGCTTTTCCCATCATACCACGAGCCGCCTTTTCCTGCAAGAGCGCTTTTTCGGCATAGCGAACGATCCCAGCGCATACGCTTGGAGAAGGAAGGGGGAGGGAAGAATGTTTGCCATCATCCGAAGACGCCACATCCTCGCCGCCGCGGCGGCCGCGCTGGCGATTGCCGTCTGCGCCGCGGGCGTCCGCGGCCTGAGCGCCGTGCCCGCGTCCGCGCAGGCCGACGAAAACTGGGGGCTGAGCTTCCGGCAGGAGGGGGAAGCGCCCGTCGGCAACGCGTCGGCCGAATATCTCGCGGAGTTCGGCGCGGCGTACGTCGGCGACACCTCGCAGAAGACCATCTACCTGACCTTCGACGCCGGCTACGAGGCGGGCTACACCGCCTCCATCCTCGACACCCTCGCGAAGCACGGCGTGAAGGCCGCCTTCTTCGTCGTCGGGAATTACCTCGAGACGAGTCCCGACCTCGTCCGGCGCATGGCGGAGGAGGGGCATCTCGTCGGAAACCATACCTACCATCACTATGATATGTCAAAGATCGCCGACCTGGATTCCTTCCGCGAGGAGCTTGAGAGCGTCCGCGCGTCGTATCAGGCGATCACCGGGGAGGAGATGGAGAGGATCTACCGTCCTCCGCAGGGGAAGTTCAGCGAGACGAACCTCCAAATGGCGCAGGAGCTCGGCTACCATACCGCCTTCTGGAGCCTTGCCTACGTCGACTGGTATCAGGACAATCAGCCCACCGCGGAGCAGGCGTTCGAGAAGCTCATTCCCCGCATCCATCCCGGCGCTGTCGTTCTGCTCCACAGCACCTCGAAGACGAACTGCGAGATTCTCGACGAGCTTCTCACGCGCTGGGAGGCGCTCGGCTACTCCTTCGGCGATCTCAGGGAGCTGTTCCTATGAAACCTAAAAACGGGCGGACGCCGCGGCGTCCGCCCGTTTCGTTATGTCAGCTTCCTGTCGTAGAGGAGAGCCGCTATCAGGACGACGAACACGGAGCCCGCGTTGTGGACGAGCGCGCCCGTAGTCGGCGTCAGGATTCCCGCCAGCGAGAGCCCGATTGCGACGAAATTGATGCACAGGGAGAGCGTGATGCTCAGGCGGATCGTGTTGACCGCCGCGTTGGAAAGCCGCTTGAGATACGGCAGCTTCGAGAGATCGTCGCTCATCAGCGCGACGTCCGCCGCCTCGACCGCAATGTCGCTGCCTATGCTGCCCATCGCGACGCCGACGTCCGCCGTCTTGAGCGCGGGCGCGTCGTTGACGCCGTCGCCGACCATGCACACGCTGCGCCCCGCCTTCTGGAGCCGGTCGATGTGCTCCACCTTCTGCTGCGGCAGGAGCTGCGCGTCGATGCGGTCGATCCCGGCGTCCCGCAGCAGGAACTCCGCGGCCTCGCGGCTGTCTCCCGTGAGCAGGAGCGTCTGCACGTCCATCGAGGAGAGGCGGCGCGTCATCTCGCGCACGCCGGGCCGCAGCGTGTCGGAGAGCGCGATTGCGCCGAGGCAGCCCGATTCGTCCGCCGTCAGGACGACGGCCTTGCCTTCGCCGCGCAGCCGCTTGAGCGCCTCCTCCGCCTCCCCGGAGAGGGACACGCCGCGGCTTTTCAGGAAAGCGTCGCTTCCGCAGAGGATGCGCCGCCCCGCCGCCGTCGCCGCGACGCCGCGCCCCGACTCCATCTCAAACGCCTCGATTTCCGGAAGCGCCGTGCCGGCCTCCCGCGCATGGACGGCAATCGCCTTTCCCAGCGGGTGCTCGCTGCGCGACTCCACGCCCGCCGTGAGGGCGAGCAGCTCCTCGGGGCTCAATCCCCGGCGCAGCGGAAGGAGATCGGTCACCTGCAGCCTGCCGTACGTCAGCGTGCCGGTCTTGTCGAACGCCACGACGTCCGCCTTGCCCATACGCTCGAGCGCCTCGCCGGACTTGATGATCACGCCGTGCTTCGTCGCCTGCCCGATCGCCGCCATAATGGCCGTCGGCGTGGCGAGGACGAGGGCGCAAGGGCAGAAGACGACGAGCACCGTCACGGCGCGGACGAGCTCGCCCGTCGCGAAGTACGCCGCGACCGCGATAAGCAGTGCGGCCGGGACGAGCCAGCTTGCCCACCTGTCGGCGAGACGCTGCATCGGCGCTTTATTCTCCTCCGCCTCGCGGACCATGCGAATCAGCTTCTGCAGCGAGGCGTCCTCGCCGACCTTCTCCGCGCGCAGCTCCATCGCGCCGAAACGGTTGATGGTGCCGCAGAAGACGGGATCCCCGGCCTCTTTGTCGGCGGGCAGCGATTCGCCCGTCAGGACGGCCTGATCGACGGACGAGCTGCCGCTCACGACGACGCCGTCCACCGGGATGGTCTCGCCGGGCAGCACGCGCAGCAGATCGCCCTTCTCGATCTGCGAGACGGGGACGAGCTCCTCCTTCCCGTCCCGCAGCCTCCGGCCCTGCTGCGGCGAGAGCGAGATCAGCGCCTTGAGGCCGCGCTGGGCGCGCTCGGTCGTCTTCTCCTCGAGAATCGCGCCGATCGCCATGATGAACGCGACCTCGCCGGCGGCGAAAATGTCTCCGATGGCGATGGCCGCGATCATCGCGACGGAGATGAGCAGCGCGGACGAAATCTTGCTGATGCCGGGATTGTGCACGACGCGCCAGAGCGCGAGGTACACGAGCGGCAGCCCGCTGATGACGGCGGATCCCCAGGCCGGGTCGATCGGAAGCGCCGTCCCCGTCAGCTGCAGCGCCAGACTGGCGGCGAGGAAGACGCCGGACACGAGCGTCATCCACACGCCCGCGAGCACATCGTTGATTCGCTTGAGCATTGCAATCCCTCCGACTGCGCCGCCGGTCTTGCCCTTCCCGCCGCGGCGCGGTATAATAAAGTACGGAACAGAAAATCCGCTACGGAACAGTTTGTTCGGTTTTATTGTAGCCGCGCGCACGCTGCGGCGCAACGGATAATTCACGCTGAATGTGCGGTACGGAACAAAGACGGCATTTTGTACGGGAGGGGATTGCGTGGACAGACGGCAGCAGCGAACGAGAACGGCGATCTTTGAAGCGTTCGGCGAGCTTCTCGCGCAGAAAAGCTATTCCAAAATCACGGTGCAGGAGATCATCGACAAGGCGAACGTGGGGCGCACGACCTTTTACGCCCATTTTGAGACGAAGGACGATCTTCTGCGGGAAATGTGCGACGATATGTTCCGCCACGTCTTTTCCGAGAAGCTCGGCGCGGAGGTCACGCATGATTTCTCGCTGGAGACGGGCAGCCCGCGCGCCATGGTGACGCACGTCCTGTACCATCTCCTCGACCTGGGAGGCGGGCGGCTCGAGCTGCTCACGGGGGAGAGCGGCGAGCTGTTTCTCCGCTTCTTCCGCCGCCGCCTCAACGAGTTTGCCTCCCGCTATCTGCTGCCGGAAAGCATCGGCGGGCGGCGGGCGCCGCGGGACTTTCTCGTCAACCATATCGCGAGCAGCTTTGTCGGGATGGTGCAGTGGTGGGTCGCCTGCGGTCTGCGGCAGAGCCCCGAGGAGCTCGCGGATTATTTCATGGAAGCCGTCACTCCCATTCTATAACTTCCTGCAGCCCCTTGACAAAGCGACTCTAATGCGTTAGACTAAAAGTGAGCTCTAACGCATTAGAGAAAAGGGGAGATCACCATGGAGATGCCGAAGATCTTTGAGAGCGAATACCGCTTCTGCCTGATTCTGTGGGAGCATGAGCCCGTGCGCAGCAGCGAGCTTGTCGCCCTCTGCCGGGAAAGGCTCGGCTGGAAGCCGACCACAACCTACACGGTCATCAAGCGGCTGTCGGAGCGCGGCGTGCTGAAAAACGAGAACTCGACAGTCACCTCGCTCGTGAAGAAGGAGGAGGCGCAGGCCGCCGAGATTGACGAGCTCGTCGAGCACCGGTTCGAGGGCTCGCTGCCCGCCTTTTTCGCCGCGTTCACGAAGCGCCGCTCGCTCTCGGCGGAGGAGATCGACGAGGTGCAGGCGATGATCGACCGCTGCCGAAGGGGGGAGAAGCCATGACGGAGCTGTTCCTGACTGTCCTGAACCGCGGGATTTCCGCGGGCTGGCTTGTGCTCGCGCTCCTCATCCTGCGTCTCGTGGTGCGCCGCGCCCCGCGGTGGATGTTTCCGCTGTTCTGGGGGCTGGTCGCTCTGCGCCTTTTGCTGCCGTTTTCGATCGAGAGCGCGCTGAGCCTGCTGCCGTCGGCGGAGGCGGTCAGCCCGTCCATCGTCACCGATTCCGTTCCCGCCATCCAGAGCGGCGTCCCGCTCGTCAACAGCGCCGTGAACCCCGTCCTCGGCGAAGCGCTCGCCCCGGATCCCGCCGCGAGCGCGAACCCGGCGCAGGTGCTGACGTCTGTATTTGCCGCCGTATGGGCCGCGGGCGTTCTCGCAATGCTGTGCTATCTCGCGGTGAGCTGGCTGCGCGTCAGCCTGCGGCTGCGCACGGCTGTGCTGGTGCGCGGCAACATTTTCCGCAGCGAGTGGGCGCGCACGCCCTTCCTTTTCGGCATGGTGAGACCCCGTATCATCCTGCCGTTCTCCCTCCCGGAGGAGGACGCCGCCTTCGTCGTCGCGCACGAGCAGGCGCACCTCGCGCGGCGCGACCATTGGGTGAAGCCGCTCGCGTTCCTCCTGCTCTCCGTGTTCTGGTTCCACCCGCTGCTCTGGCTTGCGTGGATTCTGCTGTGCCGCGACATCGAGCTTGCCTGCGACGAGCGCGTGGTGCGCGGACTCAGCCGCGAGGAGCGCGCCGGATATTCCGAGGCGCTCCTGCACTGCAGCGTGCGGGAGAAGGGGAGGCTCGCCTGCCCGCTCGCGTTCGGGGAGGCCGGCGTCCGAGAGCGCGTGAAGGCCGCACTCTCCTACCGCAAGCCCGCCGTCTGGGTGATTGCCCTTGCGGCAGTGCTCGGCGTCTCCGTGGCGGTCTGCTTCCTGACGAACCCGCGGACGCGCGAGTCGATGGCCTGGGCGCGGAGCCTCTCGGCGGGCAGCGTCGAGCGCGTCGAGCTCGTCGTCATGCCGCAGGCGCAGGACAAGCAGTACCGCGTGTTCACCGGGGACGAGGTGAACGCAGTCGTCGAGCTGATCAACGAGAGCCGCGGCTCCTATGTCGCGGAGCCGGAGGCGTATGACGGCGGCAGCATTCAGTTCACCGTCACAATGGACGGCGGGGAGACGCACACGGTCTCCAACATCGGGAACGTGTACCTTGAGATCGACGGCGACTTCTACGACGCGGGCTACGAGTGGCTCTCCTCCTGGGACAGCGCGTACGGTGCGGGAAACGAGCCGCTTCCGGAAGATTTCTTCTCCGTCTCCTCGCACGGTGCGGAGCCGTGGATGTGGGTCGACCTCTTCGAGGGCGATTCCCTCGACATCACGACGAAGCTCGAAACGGAGCTGCCGGAGTTTCCCGGCGTGCTCTTCCGCTATTCGGCATACGAGCTCACCGCGCTCGAGGACGGGGAGACGGCCACGCTCTATCAGGGAATGCCGATCTGGAACGTTTATCTCGCCGACCTGAACGGCGACGGAAGGCGCGAGCTCTGCTCGAGCGCTGCCTTCGGCTCCGGCCTCATCGACAACCGGATAAAGGTGTACGATTACGCGAACGGCGCGTCCTATGAGCTGTCTGCCCGCGGGGAGACCGATTACGGCCTCGTCCTCGAGAACGGCGTCCTCTGCGCGACGATGACCTCCTCTTCGATTGCGAGCGAGGAGAAGGCGGATCGGATCGGCAGGCTCGTCCTCGCAAAGGAGAACGGGGAGACGTCGCTTCGGATCGAGGACGAGCGCCCGTATGAGACGAGGGACGCGTCCTCCGCCTCCGACGAGCCCGCCGGGACGCAGGACGCGCAGGCTCCCGATCTCGACGCGGCGATCGCCTCCGCCGTCCTCGCCCAATTCAGCGAAGAAAAGCCGGACGGCCTCATCCATGTGGAGAGCTACGCGATTCTCGAGCAGCAGGAGCTCAGCCCCACCCCGCTCGTCGGGGAGGATCCCCAGCCGAATCAATTGACGGTCTATCTCTGGACGCTCGCGCAGAGCTTCCGCGCGGAGAACGGGACGCTCTCCGAGGTGAGCGGCGTTTCGCAGCCGGCCGCTCTCACCTTCGAGCTCGGCGCGGAGGGCTATGCCCTCACGGAGTACTGGACGCCGCGCGACGGCTCCGCCTATCTGCCCGATCTGCGGGCCCGCTTCCCCGAAAGCGCGCTGGAGCTGGCGCTGGCGTATGAAGGGAACACGGAAGCGCTCGCCGCCGCAAACCTCGAGAAGGCGCGGCGCGCGCTGGAGGAGACAGGTGGCGCGGAGGCTCTTGTGGAGCGTCTGCTGGACGATATCGTCTCGCAGCCCCTGGCCGATTCGTCCCCTGCGGCGTACCTCGAAGCGTCTCCGGAGGCGTATGACGAGCTGCTCTCCTTCGACGGGGAGGCTCTGCGCGCCTGCTTCGCCCGTTTTCTTGCGGGAGGGCAGACGGATTTGAAGGGAGCCGTCCACGCCTGCCTCTGCCGCGAGCTGATCGCCCGGTGGGGCGAGGAGGCGGGGGAGGCCGCAAACGGGGACGGCCAAAGCTGGTTTGACGCGTTTTACACCCGCGCGCTCGAGCTTCGGGCCGCGCACAGCCTGGAGGAGCTGGAAAAGCGGTATCCGGCCAGCTGGCTCCTTCTCTCGATGACGGGGCAAGAATCTTGATACGGATTGCCCGCAGCGGCGGCGTCTTTCGGACGCCGCCGCTTTCCTGTCTCCCGGGAGGAAAAACACGGAAACGCTTGCATGAGTCCATCAAATCCGATATAATAGCTATATATGTCGAAAAATCGGCGCGGTTGCCGCTCTGTCTCCTGTGAGACGGCGTTCCGCTGCGCCGTGCGTTTTTTTGTTTTTCGCCGTCCTTTGGCGGCTTCTTTGGACAGGAGTTGAAGCATTTGAACAGGCATACACGCAGACTTCGCATCGCCGCTGCGGTGCTGTGTACGATTTCCATCCTGATGACCTCGCCCGTGCCGGTGCGGACGCCCGCCGCCGCCGCGTCTACGGCGACCACCACGGTCTATCTGAACCTGCGGGACGCCGCCGGCATGAGCGGCCGCGTCCTTACGACGATGCCGAAGGGCGAGCAGCTGACGGTGCTCGACGATTCCAACGCCGAGTGGGTCAAGGTGAGAACGTCCTCCGGTCTCGAGGGCTGGTGCAGCCGCGAATACCTTTCCCTCTCCGGCGACGCCGCCTCCGATGCCGAGGCCGCGCTCAAGGCGGGTTCCACCGCCGTGACGACGGCGTACCTGAATCTGCGCAGCTCCGCCGGGACGAGCGCTTCCATCCTCACGACGATGCCGAAGGGCGCGATTGTGACGCTCCTCGCGAATCCCTCGAACGGCTGGGTGCAGGTGCGCACCGCCTCCGGGACACAGGGC
This sequence comes from uncultured Clostridia bacterium, assembly GCA_944380675.1. Taxonomy (GTDB): domain Bacteria; phylum Bacillota; class Clostridia; order Oscillospirales; family Acutalibacteraceae; genus Caccousia. Next base: position 19,743 of record CALWIH010000015.1, on the reverse strand, counting down.
TACTGCTCGACGGAATACCTCTCCGCGAACGCGGCCTCCGATTCCGGCAGCTCGGGCGGCTCCTCTTCGGGCAGCACGGCGACCGTCACCGTCGCCGTGACGACGGCCAACCTCAAGCTGCGCACGGGTCCCGCCGTCTCCTACACCGCGCTTTTGACCATGCCGCAGGGCACGAAGCTGACGGTCACAGACAACTCGAACGCCGGCTGGGCGCAGGTTAAGATGTCCGACGGCAAGACGGGCTGGTGCAGCAAGGAATTCCTGACCATCACGACGGAGGCGGCCTCCTCGGGATCGTCCTCCTCCTCGTCTTCTTCGTCCTCCTCTTCGTCCTCCTCGTCGTCTTCCTCGACCGGAACCCCGCTCGGGCCGAAGCCGGATTCCTCCGACACGGTGAAGACGACGGCGACCACCACGGCCAATCTCAAGCTCCGCACCGGCCCCGGCACGAACTATGACATGATTCTCGTCCTCGCGAACGGCACCGAGCTTACCGTGACGGACAACTCCGACCCCGGCTGGGCCAAGGTGAAAACCGCCTCCGGGAAGGAGGGCTGGTGCAGCAAGGAATATCTGAAGATTGTCACGACGGGCGGCGGCTCGTCCGGCTCCTCCGGCTCGTCCGGCTCCTCAAGCTCGTCGGGTTCTTCGAGCTCCTCCGGTTCCTCGAGCTCCTCGAGCTCCTCCTCGTCCGGTGATTCCGGCAGCGGCGAGCATACGATTGTCGGCGCGGTTGTCAACGCCGACGCGCTTCGGCTGCGCGCGCAGAAGAGCACCTCAAGCTCGATTCTCGCCACGCTTCCCAAGGGGACGCAGGTCTCCGTCCTCGACGCCTCCGACCCCGAATGGATTTACGTCAAGACGGAGAGCGGCCTCATCGGCTACATGAGCGCCGAGTATCTCACGCTGCGCTATTCCGACGATCCGGAGGAGACGCTTCCGACCGGAAAGATCACGCTCTCCCACACGGCGGGAACCGTGGCGAAGGGCAAGACCTTCTATCTGACGGCCTCCGGCGTCTCCAACGTGACGTGGTCGAGCAGCAACACCTCGGTCGCCACGGTCTCGAACGGCTTCGTGGAGGCGCTGAACACCGGTACCGCCGTGATCACGGCGTCCTACGGCTCCGTCTCCGCCTCCTGCACGGTGACGGTCACACAGGCCGAGGGCATCCGCACGGCGTACACGTCGCCGAACATCGCCGCCGTCGGGCAGAGCGTCAGCCTGATCGCCGTCACCGACACGGACTGCGACGCCGTGCGCTTCTACGTCACGCAGGCGAACGGCTCCACGCAGACGGTGGAGACCTCGTCCTACGTCACGGAGACGGTCACCGTGTCCGGCAAGACGTACTCCACCCGCAAATGGACGGCCTACACCTCCTTCCAGAGCACCGGCAAGTTCGCCGTGAAGGCGGTCGCGCGCCGCGGCGGCTCCTGGACAACGGAGTCGGCTTCGACGAGCGCGTTCATCAACTCGACCTCCGACAAGACGGTCTCGACCTCCGAGGAGCGCCGCGCGAGCGACGAGATCATCCAGCTCATCGCGAACTGGGAGGGCTACGCCTCCACCGTCTACGCCGACACCCTCACGACGACGGGCGTTCCCACCATCGGCTACGGCTACACCTTCGGCGCGGGCTCGACCTTCTACAACCACATCTCCAAGACGGAGGCGTGGGCGCTGCTCGTCAACCGCATCAACGAGGGCTCCTACACGTCCGAGGTCAACAAGTTCATCAAGAACAATAACCTCCTGATGAACCAGAACCAGGCGGACTGCCTCATCAGCTTCGGCTACAACGTCGGCTCCGGCTACTGGAACAGCACGGCGACGATGGACGCCCGCACGATCATGCTCAACGCCGTCGTGCCGCCCTCCATCCCGTCCTCCGGTCTCGCCGCGACCATCACCAAGAAGACGAGCCTCTATCAGCTCAACAGCAGAAGCTCCGCCGTCCTGTCCGAGCTCACGGTCAATACCTCTGTGACGGTGCTCGAGAGCAGCTTTCTGGACACGAGGGACGGCTGGTATCGCGTCAGGACGCCGGACGGCCAGGAGGGCTGGGTCAATTCCGGCTATGTCCGTTTCCAGAATCAGACGGGCCTCAGCCACGACCTGAACTACACGAACGCCTATGCCTTCGGCACGGATCTGATCCGCTGGAACATGGCGGGCGGCAAACCGTACGCCGGTCTGTTCTACCGCCGTCTCGGTGAGGCGAACGTCTACAATTACAACGATTATTCGGCGATTCGCTACAATAAGTACGGATATACCTATCCCTCCGCCTTCGCGGGTTACGCATAAGAGACAAAATCAGGCGCTGCAGTGCATAGTGATGACTGCCGCGCCTGATTTTTGTTTATAACGTAGAAAATAAAAAGTTGCTTAAGAATTAACCTATGTTATATCTTTTTTCGCGCGGAACCTTTATACTACAAATATTCCCATGTCAAATCACCAGAGAATGAGGGGTCATGGACATATGGAACGATTTGGAGTTTCGCTGCGGAAATTGCGTGAGGAGAGAGGCCTGACACAGAAGGAGATGGCTGCGCTGTTCGGCGTCAACCGCGCGACCATCAGCCACTATGAGGGAAACCTCTCGTACCCCACTGCCGATATCCTCGTCAACATGGCGAATTTTTTCCATATTACCGTCGACAGACTTCTCGGACGCACGGAGGGCGCGCCGGAGCTTCTCGAGGGGCTGACGGACGAGCAGATTCAGTCTGTCAAGGAAATTATCCGCCAGTACCGTCTCCTCAACGGCGTTTCGCTTGAGGATGACGCTCCGTGCTGACTGGCGGCTCGATGTAAAACGGCGTTCCTTCGCCCTGCGGGGCGAAGGGAACGCCGTTTTCCGTTTTTGTTCCATGAAGGGAGGAGGGCGGCAGCTCAGAGCTCCCGCGTCCAGTATTTCCGGTCAAGACTTCTGTACTGCACGGCCTCCGCCGCGTGGATGGCGGCTATGTCCTCGGAGCCATCGAGGTCGGCAATGGTTCTCGCCACCTTGAGGACGCGATCGTATGCGCGCGCGGAGAGCCCGAGCCGGTCGAAGGCGTCGTGCAGGAGGTTTTTCGCCTCAGCGGACAGGCGGCACAGATCGCCGAGCAGATCGGGCGTGATGTTCGCGTTGCAGTTGATGGGCGTACCCGCGAAGCGCCTGCGCTGCCGCTCGCGCGCCGCGTTGACACGCTTCTTGATCTCGGCGGAGGACTCCGCCTTCTCCGAGGAGGCCAGCTTGTCGAATTCCACGGGCGGCACCTCGACGTGAATGTCGAGGCGGTCGAGCAGCGGCCCGCTCACGCGGGAGAGATAGCGGCTGACGGATTTCGCCGAGCAGGTGCACCGCCGCGTCGGATGGCCGAAATAGCCGCACGGGCACGGATTCATCGCGGCTATCAGCATCACGGAGCACGGGTAGGAGATGCTGCCGTTCACGCGCGAGATGGTCACGGTGCCGTCCTCGATCGGCTGGCGCAGCACCTCCATCGCGGCGCGGCCGAACTCGGGCAGCTCGTCGAGGAAGAGCACGCCGTTGTGCGCGAGGGAGAGCTCGCCGGGGCGCGGAATGGTGCCGCCGCCGGAGAGTCCCGCCGAGGAGACGGTGTGGTGCGGCGCGCGGAAGGGGCGGACGCGCACGAGCGACGCGCCCGGCGGCAGCGTCCCCGCGATGGAGTGGATCTTCGTCGTCTCCACCATTTCCTCGAAGCTCATGTCGGGGAGGATGGAGGGCAGGCGCTTCGCGAGCATACTCTTGCCCGCACCGGGGCTGCCGATCAGCATGACGTTGTGCCCGCCCGCGGCGGCAATCTCGAGGGCGCGCTTCGCCTCCTCCTGACCGCGCACCTCGGCGAAATCGGGCTGCGGGCCGAGCGGCGCAGTCGTATCGTCCTCCGGGACGGCGGGGGAGAGCGTCCGGGAGCCGCGCAGATGCTCGACGAGCTCGCGCACGTTCGCGACGGGAATCACGTCGATCCCGCTCACGACGGCGCCCTCCTGCGCGTTGCCGGCCGGCACATACGCCGCGCGGAAGCCGTCCTCCCGCGCCTTGATGACCATCGGCAAGATGCCGCGCACAGGCCGTACCTCGCCGGAGAGCGAGAGCTCCCCGAAGAAGACGGAGTCAAGGTCCGGCGGGCCGAGCTGTCCGGACGCGGCCATGACGGCGATGAAGAGGGGGAGATCGTAGAGCGAGCCCTCCTTGCGCTTGTCGGCGGGCGCCATGTTGATCGTGATGCGTGCGACGGGAAAATCAAAGCCGCAGTTTTTGAACGCGGCGCGGATTCTGTCCCGCGATTCCTTGACGGAGGCGTCCGGCAGGCCGACCACCTCAAACGCGGGGATGGTCGTGCTCAGATCCGCCTCAATCTCGACGAGAAACGCGTCCATCCCGAAAAGCCCCATGCTGTGAATTTTGGATACCATTGCCGCTCCTCCCTGTGTCGCGCTGATTCTGTCTCATTATATCGCCGGTATGCCTCCCTCATTATTCCAAAACGGAATTATATTGCGCAAATTGTCGAACTTGCCCCGTATGCGCGAAAAATAGTGCTTCCCGCACCCGGCGGGCGGCGTTGATTTTCCGCAAAAGATGTTGTATGATAAATAAAATTCCAGACGGAGAGGGCCAAATGATGCAAGAGAAGACCAACGGGAGAGAAGCTCCCCGCTCCGACGGAGAGCTCTGCCTCCGCATCCAGAGCGGGGATCCGCAGGCGTTTTGGGAGCTCGCGGAACGCTATATGTCTCTGATTCGGGCGAAGGCCGTCCGCCTGCGCGGCGGCGCGCTTGACGAGGAGGAGCTTTCCCAGGAGGGCCTTCTGGGTCTGCTCGCCGCGGCTCGTTTCTACCGCACGGGGAAAAACGCCTCCTTTCCCACGTTTGCCGACGTCTGCATCCGCAACAGGATGATCACCGCCCTGCGGCGCGCGGGCCGCGCGAAGCCGGCGCCGGTCGAGCACGTCTCCCTCAGCGGGGAGGACGGGCGGCTCGAGTCGCTTCCCGGCGGCGTTGATCCGCAGGAGCGTCTCGCCGACAGCGAGGCGTACGAGGCCGCGCTCAAAAAGATCGCGCAGTCGCTCACCTGTTTGGAGCGTGAGGCGTTCTTCCTCCACCTGAGAGGGTGCAGCTACGCCGAGGCGGCGCGCGAGCTTCACACGACGGAAAAATCGGTGGGGAACGCCCTGCAGCGCGCGCGGGCGAAGCTCCGCAAGCTGTTCCCGGAGTGATCGGACAGGCTTTTTTCCGCGGGCAGTATTGCAAAAACCCGTTTTGGGTATTATAATTGAGAAAAAGTAAACCGCCGCGGGAAGCGCGCGGAAATTTGGAGGTTTCAATCGATGGCTGTGATTACGAAAGATACGCTGATCGGCGACATTCTCAAGCTCGACGAGACGACGGCGCCCTATTTCCTGGAAATGGGGATGCATTGCCTGGGCTGCCCCGCGTCGCGCGGCGAATCCCTGGAGCAGGCGTGCATGGTGCACGGCGTCAGCGTGGACGAGCTCCTGAAGAAGCTCAACGCCCACGTTGCGAACAAGTAAAAACGCGAACAGGGAGCCGTTCGGCAGCGCTGCCGGGCGGCTCCTTTCCGATAGCGAAGAAATGAGGAGGGAACCCGATTGCAGGAAAAGACCCTGTTCTCCCTCGGCGCGAGGCTGGGGCTCTGCGCCTCACTGACGCGCGAGGGCTGCCGTCTCGCCGACGTCGGGACAGATCACGCGTATCTGCCCGTCTGGCTCGCGCGCATGGGGCGCATCCGCTCCGCCGTGGCGGGGGACGTCCGCGAGGGCCCGCTCCATTCCGCCCGGCAGAACATCGAGCGGTACGGCGTGCAGGAGCTTGTCGCCGCGCGCCTCTCGGACGGCCTCGACGCCGTCTCGCCCGAGGAGGCCGACGACGTCGTCATCGCCGGGATGGGGGGCGAGCTCATCGCGCGCATCATCGCCCGCGCGCCGTGGCTGCGCTCCGCCGAAAAGCGCCTGATTCTGCAGCCGATGACCTCTGCGGAGGATCTGCGCGCCTTCCTCTCCCGCGAGGGCTTCGCCGTCCTGCGCGAGGAGGTCGTGCGCGGGGAGGGGAGGCTGTACAGCGCGATGCTCGTCTGCTTCGACCCGGCGCGGGCCGCGGAAAACGCGTCGGATCCCCTCTTTTTGCACCGCGGCCTTGTGCGTCCCGACACGCCGGAGGCGCGCGAGTTTCTGCTCGCGCGGGCGGCGTCCCTGCGAAAGCGTGAGGGCGGCCTGCGCTGCACCGGAAAAACGGAGGAAGCGGACGCGCTCGGAAAGCTCTGCGGGCTTTTGGAGCGCGAGGCAAGGGAAGGAGCGAACTGTGATGACAACTGTCCGTGACATCTATGCGTTTCTCGACGGCTGGGCGCCGTTTTCGACGGCGATGAGCTTTGACAACGCCGGGCTGCTCGCCGGCAGCGGGCGCGAGGAGGTGCGCCGCGCCGTCCTCGCCCTCGACATCACGCCCGACGTGGTGAGGGAGGCCGCCGCCTCAGGCGCGCAGCTTCTCGTGAGCCACCATCCCGTGATTTTCAACCCGCTGCGCCGCCTCGCGCCCGGCTCCGCGCCGTGGCTGCTGGCGGCGAACGGCCTCGCGGCCATCTGCGCCCACACGAACCTTGACCTCGCCCCCGGCGGGGTGAACACCTGCCTCGCGGCGCGGCTCGGCCTTGCGAACGTCCGCACGCTCGGCGTCGACGCGCCGTCCGGCCTGCCGGAGAGCCTGTGCGGCGAGCTTCCCGCCCCGATGGAGCCGCGGGACTTCGCCCTCTTTGTGCGCGACGCGCTCGGCTGCGAGGGCGTCGAGTACACCGAGGGAAGCACGCCGGTGCGCACCGTCGGCCTGTGCAGCGGAGCGGGCGGCTCCTATTTCCCGGAGGATCCCGCGGCGGCGGGCATTCAGGCGTTCGTCACGGGCGAAGCGCATCACCATGAGCTTCTCGCCGCGCGCGAGGCCGGGCTGACGCTCGTGGCGGCAGGCCATTACCACACCGAGGCGGTTGTCCTCGTGCCGCTGCGCGACAGGCTCGCCGACGCGTTCCCGGACGTTATGTTTTCCGTCGCGGCGTCGTCCCTCGCGCCGTCCCATCGCCTGTGAGGACGGCCATGGACAACACGAAGAAGTTTTCCGGCAGGGCGGACGTCTATCAGTCTTCGAGGCCGGGCTATCCCGCCGCCCTGGCCGAACAGCTTGCCGCGCTCGGACTGCGCGGCGCGCGCGTCGCCGACGTCGGCGCGGGGACGGGCATTTTCTCCCGCTTCCTGCTGGACCTCGGCTGCACCGTCTTCGCCGTCGAGCCGAACGACGACATGAGGCGCGCCGCGGAGCGCAGCCTCGGCGGAAATCCCCGCTTTTCCGTCTCCGGCGGGACGGCGGAGGCCACCGGCTTTCCGGAGAAAAGCGTCTCCTTCGTCACGGCTGCGCAGGCGTTCCACTGGTTCCGGCCGGACGACTTTCGCCGCGAGTGCCTGCGGATTCTCGCGCCGGGCGGGCTGTCCGTCCTCGTCTGGAACAGCCGCAGGGAGGAGGACGCTTCCGTGCGGGAGAACGCGGCGATCTGCCGCCGCTACTGCCCCGGCTTTTCCGGCTTTGGCGGCGGCAACTGGAGGAAAACCGAGGAAAATCTTCGCCTGTTTTTCGGCGGCGAGCCGGAAACGCTGCGAATCCCGAACGACCTGTTTTACACGAAGGAAAAGTTTTTGCAGCGCAATCTCTCGGCCTCCTACAGTCTCAGGGAAGCCGAGGAGGGGTACGAGCCGTATCTCGAAGCCCTCGGCGCGCTGTTTGACCGGTACGCGGAGGGCGGCCTTCTGCGCGTGCCGAACGACACGGCGGTCTACTGGGGCCGCCCCGCAATCTGAATCGAAAAGGGAGTGTTTCCCATGGCTCTTGACGGAGCGTTTCTGCGCCATATTCGCAGAGAGCTGGAAGAGAACGCCCTGGAAGCCAGGGTGGAAAAAATCTACCAGCCGAACAAGGAGGAGATGGTGCTCCTCCTTCGCACCTATACCGATCATTTCAAGCTTCTGATCTCCGCCCGCGCCAACAGCGCGCGCATCCACTTCACGCGCTTCGTGCCGGAGAACCCGCCGCAGCCGCCGATGCTCTGTATGCTGATGCGCAAGCGCCTGCAGGGCGCGCGGCTGACCGCCGTGGAGCAGCCCGGCCTCGAGCGCGTCCTGCGCCTCGTCTTTGACGCGGTCAACGAGCTTGGCGACCACGTCTCGCTCTCCATCTACGCGGAGATCATGGGCCGCTACAGCAACATCGTGTTCGTCGACGAGAAGGGAAAAATCATCGACGCCCTCAAGCGCGTCGACGCGGAGATGACCTCCGAGCGCCTCGTCCTGCCGGGTCTCGCCTACGAGCTTCCGCCCCTGCAGGACAAGCTCTGCGCGCTCGACGTTTCCGCCGAGGACGCCGTCGCCCGCATCCGCGCGTCCGCCGAGGGGCTTTCCCTCGACAAGGCGATTCTGAACGCCCTGCAGGGCGTCTCGCCGATTGTCGCGCGCGAGGTGGCGTACCACGTCACGCACGGCTCCGACTGGAAGATCGGCCAGCTCGGGGAGGAGCAGTGGCTCCGCCTCTCCTTCTTCCTGAACCGCCTGTTCACGACCATCCGCGAGATCTCCGGGACGCCGCACATGGCCGTCAAGCCGGACGGCAAGCCGCTCGATCTTACCTATTTTCCCATCGAGCAGTACGGCCTCGCCGCCGTCGTGCGCAAATACGACACCTGCTCCGAGCTGCTCGACGCCTTCTACGACGAGCGCGACCGCATCGACCGGATGCGCGTCCGCTCGCAGGATCTGCTGCGCCTGCTCGCGAACACGTCCGAGCGCCTCACAAACAAGATCAATAAGCAGCGCGCCGAGCTCGAGCAGTGCGGGAAGCGCGAGGAGCTTCGCCTGTGCGGCGAGCTGATCAGCGCGAACCTCTACCGCCTCGAGAAGGGGCAGCAGGAAGCAGAGCTCGAAAACTTCTACGAGGAGGGAATGCCCCTCCTCAAAATCAAGATGGACCCGCTCCTCACCCCGACGCAGAACGCGCAGAAATACTTCAAGGAGTACCGCAAGGCGCGCACCGCCGAGGAGAAGCTCACCGAGCAGATCGCCCAGGCGGAGGAGGAACTTGTCTACCTCGATTCCGTGTTCGAGGAGCTCAGCCGCGCGGAGACGGAGCGCGACCTCAGCGAAATCCGCCAGGAGCTGACGGGGCAGGGGTACATCCGCGCGCCGCGCGGGAAGCAGAAGCCCGCCGCCGCTGCAGCTCCGCTCAAATTCCGCTCCTCCGACGGCTTCCTGATTCTCGTCGGCCGCAACAACCGCCAGAACGACAAGCTCACCATGAAGCAGGCGAGCAACAACGACGTCTGGTTCCACACGAAGAACATCCCCGGCTCGCACACCATCCTTGTCACCGAGGGAAGGGAGCCGACCGAGACGGCGCTGCGCGAGGCCGCCATGCTCGCCGCGTACCACAGCCGCGGCAAGGATTCCTCACAGGTGCCGGTCGACTACACGCAGGTGCGCCATGTGAGCAAGCCGAACGGCGCGAAGCCCGGCATGGTGATCTATGTCGATTACAGCACCGTCTACGTCACGCCGGACGCGGAGCTCCCTGCCCGGCTGCAGGAGAAGTAAGACAGAAACAGGCCGCCGCAAAGCGTATCTTTGCTTTGCGGCGGCCTGTAATTATGCTCATCTGAAAAGTGTTCCGCCTTTATAAAGGACGTACTCTTTACACCCTTACTTGTGGAACTTCTCCACGATGTCGCGGACGGCGGCGACCACATACTGTACCTGCTCGTCGGTCATCGACGGGTAGAGCGGCAGGGAGATGATGCGCTCGAAGTGCTTCTCCGTCATCGGGAAGTCCCCCTCCTTCCAGCCGAGCTTGCGGAAGGCCGTCATCGTGTGCGTCGGGATGAAGTGCACGCTGGTGCCGACGTTGCGCTCGTTGAGCTCGACGATGAACTGATCGCGGTCGATGGTCAAGAGCTCCGGCAGGACGCGCAGGACGTACAGATGCCAGCAGTGCGTCGCGAACTCCGGGACGAACGGCGGCTCGACGGCGTCGATCTTGCCGAATTCCTCCTGATACACCGCGGCGATCTCGAGGCGGCGCTTCTGCATCTCCTCGAGGCGGGAGAGCTGCACGAGGCCGAGCGCGGCCTGAATGTCAAACATATTGTATTTGTAGCCCGGCTCGACGATGTCGTATTTCCAGCTGCCGCCCTTGGCGTAGCGGTTCCAGGCGTTGTGGCTCATGCCCTGGCCGACAAGGATGCGCGCGCGCTCCGCGATGTCGTCGCGGTCGGTGACGAGCATACCGCCGTCTCCGGTGGCGAGGTTTTTCGTCGCGTAGAAGCTGTAGGAGGCGGCGCCGCGCAGCCCGTTGCCGATGAGGCGGCCCTTGTAGCGGCTCCACAGCGCGTGGGCGGCGTCCTCGGAGACGTAGAGGCCGTGCTTGTCCGCGAGCTCGTAGATGCGGTCGAGGTCGCAGACCTGTCCGCTGTAATGCACCGGCACAATGGCCTTCGTGCGCGGGGTGATCTTCTTTTCCACCTCGTCCGGATCGATGCAGCCGGTGCGGTAGTCGATGTCGGCGAAGACCGGCTTCGCGCCGCAGTGCAGGATGGTGCTCGCCGTGGAGGCGAACGTCATCGGCGTCGTGATGACCTCGTCGCCCGGGCCGATGTTCTGCGTGAGCAGGGAGATGTGCAGCGCCGCCGTGCACGAGTTGACGGCAATCGCGTGCTTCGCGCCGAGGTACTCGGCGAATTCCTTCTCAAATTTGATGGTGCGCGGCCCCTTGGCTATCCAGCCGGAGCGCAGCGTGTCGACGACCTCGTCGATCTCGGCCTCGGTGATATCCGGCAGATTATACGGGATGAAATCCTCTCTTCTGACAAACTGGCTCATTTCTATTCCTCGATTCTCTATCGATATTTTACGGTTCTCTCCGTCTCATGATACCGCGCGGGGAGGGTAATGTCAACAAGCGGAGTTGACAATCTAAACCAAAATAACGCGCGATCTTTCCTGTATTTTTCCCGTAAGACCGTCCGATTTCGCGCGGAATTATTGACTAGTCTTCCCGCTCGGGGTATAATATATCGGTATATGATTCCATTTCGCCGCCGAAAGCGTGCGGCGGCACAAACCATTCCGAAAGGATTTGACCCGCAAGTGGAAGAGCAGAAAAGCTATTTTGTCCACCCGAGCGCCTGCGTCGACGACGGCGCAAGCATTGGGGCGGGGACGAAGATCTGGCACTATTCCCACATCAGCGCCGGCGCGTCGATCGGGGAAGGGTGCAACCTCGGGCAGAACGTCTTTGTCGCCCCCGGCGTGACGATCGGCAGCCACTGCAAGATTCAGAACAACGTGAGCGTCTACGACGGCGTCATGCTCGGCGACTATGTGTTCTGCGGCCCCTCGATGGTCTTCACAAACGTGCAGCGTCCGCGTTGCAAGTACCCGCAGGCAGGGCATGAATTCTACAAGCCCACGCCGGTGGGAGAGGGCGCGAGCATCGGCGCGAACGCGACGATCGTCTGCGGCCACCGCATCGGGCGGCACGCGTTCATCGCGGCGGGCAGCGTCGTGACGAAGGACGTCCCCGACCACGCGGTCATGATGGGAAACCCGGCGCGTCAGCGCGGATGGGCGTGCGAGTGCGGCGAAAGCCTCACGGAGGAGCTCGTCTGTCCGAAGTGCGGACGCAGATATGAGCAGGGCCCGGGCGGCCTTGCGGAAAAAGGGAAGGCGTGACATATGCAGTTTAACGATCTGGCGGCGCAGTACCGCCATCTGAAAAAGGAAATTGACGCGGGCATCGCGTCCGTCATCGAGGGCGCGCATTTCATCTCCGGTCCGCAGGTCGAGGAGCTTGAGCGCGAGCTGTGCGCCTACACGGGCAGAAAATACTGCGTCAGCACGAGCAACGGCACCGACGCGCTGCGGATGCCGCTCATGGCGATGGGCATCGGCCCCGGCGACGCCGTCTTTGTCCCGGCGTTCACCTTCTACGCGACGGCGGAGGTTGTGAGCCTCTGCGGGGCGACGCCTGTGTTCGTCGACTCCGATCCGCGCACCTTCAATATGTCCCCGGATTCTCTCCGCGCGCAGCTGGAGAAGGTGAAGGCGGAGGGAAAGCTCACGCCGAAGGGCGTCATCGCGGTCGACCTGTTCGGCCTCCCGGCGGACTTCCCGGCTCTCTCCGCAATCTGCGAAAAAGAGGGAATGTTCCTGATGGAGGACGCCGCGCAGGGCTTCGGCGGCGCGATCGGCGAGAAGAAGGCGTGCGCGTTCGGCGATTTCTCCGCCACCAGCTTTTTCCCGGCCAAGGCGCTCGGCTGCTACGGCGACGGCGGCGCTGTCTTCACCGACGACGAGGAGCAGGCGAAGCTCCTGCAGTCCATCCGCGTCCACGGCAAGGGTTCCTTCAAGTATGAAAACGTCCGCGTCGGGCTCAACGCCCGTCTCGATACACTGCAGGCCGCGATTCTCCTGCCGAAGCTGCACGCTTTCGACGCGGAGAACGAGCACCGCCGCCGCGCGGCGGCCCGCTACGCGGAGCGTCTCTCCGGCCGCTTCGCGACGCCGTACGTCCCCGAGGGCTATTCCTCCGGCTTCGGCTACTACACCATCGTGACGAAGGACGCCGCGGAGCGCGAGCGCCTGCAGGCCGCTTTGAAGGAGAAGGGCATCCCGACGATGGTCTACTATCCCTGCCCGCTCCACCTGCAGAAGGTGTACGCGCCGCTCGGCTACCAGCGCGGCGATCTGCCGGTCAGCGAGCGTCTGACCGACTGCGTGCTGAGCCTGCCGATGCACGGCTATATCACGGACGAGGAAATTGACGCCGTCTGTGACGCCCTGCTCGAGGCATAACCATAGACAGAAGAAAACCTGATGAATTTTCAAAGAAAATGAGGGAATCAAGTATGTCGAATTTGAAAGAAGAGCTGCTCCGGAAGATCGCGGACAAGTCTGCCGTCGTCGGCATCGTGGGCCTCGGCTACGTCGGCCTGCCGCTCGCCGTCGAGATGGCGGAGGCCGGCTACAAGACGATCGGCTTCGATGTCCAGGCGAAGAAGGTTGACTCCGTCAACGCCGGTCACAACTACATCGGCGACATTGTCGGCGACAAGCTCAAGAACATGGTCGAGACCGGCTATCTGCGCGCTACCTCCGACTTCGATTTCATCCGCGACGTCGACGCGGTCGCCATCTGCGTCCCGACGCCGCTTGACAAGTACCAGCAGCCCGACATCAGCTATGTGAAGGGCTCCACCGAGAGCGTCGCCGAGCACGTCCATCCCGGGATGCTCGTCGTCCTCGAGTCCACGACGTATCCCGGCACGACCGAGGAGCTGTTAAAGCCCATCCTCGAGAAGAGCGGCCTTGTCTGCGGCGAGGACTTCTATCTCGCCTTCTCGCCGGAGCGCGTCGATCCCGGCAACAAGCAGTACAAGACGAAGAACACCCCGAAGGTCGTCGGCGGCGTCACGAAGGACTGCACCGAGATCGCGGCGGCTCTGTACCGCAACGTCCTCGAGGGCGGCGTCTACGAGGTTTCCTCGCCCGCCGTCGCGGAGATGGAGAAGCTCCTCGAGAACACCTACCGCAACATCAACATCGGCCTCGCGAACGAGATGGCCATCATCTGCAACCGCATGGGCATCAACGTCTGGGAGGTCATCGAGGCCGCGAAGACGAAGCCGTACGGCTTCCAGGCGTTCTATCCCGGCCCGGGCCTCGGCGGCCACTGCATCCCGCTCGACCCGTTCTATCTGACGTGGAAGGCCCGCGAGTTTGATTACCACACCCGCCTCATCGAGACGTCGGGCGAAATCAACACCGGAATGCCCGAGTACGTCGTCGACCGCGTGATGAAGGTGCTCAACCGCAACAAGACCGCGATGAACGGCGCGAAGGTGCTCGTCCTCGGCGTCGCCTACAAGAACGACATCGACGACTACCGCGAGAGCCCGGCGCTCAACGTCATCGACCACCTGATTGAGCAGGGCGCCGAGACGACCTACTACGATCCCTACATCCCCGAGTACAAGCACAAGGGGAAGGTGCACACCGGCGCGAAGGAGCTTACCGACGAGATGCTCCGCGAGGCGGACATTGTCGTCATCTGCACCGCGCACGAGTGCTTCGATTACGACCGCATCCAGAAGCTGTCGAAGGAGATCTTCGACACGCGCAACGCGATGAAGAACGTCGCAGATCGCTCGAACATCGAGCTGCTCTAAGAGAGAAAAAACAGGCGGAACCTCTCCCTGTGGGAAGTTCCGCTCGTTTTTATGTCAACCCATCATGCCCCGCGCCGGCGCGCGGGAGGAAAGGCGGAATGGAAACATGGATAAGCTGCGTTTTATGCTGATCGGCTGCGGCCGTATTTCTAAGAACCACATTGCGGCGGCTGCCGCGAATTTCGAGACGTGCGAGCTCGTCGCCGTCTGCGACCCGGTGACGGAGCTCGCGGAGAAGAAGGCGGACGACATGAAGGCCGCCGCCGGCTACCGTCCGGCTGTCTACGCCGATTACAAAAAGGCGCTCGACGAGATCGCGGTCGACTGCTGCGCCATCGCGACGGAGAGCGGCTACCACGCGGAGATTGCGCTATATTGCATCGCGCACGGCAAGAACGTCCTGATTGAGAAGCCGATGGCGCTCTCCACCGCCGACGCGGAGAAGATCCTCGCCGAGGCGGAGAATCAGGGCGTCACCGTCGGCGTCTGCCACCAGAACCGCTTCAACGCCCCGATCCAGCAGCTCCGCCGCGCGCTCGACGACGGCCGCTTCGGCAAGCTCGTCAACGGCACGGCGCGCATTCTCTGGAACCGCACGATGCCCTATTATGAGCAGGCGCCGTGGCGCGGCACCTGGGCGCAGGACGGCGGCACGCTGATGAACCAGTGCATCCACGACATCGATCTGCTCCAGTGGTCGCTCGGCGGCGAGCCGGATACTATCATGGCCATGACGGGCAACTATCTGCGCGACATCGAGGCCGAGGACTTCGGCTCCATCCTCATCCGCTTCAAGAACGGCGCGATCGGCATCGTCGAGGGGACGGCGTGCATCTACCCGAAGAACCTCGAGGAGACGCTCTCCATCTCCGGCGAGACGGGCACCGCCGTCATCGGCGGCCTCGCCGTCAACCGCGTCCAGACGTGGAACTTCGCCGCCCCCGCGGCGCAAGACGCCGAGGTCGAGAAGCTCGCGGGCACCGACCCGAAGGACGTCTACGGCAGCGGTCACAACGCGCTCTACGCCGACTATATCGATGCCGTCCGCACCGGCCGCAAGCCTCTCGTCAGCGGCGAGGAGGGCATGAAGGGCATGAAGATCATCCTCGCGGCCTACAAGAGCCAGAAGACGGGCTTGCCCGTGAAGTTCGACGGCCTCTCCTTCTCCACGCTCGACATGGAGTCGAAGGACGTCAAGATCGGCTGAGAGGGGAGAAGGCGCTTGAAAATCCTGACAATTGTGGGCGCGCGCCCGCAGTTCATCAAGGCGTCCGTCGTCAGCGCGGCCCTGCAGCCGCTGTGCGGCGAGGTGATTGTCCACACCGGGCAGCACTACGACAAGAATATGTCCGACGTCTTCTTTGAGGAGCTCGGCATCCCGAAGCCGGCGTACAACCTCGGCGTCGGCTCCGGCTCGCACGGGAAGCAGACGGGCGAGATGCTGATCCGCATCGAGGAGGTCATCGGCCGGGAGAAGCCCGATATTCTCATGGTCTACGGCGACACGAACTCGACGCTCGCCGGGGCGCTCGCCGCGAGCAAGCTGCACATCCCGGTCGCGCACGTCGAGGCGGGACTTCGCTCGTACAATATGCGGATGCCGGAGGAGCAGAACCGTGTCCTGACCGACCATATTTCCACCTGGCTTCTCTGCCCGACGCAGACAGCGGTCGAGAACCTCGCGAAGGAGGGCATCACGCGCGGCGTCACGATGACGGGCGACGTCATGCTCGACTCCGTGCTGCATTTCCTCACCGTCGCCCGCGCGAACCCGGAGAAGAGTAAGATTTACGAGACGCTCGGCATTGCCCCGAAGCAGTACCGCCTCGCGACGCTTCACCGCGCCGAGACGACGGACGGCGGCGTCGAGGCCGTGACGCGCATTTTCCGCGCGTTTGAGCAGCTGCCGCAGCGCGTCGTCATCCCGATCCATCCCCGGACGCGCGGCCTCGCGGAGGAGGCCATCGCGAAGGGCGGCTTCCGGAATATCCAGCTCATCGATCCCGTGGGCTATCTCGAGATGCTCCTGCTCACCAGCGGGGCCTCCCAGGTGCTCACCGACTCCGGCGGCCTGCAGAAGGAGGCCTACTTCATGGAGGTTCCCTGCGTGACGCTCCGCACGGAGACGGAATGGGTCGAGACGCTGCACGGGAACTGGAACATCCTCGCCTCCCTGACGACGGAGGACATCCTCGACAAGGCGCTGCACACCGTCCCGGACGCTGCCGCCCGCGACAGCAAGCCCTTCGGCGACGGCCGCGCCTCGGAGAAGATCGCGAAGCTCCTCTGCGCGAACGCGTGACGGCTCCGCGCTGAGAACAACGGGAGAGGGAACCGAATATGAACATTCTTTTGATCAATCACTACGCGGGCGGCGCGAAGCACGGCATGGAGTTCCGCCCGTACTTCATGGCGAAGCGCTGGGTCGAGATGGGACACAGCGTCACCATCGCGGCAAGCTCGTTCTCGCACCTGCGCACGAAGAACCCCTCGATGGAGGGGAAAAAGGTGCTCGAGGAGGACGTCGACGGCATCCGGTATTTCTGGATCCACGGCAATTCCTACGAGGGCAACGGCGTCGGCAGAATCCGCAATATGCTCAGCTTCCTCAACGGCCTTTACGCCCATATCGGGCAGCTGGCCGGGGAGGAGAAGCCGGACGTCGTAATAGCCTCCTCGACGTACCCGCTCGACATTTACCCCGCGCACAAAATCGCGAAAAAGTACGGCGCGATGCTCATCTACGAGGTGCACGATCTCTGGCCGCTCAGTCCGATCGAGCTCGGCGGCATGAGCCCGAAGCATCCGTATATCCAGGTCATGCAGAAGGCGGAGAACGACTGCTGCAAATGGAGCGACTATATCGTCTCGCTGCTGCCGTGCTCGAAGGAGCACTTCATCGAGCACGGGATGGCCCCGGAGAAGTTCGTCTGCATTCCGAACGGGATTGTCAAGGCGGACTGGGACGCGCCGTTCCATGAGCCGCCTGTCTACCACGACAAGCTCGGCGCGTATAAGGCGGACGGCTGGTTCCTCATCGGCTACACCGGCGCGCACGGCATCGCCAACGCCCTCGACAGCTTCGTCGAGGCGGGCGAGCACCTGAAAGGAAAGAAGGTCAAGCTGATCGCCGTCGGCCAGGGGCCGGAGCGCGACCGCCTGATGAAGAAGGTGCAGGAGCTTCATGTGGAGGAGAACGTGGAGTTTCTCCCCGCCGTCAAGCGCGATGAGGTGCCTGAGCTGCTCAGCCAGTTCGACGCCCTCTACGTCGGCCTGCAGCGCCAACCGCTGTTCCGCTTCGGTGTGAGCCCGAATAAGCTGATGGACTATATGATGGCCGGGAAGCCCGTCATCTTCGCGATCGACGCCGGCAACGACATGGTCGCCGAGGCAGGCTGCGGCGTCTCCATTCCGCCGGAGGACAGCGCCGCTATCGCCAAAGCCGCGGAGCAGCTCGCCGCCTCTCCGAAGGAGGAGCTCGCCGCGATGGGCGAGCGCGGCCACCGCTTCATCCTCGAGAACTACGAGTACGACGTGCTGGCAAAGAAATTCATCGACGTCTTCGAGTCGCCGTACCGGGCGAAGAAATAAGCAAAGCAAACGAGCGCTTTCCGCTGCCGTGCCGGCAGGGAAAGCGCTCGTTTGCTGTGTTACGGACACGGCGCGTCGGGGAAGGTCTCCGGCGCGACGAGGCCGAGCTGTTCCATCTTTTCCCGCAGCCGCAGATAATCCTCAAACGCGCCGGGCTTCGACGCGGGATTGCGCAGCAGCGCAGCGGGGTGGAGGGTCGCCATCATGAGGACGCCGCCCTTCTCGAAAAAGACGCCGTGCTCCTTCGTGATTTTGAAATCCGGCCGGATGATTTTCATCGCGGCGATTCGGCCGAGACAAACGATGATTTTCGGCCGGAGGAAGGCTGTCTGCGCGCGCAGCCAGGTGATGCACGCGTCCTGCTCCTCCGGGAGCGGGTCGCGGTTCTGCGGCGGGCGGCATTTGACGATGTTCGCGATATAGACGTCCTTGTCGCGGGAAAGCCCGACGGCGGCGAGCTGCTTGTCGAGATACTGCCCGCTTCGCCCGACAAAGGGCTTGCCCTGCAGATCCTCCTGCTC
This sequence comes from uncultured Clostridia bacterium, assembly GCA_944380675.1. Lineage (GTDB taxonomy): Bacteria > Bacillota > Clostridia > Oscillospirales > Acutalibacteraceae > Caccousia. Next base: position 1,341 of record CALWIH010000015.1, on the reverse strand, counting down.
GCCGGGGCCTTCTCCGATAAACAGCACCCTGGCATGGCGGTTGCCGACGCCGAACACCACCTGCGTGCGCCCCTCCCGGAGCTGGCATTTTTCGCAGCACAGGCAGTTCTTCTCTAATTCCTCCCAGGACTGGTACATGAAATCGGTCTCCTTCCTTGTGCGGGGAGCGCCGTCTTTGCGCCGCGTCTCCGCCGAATCCGTTTTTATTATACCGGAATTTTTCGTTTCCGTCGAGAAGACTTGAAATTTTTTTCGTCATGGAGTAAAATAGTAGAAAACCATGATTCTTCAGAGCGCATTCGGAGAGAAAAACCGGCGCTTGTTCCGCCGGTGGTTCTGTCTGACGGCGCGAGTATACTTTGAAAATGAAAAGACAGGAGATGTGGGTAGTATGAACATTATGGTGGAAACCTCGGCGCGTCACATTCATTTAACCCAGGAGGATCTTGACACTCTGTTTGGGAAGGATTATCAGCTCACCCCGAAGAAGGACCTCTCGCAGCCCGGCCAGTTCGCCTGCGCGGAGAAGGTGGAGGTTGTCGGCCCGAAGTCGTCGCTCAAGCTTTCGATCCTCGGCCCGGTTCGCCCCGAGACGCAGATTGAGCTCGCGAAGACGGACGCCCGCACCCTCGGCATCGACGCTCCGCTGCGTATGTCCGGCTGCCTGGACGGCACCCCCGGCTGCAAGCTTATCGGCCCCAAGGGCGAGGTCACGATCGATCACGGCGTCATCGTCGCGAAGCGCCATGCCCACTTTACGCCCGAGCAAGCCGTCGACTACGGCGTGACGGACGGCGAGGCCATCGGCATCAAGCTCAACTACGGCGAGCGCTCGCTCATCTTCGGCGACGTGATTGCCCGTGTCAGCCGCACCGCCGGTCTGGCTGTTCATATCGACACCGACGAGGCCAACGCCGCCGGTCTTCCCGGCACGGTGGACGGCGAGGTCGTCAAGCTCTGATTTCCATACCGCAATGGATAAGCGCCGGACAGGCGGGAGATTTTCCCGCTTGCCCGGCGCTTTTTCGCGCGGTTTTTTGAAAGGCAGCGTTACGCAAAGAGGCCCCGATCCTCGGCGTAGTACTGCGCCTGCGCCTGCCACATGGCGTGATACAATCCGTCCGTCTCCGCGACGAGCTCGTCATGGCTGCCGCGCTGGACGAGCCTTCCCTCGTCGAACACGAGAATTTCGTCGCAGAAGCGACAGGAGGAGAGGCGGTGGGAGATGAAGATGGCCGTCTTGTCGCCGACAAGCTCCCGGAAGCCGTTGTAGACCTCATGCTCCGAGACGGGGTCGAGCGCCGCCGTCGGCTCGTCGAGCACAACGATGGGCGCGTCCTT
>CALWIH010000014.1 GCA_944380675.1 uncultured Clostridia bacterium | reverse complement strand
ATAGGGCACCGACCGGAGCGGCAGCGGAGACCGGCGCTAATTCGTGTGCCACTGGCACACCGCGCCCCCGACCCCCCGCCGCCTTTGAAAAGGCGGGCTGAAACTCTGCTTTTCTCTCCAGAAAGCAAGCTTTCTGGAGAGAAAAGCTTTCAATTTTCGCACTCCTTTAGCATGAAAAAAGCCGCCCCCACCGGGAGCGGCCCAATTCTCACAGACTTATTCCGCCGTGAACATATCCTTGCCGACGCCGCACAGCGGGCAGGTCCAGCTGTCCGGAACGGCCTCAAACGCGGTGCCGGGTGCGACGCCGTTGTCCGGGTCGCCGGCGGCGGGATCGTAAATGTAACCGCAAGCGCTGCAGATGTACTTCTCCATTTTCTTTTCTCTCCTTTATTCCCCGGCCTTTCCGGCCGTATTTTCCATGGCTTTAGTATACATTCCCAAAACGCTGTTGTCAATACGAAAATAAGAATTATTCTTGATTTTGTTCCGTCAAAGCCTTCCCCGCCTCCTTCGGCGGGAGATACCGCCGCGCGAGGAAGACGCAGGCGATCCCGAGGGCAAAGCCGATCAGCGATCCGGCGAGGACGTCCGAGGGATAGTGGACGCACAGAAAGGCGCGCGAAAACGCGATCAGCGCCGCGAGGACGATCGCGCACACGCCGATCGGACGCCGCTTTTCCCAGAACAGCACGCCCGCGGCGGCGAACGACGACGCCGAGTGTCCGCTCGGGAAGGAGAAGCCGCCGGGCGGCGGAATGAGGAGCGTGAGCTCCGGGTGGTCGGCGAAGGGGCGGGGCCGTTCGACGAGATTTTTGATCGTCACATCGTTGACGAGGTACGTCACGGCCAGAGCGAGGATCATGAGCGCTCCCGCGCGGCGCGTGGATCGGACGCACAGCAGGACGGCGGCGATTGCGAACCAGACGGCGCCCCCGTTCCCGAGCGTGCTGACGAAGGGGAAGAAGGCGCACGTCACCCCGTTCCAGAGCGTCTCCCTGATCCATTGGAGAATGGCGTAATCCATAAGCGGTCCTCCTTTCGGGACAGACAACGACTACTGCGGGCGGATGCGGAATATATATGGGAGTGAACTGCGATGGAGGTGGATGCACGGTGGAATGGCAGAGTATGACGTCCCGGCAGTGCGCCGAGGCGCTGCGCGCAGACGCGCGCACGGGGCTGACGCGGGAGGAGGCGGAGCGCCGCCTGCTCGAGACGGGCAGAAACGAGCTTCCCGGCGCGAAGAAGCGCGGCCTTGTGCGGCGCTTTCTCGCGCAGCTTTCTGATTTTATGGTATTGATTCTGCTCGCGGCGGCGGCGGTATCATTTGTCGCGGCGAAGCTCGACGGCTCGGGCGACGCGGTCGACTCAATCGTGATTCTCGCGATTGTCCTCGTCAACGCGGCGACGGGCATGATTCAGGAGAGCCGCGCCGAAAAGGCGATGGAATCGCTCCGGCGGATGAGCAGCCCGAAGGCGCGCGTCGTGCGCGGCGGCCGTGAGGAGACGGTGGACGCCGCCCTCCTCGTACCGGGAGACCTCGTCCGCCTGCGCGCGGGGGACGTCGCCCCCGCCGACCTGCGCCTCGTCGAGTCCGGCGGGCTCTTTGCCGCCGAGAGCGCCCTCACGGGCGAGAGCGTGCCCGTCGCGAAGGACGCAGAGGCCGTCCTGCCGGAAAAGACGCCGCTCGGCGACCGGCGCAACATGGTCTTTTCGCCGTCCGAGATCACGGGCGGCAGCGGCCTCGGCCTCGTGACCGCGACGGGGATGCGCACCGAGGTCGGGCGGATCGCGGGGCTGCTCTCCTCGCAGGAGCCGCCGAAAACGCCGCTGCAGGCGCGCCTTGCCCAGACGGGCCGCTGGCTCGGCATCGGGGCGCTGCTCATCTGCGCGGTTCTGTTCGTCGTGGGGCTTTTAGAGCGCACGCCGCCGCTTGAGATGCTGCTGCTCTCGATCAGCCTCGCTGTCGCGGCGATCCCGGAGGGGCTTCCCGCCGTGGTGACGATCGTCCTCGCCCTCGGCGTGCGCCGGATGGCGGCGAAAAAGAGCATCATCCGCCGGATGCCGGCGGTCGAGACGCTTGGAAGCGCGAGCGTCATCTGCTCCGACAAGACGGGCACGCTCACCGAAAACCGCATGACGCTGCGCTTCACGGCGACGGCGGCGGGAAAGACAGCCGCGCATTCCCGCGAGGGGCGGCAGCTTCTGAGCCTCGCGGCGCTGTGCAATAACTGCACCGGCTCGCGCGGCGCGTACCGCGGCGACCCGACGGAGACGGCTCTCGCCGAGGCGTGCCCGGAGGAGAAGGAAGCCCTCGAGAAGCAGTATCCCCGCGTGCGGGAGCTGGCATTCTCCTCCGCGCGGAAACGCATGACGACCGTCCACCGCCGCCCGGGCGGCGGCTACCGGATTATCACAAAGGGCGCGCCGGACGTGCTGGCGCGGTACTGCGCGGGCAGCTGCGCCGCCGTCCTGCGGCTCAACGGCGAGTTCGCCTCCGCCGGTCTGCGGGTGATTGGCGTGGCCTACCGCGACACGGAGACTTTGCCGCCGGACGCGGAGCTCGAGCGCGGCCTGACCTTCGCCGGTCTCGCGGCGCTCGACGATCCGCCGCGCGCCGGGGTGAAGGAGGCCGTCGCCGAGTGCCGCGCCGCGGGCATCCGGCCGATCATGATCACGGGCGACCACGCCGCGACGGCGTCGGCCATCGCGCGGGAGCTTGGCATCCTGCGGGCGGACGGCGCCGCCGTCACGGGCGCGGAGCTCGACGAGCTCGACGGCGCGGCGCTGCGCAGGCTCGTCCGCCGCTGCGACGTGTTCGCCCGCGTCTCGCCGGAGCACAAGGTGCGCATCGTGCGCGCGCTGCAGGCGAACGGCGAGGTCGCCGCCATGACGGGCGACGGGATCAACGACGCCCCGGCTCTCCGCGCGGCGGACGTGGGCTGCGCGATGGGACGGGGCGGGACGCAGGTCGCGAAGGACGCGGCCGATATGGTGCTCGCGGACGACAATTTCACGACGATCGTCGCCGCCGTGCGCGAGGGGCGCGGCGTGTACGCCAACATCCGGCGGACGGTGCGCTTCCTGCTTTCGTGCAACGCGGGCGAGATCCTGACGGTGCTCTCGGGCTTCCTGCTGGGGCTGCCGTCGCCGCTTCTGGCGATCCAGCTGCTGTGGGTGAACCTCGTGACGGACTGCCTCCCGGCGCTCGCGCTCGGCGCGGAGCCGATCGAGGCGGACGTCATGCGCCGCCCGCCCGTCCGCCGCGGCGAAAGCCTCTTTTCCGGCGGAATGGGCTGGCAGATTGCCGTCGAGGGCTGCCTCATCGGGGCGTGCACGCTCGCGGCGTACTCGTGCGGCCGCGCGTTCTTCGACGCCGACCCGATGAACCCCGTGGTGGGGCGCACGATGGCTTTTTCGGTGCTCTCGCTGTCGCAGCTCGCCCACGCGTTCAATATGCGGGCGCGCGGCGCGCGGCGGGGGAGCCGCCTGCTCCCGGCGGCGCTTGTCTGCGCGGCGCTGCAGTGCGCCGTTCTGCTGTTCCCGCCGCTGCGGACGCTCTTTGACGCCGCGCCCCTGACGGGGGAGGGCTGGCTGCTCACGGCGGCCTTCTCGCTCGCGCCCGCGCTCGTCATGCGGCTGCAGGAGGCCGTCAACCGGCGGTTTTCCGGGCGGCGGCGCTAGTCCTGCGCCTCCGCCTTTTCGACGGCGTACCGCTTCCCGCCCCACACGGCGAAGAAGCCGCCGAGGGCGATATTGACGTAGTACGTCAGGATGCGCCACAGGAACATGGCGGGGACGATATCCTGCCCGAAGAACTTGCCGAAGAAGATGACGAAGGAGCCCTCCGCGCCGCCGGACGCGCCGGGCAGCGGCACGAAGGCGGACACCATCGAGACGAAGACCTGCGCCGCGACCATTGTGACGGGCGAGACGCTCTCCGCCGGCAGGGCGAAGCTCAGGTAGATGAAGTAGGAGATAAGGCTGTTGACGGTGATCTGCACGACGGTCAGCAGCGAGGTGACGACGTACAGCTTCGCGGAACGTCCCATGATATTCGCGCTCTTATGGAACATCGAGAGCTGCGCGTGGATGCGCTGATACCGCTGCACCGGATGGCGGACAATGCGCATCCGGTACAACAGGCGCAGGAAAAAGCGCAGGACGCGGTCGGTGCCTCCGGCGCTGACGGTGAAGGTCAGCACGGCGGCGATGAAGGCGGAGTTCGAGAGCAGGCCGATGACCGTCACGAACGAGAAGTTGCTGATATTCGTCTGGAAGAAGCCGAGCTGCGTCGAGACGAGCAGCAGGGAGTAGAGCACCATCACGACCTGATAGATGAGCGTCTTCATCGCGATGACGCTGCCCGCGCGCCCCGTGTCCATGCCCATTTTCTTCATGGAGTAGATCTGCATCGGCTGCCCGCCGGTGGAGAACGGCGTGATCGCGCTGTAAAACAGCCCCGTCATCCCGACGGAGAACGACGCGCCGAAGTGCCAGTCCGGGCAGACGTGCCGGCAGAACAGGTGAAGCGTGAAGCCCTCGAGAAGGAGCGTCCCGCCCGCCGCCGCGACGGCGAGCGCCAGCCACTCCCAGCGCAGACGCATCAGGATCTCCCCGATGTTCTGCACGCCGCCGTTCGACAGCAGGAAGTACAAAACGAAGATCATCGTGATGGAGATCGTCAGAATGGGGAACAGGTTCCTCTTGAGCCTGCTCGAAAAATATAATCTCATGGATTAGCCCTCAGTTTCATAAAATTCCTTTTCCCCCCCGCGCGCCTCCGGCGAGGACTCCGCGCGTGCTCCCTCCGGTCGCCGGGCTTATGTGGGTTCGGCGGCCGGGACGCCCGCGGCCGGGGGTATGCTGCCGCGCCTGCGGCGAGGACTCCGCGCGTGCTCCCTCCGGTCGCCGGGCTTATGTGGGTTCGGCAGCCGGGACGCCCGCGGCCGGGGGTATGCTGCCGCGCCTGCGTTTGGGGGGTGTGCTATCATTATACCACAACTCCCTTTTTCCGCAAGACTCTTGTTTCTGCCGGAAAAAGGGGAAGCCTGTCGGAAGAGAGGAGAGGGCGGCGGTTGTCTCCGCCCGGCGGACGGACGAAAAAACGGCCTTCCGGAAGCAGCGCCGCTTCCGGAAGGCCGTTTTCGTCCGGATGGGATGGTTCTTATGCGAGGTCGATGTCGCAGCAGAAGTCGTCGGCGGAGGGATCCTCCCAGTCGGGATCCTCGTCCTCGCCGCCGGCGGGCTTGCGGGAAAGGAGGGCGGAGACCTTCCGGCAGAAGGGGCAGTCCGCGAAGGAGGGCTTGCCGAACGTCTCGGCGGCGACGGCTGCGAACTTCTTCATCACCGGCAGCCACGTCGCGATGAAGACGACGACGGAGACGGCGAGGGCGAATTTCCTGTTTTTGCGCAGGGCCGTCAGGCCGAGAATGACGCCGAGGGCGCACAGGCAGAGCTTTACGAGAGCGAGATCCTTCCAGTCGCTTTCCTTGATCCACTGGTTCGCGCAGACAATCAGCTTGCAGAACATGGTCGATTCCTCCTTGAGGGCCTCCCCGATCCCGTCGGGGAAGCGATTTCTTTCCCTATTATACTAAAAGCGACAAATTTTTTCAACCGCAAACCGCCGCCTTTTCCGGATTCCGCCCTTCCTTGCAAAACCCGGGGGAAGCTCGTATAATAAAAGCAGTCACAACAGTAAGGGGGATTGTTATGTACCGGATAGAGGTGGATCCGCACACCCATTCCGTCATCAGCCTGCACGCGTATTCGACGGTGGAGGAGTGCGCGCGGCACGCCGCGGAGCGCGGCCTGCGCGGGATGGCGGTCACGGATCACTGCTCGCTCATCATGGCGCAGCGGGAGCACAGCGTCGAGGCGATCTCGAACCAGCGCGTCCTGCCGGACGAGATGTACGGCGTGCGCGTGTGGAAGGGCGTGGAGATCGACATCGTGGACTTCGAGGGCCGTCTCGCCTTTGAGGACAGGCCGGACGAGTTCCATCCCGAGAAGACGGGCGCGGAGCTTCTTCTCTCAAGCCGCGACTTTGTCATCGCGAGCATCCACACGCCGTTCGACCGCGACCGCGGCACGGTGGAGCAAAATACCGCCATGTATCTCGCGGTGCTGCGCAATCCGTACGTCGACGTGCTCGGCCACACGGGGCGGTCGCGCCACGCGTACGAGCTTTCTCCCGTCCTGCTCGAGGCGAAGCGCCTCGGCAAGGCGATCGAGCTGAACAATTCGAGCCTCGAGAACTCCGCCGCCGTCTCGGCGAAGCCGTGCCGCGCGATCGCCGAGGCGTGCCGCGACCTGGGCGTCCCGGTGACGGTCAGCAGCGACTGCCACTCGGCCTTCGGCATCGGCCGCTTCTCCGCCGTGGAGCGGCTGCTCTGGGAGCTCGGCTTCCCGGAGGAGCTCATCGTCAACCGCACGCGCGAATCCTTCGAGGCGTTCCTCGAGGGGAGACGCCGCCGCCTCGCCGCCCTCGCGGGGGCGTAACCAAAAATCCGCCCCGTCCTGACAAGGAAAGGGGCGGATTTTTTCAGGTTACGCCTTCCACAGGCGGGAGAGAAAGCGCAGGTACTGCTCCCAGTCGTACGCGAGCAGGCCGTGCCCGCCCGTGCGGACGTGGTACGCGATGCCGCCCTCCGCGATCGGCTCGTGGACGGGCGGGAACGTCTCCGCGGAGAGCCCCTTCGCGCCGAGGACGCGGTACGCCTCCCCCGCGAGGACGGCGGCCTCGAACGCCTTATGCGGATCCGCCCAGTCGTCCTCGATCGCGTCGGAGAGGTACAGCGGGCGCGGCGCGCACAGCGCGAGCAGCATATGCTGGTCGACCGGCAGCTCGTCCTCGCGGTCGGCGAAGGACGCGTAGTTCTCGCACGTCCAGTACGGGAACGACGACGTCATGTGCCGGATGTGCTCGCCCGTTTTCCCGCGCAGCAGCGACGCGCCGCCGCAGCCGCTGACGGCCGCGATCACCGCGGCGAAGCGCTCGTCCTGCGCGCCGCACCAGAGCGCCGTTTTCCCCGCGCGCGACACGCCGAGGACGGCGGCGCGCCCGGCGTCGAAGCGGCTGTCTCTCTCCAGCTCGTCAAGGACGCGGCTCGTCCCCCACGCCCACGCGCCGATCGCGCCCCAGCCGGACGCGCCCTGCCGCGGCGCAAGCTCCAGAATGCCGCGCGTGAACGTGTCCGGGCTGTCGGAACACAGGTCGTCCGCGTGGATCAGCGCCGCGGCGAAGCCCTGCTCCGTGATGCGCTCCACCGGCAGACGCGCGCTCGAGTACGCCCCGAGCTCCGGATGCCGGAGGTTTTCCGGGCTGGCGTCAAACACGTCGATCATCAGAATGACGGGCTGCGGCTGCGCGGACGGGCGGAAAAACAGCTCGAACCGCATACTGCACACCGCGCCGTCCTTCTCAAAAAAGAGGCGGTGCGTCTCGACGCGGACGCCGCTTGCGAGCGTCCAGGTCCACGGCGTGGTGCAGCTCGTCCCGGTAAGCCGGAGCTCCGGGGTGAAGCCGTACTCATATTCCGAGAGCAGCCGGAGCAGCTCCGTCCGGCGCTCCTTCCACGCCCCGGGCGTTTTCTCGCCGGGGAAAATCGGGGGCAGGTTCATTGCGATCGCTCCTTCCGTCTTGCAGACGTTTTTTTCATCATAGTTCTCCTGCCGTGCCCTGTCAAGATAAACGAAACGCCCCCGTCCGCGGACGGGGGCGATTTTCATTCATGGGCGCGTCAATCCGACGCCTCCGCGACGGCGGCGCGCTGCTGCGCGATGTTCAGCACATGGTCGCCGATGCGCTCGAAGTCCGTGAGGAGCTCCGAGAAGATGATGCAGCCCTCGTCGGAGCAGACGCCGGTGCGCATCCGGTCGAGCTGGCTGTCGCGGTACTCGATCGTCATATCGTCGATGCGCTGCTCGTAGGAGGCCAGATCCCTGAGCCAGCCCTGTACGTCCGCGCCGGGCTCCGTCTCAAGCGCCGAGATCGCCTCGAGGCAGACGCCCTGCATCCGGTGCAGCTCGTCCCGCGCGTCGTCGGAGAAGCGGATATTCTTCTTCTTGAGCAGCTGCGTGTACTCGCAGATGTTGATCGCGTGGTCGCCGATGCGCTCGATGTTGCCGCAAATCAGATAGTAGGCGCTGATCGCCGTGGAATCCTGCTCGTTCGTCTCGTTGACGATGACGTCCGAGATGAAGCGGCAGATCTCGCGGTTGAGGAAGTCGATGTACTCCTCCGTCTCCTCCGCCTTCTCGAGCCGCTTCGGATCGCACGCGAGGACGGCGGTAAAGGCGAGGTCGACGTTCTGCCGCGCCATCGAGAGCATCCGGTTGTTTTCCTGCCGCAGCTGGTTGACGTACATCGCGGAGAAGCCGATCGGGTGCTCCTGACGCGTCAGCGTCGGGCCGGGGACGAGGTAGGCCAGGTGCATCCCCTCGGCCTCGCTCTCGCGGCGGTCGGGCAGGATGCGCATCGCGAGGCGCACCATCTGCTGGCCGAAGGGAAGCAGGATGAGCGTCGTCACGACGTTGAAGATCGTGTGCATATTCGCGATCTGGGAGTCGGGGCTGCCCGGCGTGAAGGAGGCGACGAGGTCCGTGAGCGGCGTCGTCATCGTCAGGATGGTGAACACCGCCGTGCCGAAGAGGTTGAACATCAGGTGAATGACGGTCGTGCGCTTCGCGTTGCGCGACGTGCCGATCGACGCGAGCAGCGCCGTGATGCAGGTGCCGATGTTCTGGCCGAAGAGGACGTACACCGCCGTGTCAAGGCCGACGATGCCGCTCACCGCCATCGCCTGCAGAATGCCGACGGACGCCGACGACGACTGGATGACCGCCGTAAACAGCGTGCCCGCGAGAATGCCGACGAGCGGGTTCGAGAAGGTGCTCACCAGCTCGACGAAGGCCGGCCACTCGCGCAGCGGCTCCATCGAGGAGCTCATCATTTCCATGCCGATGAACAGCACGCCGAGGCCGGCGAGAATGCTGCCGTAGTGGTGCACCTGCGGCTTCTTGAAGAAGACGACCAGCGCCACGCCCACGAACGCGAACAGCGGCGCGAGCTGGCCGATGTCGAGCGCGATGAGCTGGCCGGTGATCGTCGTGCCGATGTTCGCGCCCATGATGATCCACACCGCCTGGCGCAGCGTCATCATGCCGGAATTGACAAAGCCGACGACCATGACCGTCGTCGCCGAGGACGACTGGATCGCCGCCGTGATGCCCGCGCCGACGAGGACGCCGAGGATGCGGTTCGCCGTCAGCTTTTCGAGGATGTTCTTCATCCGGTTGCCGGCGGCGGCCTCGAGGCCGGAGCTCATCATCTGCATACCGTACAGGAACAGCGCGAGTCCGCCCAGAAGGCCGAGAACGATGCCAAAATCCATGCTGTTTTCCCTCCGTCATCTTTTTGCCGCGTCCCCCGCGCGGCGAACGTCCGTTTTTTTCCGAATTTTTGCGAAATCTTTTCCAAATTATGACCGTACAAATATAGTATATCGAAAAAGAGGGGGAAGCGTCAACGCTCTTTACGAGAACTTTACAAAAGCTTTTCGTCTGTTTGACATTTTTCCCCCGCCGCGATCGATTGACGCGGCGGCGCGCGGCTGGTATACTGGAAACCGAGGGGTCCCCTCTCTCGGGGGACAAGGAGGAATTTTCATGCTTTCCCTTTCCATCTCCGCCGACTATCTGCTGATTCCCGTCAAAAACGGCGCGCCGCGCCGTCTGCTGACGCTGTTTCCGGCCTCGGATCGCGAGCACAAGCTCTACGAGCTCGAGGTGCCGCTCGCTGCCTGTGCCGGGGAGGCCGACTGGGTTGTCCCGTTCCCGGTCAAAAAGCACCGGGGCGAGACGCTGCTTTTGTGCGGTCCCGTGCCCGACGAAGCGCTTGCCGCCGTCGCGCAGGGGAACGAGCGTCCCCCCGCCGCGCCGGACAGGCCGCTCCTGCACTACGCGCCGGAGAACGGCTGGATGAACGATCCGAACGGCCTTGTGCGCCTCGCGGACGGCTCGCTGCAGATGTGTTATCAGTTCCACCCGTTCGGCCTCGAGTGGGGGCCGATGCACTGGGGCTCCGCGAGAAGCCGCGATCTCCTGCACTGGGAGACGGGCGACATTGTGCTTTTCCCCGACGAGCTGGGGACGGTGTTCTCCGGCGGCGGCTTCCGCGACGGCAAAGGGGACGCCGGGTACGGCCCCGGCGCGCTGCTCTGCTATTACACGAGCGCCGGCGGCACGGACGCGCCGTGGTCGCGCGACGGCGTCTTCACGCAGCGCCTCGCCGTCAGCCGCGACGGCGGGCGCACGCTCGAGAAGCGCCCCGGCCTGCTGCTGCCGAACCTCGCGGAGGGCAACCGCGACCCGAAGGTGTTTTATCACGAGGAGTCCGGCGCGTACGTCATGGCGCTGTATCTGTCCGGAAACGACTTCGGCGTCTTCCGCTCGCCCGATCTCGTCCATTGGGAGCAGACGCAGCAGCTGACGCTCCCCGAGCTCTGGGAATGCCCCGATCTGTTCCGGCTCACGGCGGAGGACGGAACGGAAAAGTGGATCTTCTGGGCGGCGGACGGCTATTACTTCGCCGGCTCGTTCGACGGCTTCCGCTTTACCCCGGAGCAGCCCATGCGGCGCGCGTACGCGAACAAAGTCCCGTACGCGGCGCAGACCGCCGCGAACGAGGCAGGGCGCGTCCTCTCCGTGGCGTGGCTGCGCCTGCCGAACGCCGGGCGGCATTACACGGGCGTGATGGCCGTGCCCGCCGAGCTTGCTCTCGCGCGGGACGCGGAGGGCTGGGCCGTGCGCGTGCGCCCGTGCCGCGAGCTGCTCGGCGCGCTGCGCCCGATCGGGGGAAGCCGCGCGCCCGCGTCGCCGTGGGCGCTGCGCGGCACGCTGCCCGCCGGAAGCGGGAGGGCCGTCTTCACCTTCCCCGGAGGCCGGCTGACGCTCGATCCCGCGACCGGGACGGGCGAGCTCGCGGGCGAGGGGGAGCTTCCCCCCGCGGCGTTTTCCCTCCCGAAGGACGCGCCCGCCGACTTCCTCCTGACGGCGGACTGCGCCGTCTTCGAGCTGTACGCGGCAAACGGCGCGGTGTACGCCGCCATGGAGAACGTCTCGCCCGTCCTCGCCGGGGACGTGAGGGCCGAGGGCGGGGAGGCCGGGCTTTTCTCCCTGTGAGGAGCAAAAGGATTTTTTGTGACTGTGTCACGGAAGAAATCCGGCCCGGGAGATATACTATGGTCAGAAACCATCCTTACCGCAGGGGTTCTGACAACAGTCTCCATGACGTGGTTTCCGGCAATCGCGTAACGAAAAGAAAGATATGCCTCACGGCATGGTTTCTTACAACGGTACAACCAAAACAACACGCACGCAAGCGCGATGAATTTGAAAGGAGAGTTCGATTTATGAGCTTACTTACTTTGACGAAGGAAAATTTTGAGGCTGAGGCGCTCCGGTCCTCCGTGCCGGTGCTGGTGGATTTCTGGGCTCCGTGGTGCGGGCCGTGCCGCATGGTGTCGCCGATCGTCGACCAGATCGCCGGGGAGTCCGACGGCTCCTACAAGGTCGGGAAGGTGAACGTCGACGAACAGCCGGAGCTCGCCGCGCAGTTCGGCGTGATGAGCATCCCGACGCTTCTCGTCCTCGAAAACGGGAAGGTGAAGACCTCCTCCGTCGGCGCGAGGCCGAAGGACGCCATCCTCGCCATGCTCCGCTGAGCGAGTCAAAACGAAGCAGGAGCGCCGCAAGTCCGCGGCGCTCCTCAGACTGTCGAAGAACCCCTGTTTTCGCTCAATGAAAACAGGGGTTCTTCGACAGTCTGACCACCAGCTTTGCTGGTGGGTTCCTATTGCGGAACGCGGCCGCGCCGCTCCGGCGAACCGGCCGCCGCGCGTCCAAAAAACAAATTACCACTTTTGCTCCGTCCCTTTTCGTGATATGATAAAAGGAAACGAACGTCTTTCCTCTGCATAAGACGGTTTTTCTACCGGAAAGGGTGACTGGCTTTGACTAAAAACAGGATACGTCTGGAGATCGGCGGCGTGGAGTGCTTCGTGTCGTCGGACGACAGCGAGGAATACATCCGCTCGATCGGCGACGAGGTCGAGCGGACGGTGTCGCTCCTGCGCAAGCAGAACGACCGCGTCTCCGTCGTGGAGGCGGCGGTCTTCGCGGCGCTGCGCTTCTGCGACGACGCGCGCAAGGCGCAGGCGTCCGCGGACAACCTGCGCGGGCAGATCAAGAGCTACGTCGAGGACGCCTCCCGCGCCAGAATGGAGGCCGACGAGGCGCGCCGCGAGATCGATCGCCTCAGCCGCGAGCTGCAGACGCTGCGCGCCCGCCTCGCCTCCGACCGGCAGGACGAGCAGGCCGCGCCGCAGTCCGCCGTACCCGCCGAGCCCGCCGCGCCGCAGCGCATGACGCGTCAGGAGCGCGCCGCCGCCCGTCAGGCCGCGCAGGAGGCGCTCTCCGCCCTCCCGACGGTGACGCAGCCCGATCCCGACGCGGAGAAGGGCTTCATCTCCTTCTTCGAGAAGAAGACGGGCGAGGAGTAAGCGATGGAAATTCTCGCGCCGGCGGGCTCGCCGGAAAGCTTACAGGCCGCCGTGCGCGCCGGGGCGGACGCCGTCTACCTCGGCGGCGGGGCCTTCTCCGCGCGCGCCTTTGCCCATAATTTTGACGACGGCGCGCTGCGCGAGGCCGTGCGGTACTGCCACGCGCGCGGCGTGCGCGTCCACCTCGCCGTGAACACGCTTTTGCGCGACGACGAGCTGCCCCGCGCCGTCGAGTTCGTCCGCTTTGCCTGCACCCTGCCCGTGGACGCCGTCCTCGTGCAGGATACGGGCCTGTTGCTGCGCCTGCGCGCGTGCGCGCCCGACCTGCCGCTGCACGCCTCGACGCAGATGAGCCTGCACACGCCGCAGGGAGCCGCCGCCGCCGAGGAGGCCGGGATGACGCGCGCCGTGCTTTCCCGGGAAATGACGAGGGAGGAGATCCGCGCGGTGCGCGGCGCGGTCTCCATCGAGCTCGAGAGCTTCGTCCACGGGGCGCTTTGTATGTCCGTCTCGGGGCAGTGCTATTTCAGCTCGATGCTCGGCTCGCGCAGCGGCAACCGCGGGATGTGCGCCCAGACGTGCCGCCTGCCGTTTTCGTGCGAGGGCGGCACGGGCCATGACCTGAGCCTTCGCGATCTCTCGCTCGTCACGCGGATGGACGAGCTCGCGGACGCGGGGGTCGTGAGCGCGAAAATCGAGGGGCGCATGAAGCGCCCGGAGTACGTCGCCGCCGCCGTCTCCGCGTGCCGCCGCGCCGCCGACGGCGAAACGGTCCCGCCGCGGCTGCTCGAAAACCTTGAGGCCGTCTTCTCGCGCTCCGGCTTCACGACAGGCTTCTTCGACGGCCCCGCCCGCGGCGCGACGCGCCCGATGTTCGGCACGCGCCGCGAGGAGGACGCCGCCGCCGCGACGGGAGCCGTGTTCGGTGAGCTGCACGCCCTCACGCGCGGCGCGTACCCGCGCGGCCCCGGCTCCATGACGCGCGCCGCCCGCGCCGGGGAGCCGCTGACCCTCTCGGTGACGGACGCGGAGGGCTTTTCCGCGTCGTCTTTGGGGGACGAGCCCGAGCCCGCGCGCACCCGCCCCGCCGACCCGGAGCGCTGCGCCTCTCAGCTCCGAAAGACGGGCGGGACGCCGTTTTTCGCGGAAAGCGTCTCGTGCCGGATAGGGGACGGGCTTTCCTTCCCCGTCTCGGCGCTCAACCGCCTGCGCCGCGAGGCGCTCGACAGCCTTCTCGCCCGGCGGGCGGAAAGGCCGGCCATCCCGTTTTCCGACGTGCCCTTTGACGCGCCGCCGCATCCCGCGCGGGAGGGGGCGCTGCCGCTGCGGGCGCGCTTCCCGTCGGCAAAGCTGCCGCCGGAGGCGAAGCGGTGCGCGCTGTGCTTCGTCCCGTGGGACACGCCGCCCGAGACGCTGCAAACGCTCCTTTCGGACGGCTTCCCGCTCGCTCTGGAGCTGCCGCGCGGCCTCTTCGGCCTTGAGGAGGAGGCGAAGCGCCGCCTCGCCCTCGCGCGGGAGGCGGGCGTTTCCCGCTGCTGGGCGGGCAACCTCGGCGCGGCGCGGCTCGCGCGCGAAGCGGGCATGACGGTGCACGGCGGCTTTTCGCTCAACGTCACCAACACCGCCGCCCTCGCGTTTTACGAGCGCTTCGGCCTCGCCGACACGGAGCTGAGCTTCGAGCTGACGCTCGCGCAGGCGGCGCGCCTCGGCGGAGCGCTGCCGCGCGGCATTCTCGTCTACGGACGGCTGCCGCTGATGCTCACGCGCGCGTGTCCCGCCGCGAACGGGCCGAAGGGCTGCCTCCGCTGCAAGAAGACGGGGCGCATCCCCGTCCTGACCGACCGGCGCGGCGTACAATTTCCCGTGCAGTGCATGGGCGCGTGCAGCGAGGTGCTCAACAGCGTCCCGCTCGAGCTGTGCGACCGCCCCGCGGAGCTGCGCTTCGCCGATTTCGGCACGGCGCGGTTCACCACAGAGCCGGAGGAGACGTGGGGCGGCGTCCTCAAGCGCCTGTTCGCGGGGGAGGCTCCCTCGGGCGAGTGGACGCGCGGCCTCGCGTACCGCGGAATGGAATGAAAGGAACGGTTTCCATGGACGAACTGAAAATCAAACGCCTGCGCGAGAACGCCGTCCTGCCCGTGCGGGCGACAGAGGGCGCGGCGGGGCTTGACCTGAGCGCCTGCCTTGACGCGCCGCTCGCGATCCCGTCCGGCGGCAGGGCGCTCATCCCGACGGGGATCGCCATCGAGCTGCCGGGGCCTGAGGTCGCCGCCCTGCTCTTTGCGAGGAGCAGCCTCGGCCTCAAGCGCGGGCTGATGCTCACGAACGGCGTGGGCGTCATCGACAGCGATTACCGCGGCGAAATCCGCATCGGGGTCTATAATTTCACCAACGAGCCGTGCATTGTGGAGAACGGCGAGCGCCTCGCGCAGCTCGTGACGGTGCCGCTGGCCGGTCTGGCCGCCGCGGAGGCCGTGTCCCTCGGGGACACGGCGCGCGGCGCGGGCGGCTTCGGCTCGACCGGCTCCATGGCCGTGAAGGAGGAAGAACGTTGAAGAAAACCATCATCCGCACGCTGCTGCTCATCATTCTGCTGCTTTTGGCCATTGTGCTCGGGAAGGTCATCGGGAACGTGACGGCGGGCGTCAGCTTTCTGTCGTGGCTCGGGCTTTCGGCGCAGTTCGGCCTTGCCCCGGCGACGCTCGATCTCGCCGTCGTGACGGTGACGTTCGGCCTGCAGATCAGCCTGAACGTCGCGCAGGCGATTCTGCTGCTCATCGCGATCCTCGCATACAGCCGGATCCATATCAAGGACTGAAGGGGGCGGGACGTATGCTGTACCTCGCCTCCGCCTCGCCGAGACGGCGGGAGCTGCTCGCGCTGGCGGGCTATTCCTTCGCCGTGATGCCGGCGGACGCGGACGAGACCGTTCCGGCGGGCGTCGTCCCGCGCGACGCCGCCGCGCTGCTCGCCGGGCGGAAGGCGGACGCCGCCGCGCGTCTGCCGGAATTCCTCGCGCGCCGCGCGCCGGGGGACGTGATCCTCGCGGCGGACACCGTCGTCGACCTCGGCGGGCAGATTCTCGGCAAGCCGAAGGACGAGAACGACGCCCGGCGGATGCTCGCCGCGCTCTCGGGAAAGCGCCACGCGGTGCACACAGGCTTCTGCGTCCTCGCGGGGGAGAAGCGCGTCTGCGGCGTGGAGTCGACGCAGGTGGAGTTTTACCCGCTCTCCGCCGCGGAGATCGACCGCTACGTCCGCACGGGCGAGCCGATGGACAAGGCGGGCGCGTACGGGATTCAGGGGAAGGGGGCGCTCCTCGTGCGGCGCATCGCCGGGGATTACTGCACCGTCGTCGGCCTGCCGCTCGCGCGCGTCGACCGCGTGCTGCGCACGGTGCTCGAATCGGCAGAATCCCCGAATCCTTCGCCGGAAGCGCGCCTTTAATTTAACATTTTCTTTCTTGTGATTTTTTCCGCGACAGGGTATAATAACCGTGTAAAGCTATAGTTATGTCAATTTGAAGGGACGGGCGCCGGGAGGCGGCTCGGAAAGGGGATATACTCATGTTTTCCAAAGACATCGGCATTGACCTCGGCACCGCGAACACGCTGGTATTCATGAAGGGCAAGGGCATTGTCATGCGCGAGCCGTCCGTCGTGGCGGTCGACGTGCGCAGCGACACGGTGCTGGCCGTCGGCACGGCGGCGAAGGACATGATCGGCCGTACGCCGGGCTCTATTGTGGCCGTCCGCCCGCTCAAGGACGGCGTCATCGCCGACTTTGACATCACGGCGACGATGCTCAAGCATTTCATCCGCAAGGTTGTGCGCTCCACGATGTTCTCGAAGCCCCACATTGTCGTGTGCATCCCCTCGGGCGTCACCGAGGTCGAGCGCCGCGCGGTGGAGGACGCCGCGCGTCAGGCGGGCGCTTCCCAGGTGGAGCTGATCGAGGAGCCGATGGCCGCGGCGATCGGCGCGGGACTGCCCGTCGCGGAGCCGACCGGCTCCATGGTCGTCGACATCGGCGGCGGCACGGCGGAGGTGGCCGTCATCTCCCTCGGCGACATCGTGACGTCCGTGTCCGTGCGCGTCGCGGGCGACAAGTTTGACGAGTCCATCATTTCCTACGTCAAGAAGAAGTACAACCTCCTCATCGGCGAGCGCACCGCCGAGCAGATCAAGATTGCGATCGGCTCCGCGTACCCGACGGAGGACAACAACGGCACGAGCGTCGAGATCAAGGGCAGAAACCTCGTCGACGGCCTGCCGAAGAACGTGACCATCACCGCCGAGGAGGTGCGCGAGGCGCTCTCCGATCCGCTCGCGGTGATTGTCGACGCCATCAAGAGCACCCTCGAGAAGACCCCGCCGGAGCTCTCCGCCGACATCATCGACCACGGCATCATGCTCACGGGCGGCGGCGCGCTGCTGCGCGGCCTCGACCAGCTCGTCGAGCGCGAGACGGGGATGCCGGTGCACGTCGCCGAAAGCCCGCTCGACTGCGTCGTCGACGGCACGGGCAAGCGGCTCGAGGTCACGATGCCGAACGTGTACTATAAGAACAACAGAAGATAAGCGGCTCTGTGGCCGCACTGTCCGCCGCCCGTCTTCGGCGGCGCAAGGGGAGGCGAGGGGAGAACGGCAGACTGTCTGCCGTTCAAAACTCGCTTCGTTTTGTTTTTGGGAGGCTCAGTGGTGTTTGCTGCTGCACGCAGCGTGATGGCAGCCCCTTGGCTTCCCCCACGAGGGACGGAAGCTTACAATTGACCACACGGTGGTCAATTGTCTGATGAGGGTTGCCGCCCTCTTACCGCGCAGGAAAATCAGAAGAATTCTGCTCACGATTCGCCGTTCTTAGCCCCCTTCCACCAAGGGAGGTTTCAAGAACGTGCTCACCGCACGCGGAGTGTGAAAAATAGACCTGCGCGCTGCCGCGCAGACCGGACTTCTTTACCCGCGCAAACCTGACTTTTTGCAAAGATGCCGCCACAGCAGCGCCGGCGGGCGCTGCTCCACCGACCCGAAGGAAAGGGGCTCTCTTATGAACGACAACAATCTGTTTCACAGCCGAAGCTTTCGGATCCTCGCGGCGGTGTGCGCGGCGATGCTGGTGCTGATGCTGTTCACGGCGGGGTTCGGCGGGGAAGCGCCGTCGAACCTGCTGAGCTTCTTCTCGACGCCGATGCAGCGCGTCGGGACGCTCGTGACGAACAACGCCGCCGTCGCGGCGCGGGAGGCCTCCGCGTCGAAGGAGGAGCTGCTCGATGAGAACGCCCGGCTGCGCCGGCAGGTGGCGGAGCTGCAGAGCCAGCTCGTCGATTACTACGACCTCAAAAAGGAGAACGCCCAGCTCTATGAATACCTCGACATGAAGGAGCTCAACCCCGACTTCGAGCTCGTCGCCGCCTCCGTCATCGGGCGCGACCCGAACAGCTTCTACACCTTCACGATCGACCGCGGCACGGCGGCGGGCCTCTCGGTGAACGACCCTGTCGTGACGGACGAAGGCGTCGTCGGCTGGATCTCGAGCGCGAACTCCATCTCCGCCGTCGTGACGACGATCCTCTCCCCGGACACGCGCCTCGGCGGCTCCGTCGAGACGGGCGCGACCGACAAGGTGACGGGGGAGAGCGGCGTCCTGAGCACGAACCTGCCGCTTTCCGATCAGGGTCTCGTCAAGCTCGGCTACCTCACCGCCGACACGCAGGCCAAGGCGGGCGACATCGTCGTCACGAGCGGCCTCGGCGGCATCTACCCGCAGAACCTCAAGGTCGGCGTGATTGAGAGCGTCAACCATGAGGAGTACGACGTCTCCCTGTACGCGCTGGTGCGCCCGTTCGTCGACGTGACGGAGGTGCGCGACGTGATGGTCATCACCTCCTTCCTCGGGCAGGGCGAGGCGATGACGGCGGCGGCGTCTGACAGCACGTCGTCTGCCTCGTCTGCCTCGTCTGCCTCGCCGGCGGACGCGGCCTCCTCCGACGCGGACGTTTCGTCCTCCGGCGCGGACGATTCGTCCTCCGACGCGGGAGGGACGCCATGAGCCGGTATCAGGGGATCCGCTTCTTCGCGTACTTTCTCGAAATTCTCGTCCTCTTTATGGTGCAGGAGACGCCCGGCCTGCTGCCGCCCGTGTTGGGAGCGCGGCCCGTGCTGCTGATCCCGGCGGCGCTCTCCATCGCGTTTTTTGAGACGGAGGTCTCGGCAATGGCGTTCGGCGTGCTGTGCGGGCTGTTCCTCGACTTCGGCATGGGCACGGCGTTCGGCTTCCACGGCCTGTTCCTCGGCGTGATGTGCTTCCTCCTCGGGGCGCTCGCCGCGGAGCTGATCCGCACGAACCTGCTCACGGCCATGCTCGCCGGGATTCTGGGGATCTTTCTCCTGCTCTCGATTCAGTGGCTGTTTACCTATCTGCTCTACGGTCTCGACTACCCGGGGTACGCCTATGCGCATCATTATTTGCCGCGCATGGGCTATACCCTGATTTTCATGCCCGTCACCTATTACTTCAACCGAGCGCTCGCCCTGTTCCTGCGCGAGCGCGAATGAAAAGGAGGTTTCCATGGAAAAGCGTCCCCGTTCCGCGTGGCGGTATCTCGTCCTCACGCTCCTTCTGATCGCCGTGTTCGGCGTCTATGTGCTGCGCCTGTATGACTGGCAGATTGTCAACGGCGACACCTGGCTGACGACCGCGGACAATTCCACCCAGTCCACCGTCACCATGACGGCGGCGCGAGGCGAGATCCTCGACGTCAACGGCGAGCCGCTCGCCGTCAACCGCACGGGCTACGCCGTCGTCCTCAACTGGGCGTATATGCGCCTCTCGACGATGGCGGAGACGGTGAAGCAGGAGAACGAGACGATCCGCCAGATCATCACCCTGCTCGACCAGAAGGGCGAGGAGTGGACGGACGTCCTGCCCATCGTGTGGGAAAACGGCGAATACGTCTTCCTGCCCGACATGGACAAGGAGATCGAGACGCTCAAGGGGCGCGATTACGCCGACGTGAACTCCTACGCCTCGGCCGAGCTCTGCATGGAAAGCCTTATCGCGAAGTACGAGGTCGAGGGCTATACGCCCGAGGAGACGCGCGACATCGTCTCCGTGCGGTACAACATGACGAAGAACCAGTTCGGCGTGTCGAACCCGTACACGATGGCGGAGGACGTCTCCCTCGAGATCGTCACGATTCTGAGCGAGAACACGCAGAAGCTCCCGGGCGTGTCCATCGAGGTCACGACGACGCGCGAATATGAAAACACGACGCTCATGCCGCACATCGTCGGGCGGCTCGGCAAATTCTCCTCCATGGAGGATTGGCTCAACGAGTATCAGGACAAGGGCTACGCATTCGACGACCTCATCGGCATCAGCGGCGTGGAGAGCGCCTTCGAGGAGACGCTGCGCGGCACGGACGGCGAGAAGGTCGTCGAGATGACGAGCATGGGCTCCCTCGCGAGCGAGACGGTCACGAAGGCTCCCGAGGCGGGGGACACCGTCTACCTCACGCTCGACAAGCGCATCCAGGAGGTCGTGAACAAATCGCTCGAGGAGAACATCACCGCGACGCGCGAGTACGGCGAGCA
The DNA here is from genome assembly GCA_944380675.1 of uncultured Clostridia bacterium. Taxonomy (GTDB): domain Bacteria; phylum Bacillota; class Clostridia; order Oscillospirales; family Acutalibacteraceae; genus Caccousia. The sequence continues at coordinate 14,877 of CALWIH010000014.1, read as the reverse complement.
GCAGAACGCGAAAAACGCCGACGGCCGCTCCGACGCGCACGGCGAGGACTGCTACACCGGCGGCGCGGTCGTCATGGACGTGAAGACGGGCGCGATCCTCGCGGCGGGCACCTATCCGACGTACGACCTCGTCCTCGCGCAGGAGGACGCGTCCTACTACGCCTCCCTCGCGAACGATACGCTCGGCACGCCGCTCGTAAACAAGGCGTTCAACGGAACCTTCACGCCCGGCTCGTGCTTCAAGCCGGCAGTGGCCGCCGCCGCGCTCGAGGAGGGCGTCCTCACGAACAGCACCGTCATCAACTGCTCGCACTACTACACGCGCTTCACGAACGGCAGCACGACGAACGCGCCGACGTGCCTCGGCTGGCACGGGAACATCACGCTGCGCTCGGCGCTCGCCGATTCGTGCAACGTCTTCTTCTTTGAGACGGGCTACCAGCTCGGCATCACGGCGATGAATCTCTACTGCCAGCGCTTCGGCCTCGGCGTCAAGACGGGCATTGAGATCGGCGAGTCGGCCGGCGTGCTCGCGGGGCCGAATTCGCGCGACACCTGGTACCAGGGCGAGACGCTCAACGCCGCCATCGGCCAGTCGGACAACGCCTTCACCCCGCTGCAGCTGTGCACCTACGCCGCCGCGCTCGCGAACAACGGCGACCGCCCGCGCGCGACGATTATCAGCAAGATCACCGACTACACCCGCGAGGAGGTCAAGGAGGAGATCGAGCTCGAGATCGTCGAGAACGTCGGCGTGTCGCAGGAGAACCTCGATTACGTCAAGGAGGGCATGAAGGCCGTCATCACCGAGGGCAGCGCGAAGTCGACGCTCGGCAGCTATCCGATTGCGATCGCCGGCAAGACGGGCACCGCGGAGCGCTCGAGCGGCTCCGACAACGTCACCTTCATCGGCTACGCCCCCGCGGACGATCCCGAGATCGCCTTCGCCGTCGTCCTCGACCACGGCTCGACGGGCCGGTACTGCCAGTACGTCGTCCGGGACATTCTCGACGCGTACTTCTACGACGCCGAGGTCTGCGAGGACGGCGTCATCCGCACCGCCGAGGAGCGCGAGGAGCTCGCGGCGCAGCAGGCCGCGGCGGACGCGGCGGATGCGTCTTCCGCTTCGGCAGAGGACAGCTCCTCCGCCGCCGGGACGGACGCGTCCTCCGCGTCTGAGGCGTGACCCCTGCCGCCGCGAAACGGCGCGAAAAAGGAAAATTCTTTTTGCTGATTTCCCTGCACCGCAATAACGTGGTAACAGATGTGTGCCAATTATCACCAAAGGCGGGGACGGCAGGTTGTGGAAAGCATAGATTCTTGTCCTGTTTACACACAATTCACGAAAAAGCTTTTGACTCTCCCTCAGGATTGTGATACTATGAATGTATTGAGGAGGCTCTGATGGGCGCTGTAACTGTGATAACATCTGGAAAGGGCGGCGTGGGCAAGTCCACCGTCGCCGCAGGCCTGGGTTCCGCGCTGGCACGGCGCGAAAAGCGCGTGCTGCTGATCGATGGGGACGCCGGGCTTTCTTGTCTTGATCATATGCTCGACGTCGCCGAGGAGCGCGTATACGACGTGTCCGACGTGATCTCGGGCGGCGCGCAGCTGCGCCAGGCGATCTACGCCTGCCCGTGGCAGGAGCGGATGGATCTGCTCGCCGCGCCGTCCAGGGAGGAGGACATCGTCAGCCCCGGCGTGATGCGTCAGCTGGTGGGGGAGCTCTCCCGCTATTATGACCACGTCCTCATTGACTGCCCCGCCGGCATCGGGGCGGGCTTTGAGAGCGCCGTCGCCGCCGCCCAGCGGGCTCTCGTCGTCTCCACGCCCGACCCCGTCTGTCTCAGGAACGGGGCGAAGGCGCGCATGGCGCTCGAGCGGCTCGGCCTCAGGCAGCACCGCCTCGTGATCAACCGCTTTTCGGGAGCCGCGTTCCGCGGCCAGCGGGTCTATCACAGCCTCGACGAAGTCATTGACGCCGTGGGCGTCCACCTCATCGCCGTCATTCCGGAGGATCCCGCCCTTGCGGCGGCGACGGCGTCCGCGTCCCCGTTTCCCGAGAGGAGCCAGGGAGCCCTGGCCCTCGAACGCCTGGCCGCCCGTCTGGAGGGCGAACAGGTTCCGCTCGTCTCTCTCCGCAAATTTTAGCTGTAGGCAGCATCCGGCGCCCGATCCCGGGGGGAGGAGTCCTGATGCGCGGCAGAAAGACCGCGCCGCTGCGCTGCCTTGACGTCCAACAACCGAGAAGGAGGGTTTTGGAGATGAACATCGCACTCATCGCTCACGACGCGAAGAAGGAGCTGATGGTTCAGTTCTGCATCGCCTATTGCGGCGTGCTCAGCCATCACAACCTCTGCGCCACGGGCACCACCGGCAAGATGGTCGGCGAAGCGACCGGCCTGCGCATCCAGCGCTTCCTTGCGGGCTCGCAGGGCGGCGACCAGCAGATCGCCGCGCGCATCGCGTGCAACGAGGTCGACCTGCTTCTGCTGTTCCGCGATCCGCTGACGGCGAAGCCGCACGAGCCGAACGACATGAATCTGCTTCGTCTCTGCGATATGCACAACATTCCCGTCGCGACGAACATTGCCACCGCCGAGGTCCTGATTCACGGTCTCGAGCGGGGCGATTTGGAATGGAGAAATATTCTCAATCCGAAGATCTGACGCGAGGCTTCGGCTTGAGTCAATCCGGCGACGAACGGGAGCAGTACCCGGAGCACCGCACAGAGAAGCGCGCCATCGGCTGAGAGCGCGCCGCGGTCTTCCTCCGGCGAAGGACGCCCGGGAGCCGCTGCGCCCCCCTCGCAGAACACAGGGGGAAAAGGAAGGAGCGCCCGCGCGGCGCTCGAAAAAAGGGTGGCACCACGAGGATCTCCCCTCGTCCCTTTTGAGGCGGCCTGTTTCGGCCTGCGCTCGGGGACAGGGAGATCTTTTCATTTTTTATATAGATTTTACACAAACACCACAGAAAGGATGAATTTTATGGCAATCATCACGCAGGCTCCGCGCGGCACGGAGGACGTTCTCCCCGCCGAAGCCGTCAACTGGCAGATCATCGAGGGCGTCATGCGCTCGGAGGCCGCCCTGCACGGCTTCGGCGAGGTGCGCACCCCCGTTTTTGAGCACACGGAGCTGTTCCAGCGCGGCGTCGGCGACACGACCGACATCGTGCAGAAGGAAATGTACACCTTCCTCGACAAGGGCGGGCGCTCCGTCACCCTGCGTCCGGAGGGCACGGCGGGCGCGGCGCGCGCGATGCTCGAGCACGGCGTGTACAACGACGGCCTCCCCGTGCGGTTCTACTACCTGACCTCCTGCTACCGCTACGAGAAGGCGCAGAAGGGCCGCCTGCGCGAGTTCCACCAGTTCGGCGCGGAGCTGTACGGCTCCGCCGACCCGCTCGCCGACGCCGAGGTCATCCTGCTCGGCAGCTCCATCTTCGAGCGCTTCGGCCTCTCCGACGTGCGGCTCGAAATCAACTCCATCGGCTGCCCGGAGTGCCGCGCGAAGTACCTCGAAGCGCTGCGCGATTACTTCGGCGCGCACAGGGACGAGCTGTGCGAGACGTGCCTCGACCGCCTCGAGCGCAACCCGATGCGCATTCTCGACTGCAAGAGCCCCGTGTGCAGCGCGATCGCCGCGGGCGCGCCGAAGATGCTCGACTATCTCTGCGGCGGCTGCAAAGAGCACTTCGGGAGCGTGAAGCAGGCGCTCGACGCCGCGGGCGTCGCCTACACCGTCAACCCCTCGATCGTGCGCGGCCTCGACTACTACACCCGCACCGTCTTCGAGTTTCTCGCGCCGATCGACGGCAGGGAGCTCGCCGTCTGCGCGGGCGGACGGTACGACGGCCTCATCGAGGAGCTCGGCGGCCAGTCCATGCCCGCCCTCGGCTTCGGCCTCGGCATGGAGCGGCTGCTCCTGCTGCTCCGGCAGCAGAGCGTCGAGCTGCCCGGCGAGGATCCGTGCGAGATCTTCATCGCGTCCCTCGGCCAGCCCGCGAAGCTCGCCGCGTTCCGCCTGTGCGACACGCTCTGGAAGAGCGGCGTGCGCGCCTCCTGCGACGTGAACGGCCGCGGCCTCAAGGCGCAGATGAAGTACGCCGACAAGCTCGGCGCGAAGTATTCGCTCGTCCTCGGCGACGACGAGCTCGCCGCCGGAAAGGCCGAGCTCAAGAACATGAAGACCGGCGAGAAGCAGAAAATCTCCCTCGGCGAGAAGTTCCTCGACGACTATCTCACGGCGGTCACGGCGCAGGAAGATATGTCGTTCTGACGTTTTAGGCGTCAGAACGATATATCTTCCAATGAAATCTTCCGCGCGGAGCGCGGAAGGTGAAATCCGGCGGGGGCCGGATGAAATCCGCCGGGGCGGATGAAATCTTTTCGCGCGGGGCGCGAAAAGGATGGAGAACGGGCTCCGTTTTTTGGGAAAGAAAAAGACGGGGGCGCTGCGGCCCGGCGGGAAGAACGCCTACAGGGTGTTGAATAGATACTATAATATACAAAATGTTGAGAAATGAGGTCTGGTTTTATCATGGCTGAGACAATGAACGGGATGAAGCGGACGCATTACTGCGGGACGCTGCGAATGGAACACGTCGGGCAGGAGGTTGTGGTGTGCGGCTGGGTGCAGCGGCAGCGCGACCTCGGCCAGCTGATTTTTATCGACCTGCGCGACCGCACGGGCATCGTGCAGCTCGCGTTTGACGAGAGCACCGACCGGGGGATCTTCCAGAAGGCGTTCACGGCCCGCGGCGAGTTCGTGCTCGCGGCGCGCGGCAGGGTGCGCGAACGCACGTCGAAGAACATGGAGATCCCGACGGGCGAGATTGAGATCGAGGTCGCGGAGCTGCGCGTCCTCGCGAAGTCCGAGACGCCGCCGTTTGAGATTGTCGAGAACTCCGACGTGAAGGAGGACACGCGCCTCAAGTACCGCTACCTCGACCTGCGCCGTCCCGACCTGCAGCGCAATCTGATTGCGCGCCACAAGCTCGTCAAGGTGGCGCACGACTACTTCGACCGCAACGGCTTCCTCGAGATCGAGACGCCGGACCTGATCGCCTCCACGCCGGAGGGCGCGCGCGACTACCTCGTGCCGTCCCGCGTGTTCAAGGGCAGCTTCTTCGCGCTGCCGCAGTCGCCGCAGCTGTATAAGCAGCTCCTGATGCTCTCGGGCTTCGACCGCTATATGCAGGTCGCGCGCTGCTTCCGCGACGAGGATCTGCGCGCCGACCGCCAGCCGGAGTTCACGCAGATCGACTTTGAGATGAGCTTCGTCGACCAGGAGGACGTCATGGCGATCGGCGAGGGCTTCATCCATGAGGCGTACCGGGAGCTGTGCGGCGTCGACGTGCCGATCCCGCTGCCGCGCCTGACGTGGGACGAGGCCATGCGCCGCTTCGGCAGCGACAAGCCCGATATGCGCTTCGGGCTGGAGCTTACCGACCTGAGCGAGCTGCTGCGGAACACGGAATTCAAGGTCTTCTCCGGCGCGCTCGCCGAGGGCGGCTCCGTGCGCGGCATCTGCCTCAAGGGCGAGGCCGAAAAGCTCTCCCGCAAGGAGATTGACAAGCTGCAGGAATGGATCAAGGCGTACGGCGCGAAGGGTCTTGCGTGGACGCGCCTCGCGGAGAAGGAGACATCCTCGTACGAGAAATTCCTCACGGCGGAGGAATCCGCCGCCATCCGCGCGGCCATGGGCGCGGAGCCGGGCGACGTGCTGTTCCTCGTCGCGAGCGGGGACAACTCCGTCGTGTTCGCGTCCCTCGGCGCGCTGCGCTGCGAGCTCGCGAAGCGCTTTGACCTCATCGACACGTCGAAGCCGTGCCTCCTGTGGGTGACGGACTTCCCGCAGTTTGAGTTCAGCAAGGAAGAAAACCGCTTCATGGCGATGCACCATCCCTTCACCGCCCCGCGCGACGAGGACGTCGACAAGCTGATTTCCGACCCCGGCCACGTCTACGCGAAGGCGTATGACATGGTCGCGAACGGCTACGAGCTCGGCGGCGGCTCCATCCGTATCAACGATCCGGACGTGCAGGCGAAGATGTTTGAGGCGCTCGGCTTCACGCCGGAGCAGGCGGAGGAGCGCTTCGGCTTCCTGCTGAGCGCGTTCCGCTACGGCGCTCCGCCGCACGGCGGCATGGCGTGGGGACTCGAGCGCATCATGATGGTGCTCCTCGGCACCGACAACATCCGCGACGTGCTGGCCTTCCCGAAGGTGGCCTCCTCCGCGGAGCTGATGAGCGCCGCGCCGGGCCGCGTCGACCCGAAGCAGCTCGAGGAGCTCGGCATCGCGATTCTCCCCGCCGCGCAGAAGGACGGGGAATGAGATGGCGAACCGCGTGAATTACCAGAAGGAGCTTGACCGGATTCTCGCCGCCCTCCCGCAGGACGGCGCGCCGCCGGCGCTTCTTCTCCACGCGTGCTGCGCCCCGTGCTCGAGCTATGTGCTCGAATACCTCTCGCGGTACTTTTCCATCACGCTGTTCTACTATAACCCGAACATCTCCCCGGCGGAGGAATACGCCCACCGCGCGGAGGAGGCGCGCCGCCTCGTGCGGGAGATGCCGCTCGTCCATCCGGTGACGGTCGAGGAGGGGCGATACGAGCCGCAGGCGTTCTATGAGCTTGCGCGCGGCCTCGAGGACGCGCCGGAGGGCGGCGAGCGGTGCTTCGCGTGCTACCGGCTGCGTCTGCGCGAGACGGCGCGTCTCGCGGCGGCGCGCGGCTTCGACTGGTTCTGCACGACGCTGTCGATCAGCCCGCTCAAGAACGCGGAGAAGCTCAACGAGCTGGGGGAGGAGGCCGCGGCCGAGTTCGGCGTGCGCTGGCTGCCCTCCGATTTCAAGAAGCGGGAGGGCTTCAAGCGATCGATTGTCCTCTCCGAGCAGTACGGCCTCTACCGGCAGAATTACTGCGGCTGCGTGTTCAGCCGCCCCGCGGCGGAGCCGTAAAGCGGCGCGCCCCGGTTCTTTTGCGGGGAGATAGGGAAACGAACGAACGCCCGGCGTAAGCCGGGCGTTCGTTCGTTTCCTACAGCTTTTTCAATTTCGTAAACCAGCTGTTCGCCAGCTCCTCAAATTCCTGCGACCATTCCTCATAATCGTAGCGGTCGTAGGTGAGGCAGCCGACGGCGCTGTCCGTCAGGAAGGCGCGCAGGGCGTAGACGTAGCCGAAATCGCTCTCAATGGAGACCTGCGCGTAATAAATGCCGTCGTCCGTGACGCCGGTCGTCAGCGGGACGGCGACGCGCTCGTCCTCATACTCGCCGTACCCCTCGAGAAGCCCCTCGAGCGTCTCGAACGCCTGCTCCTCCGTCATCGCGCTGAGATCCTCCTCGTACCAGTAGGCCAACGCGTGAAAGCACGTCACGTCGCCGGTGTACATCGCGCTGTGGTAGTTCTCGTCGTCGGTGAGCTCGACGTCCTCCGGAAGGGGAAGCGACAGCGACGCCCCCGGAATCTTGAGCGCCTGCCAGTAAACCGGGTCGGCGGTGCGGAGCTCCGCCTCGCGCTCGGCCTCCCAGTCGTCCTCGTCCGCGACCGGCGTTTCCTCCCACTCCTCCTCATAGACGAAGTCCTCCGCCGTGCCGGAGACGGCCTCCCCGAGCAGGGCGGCGCTCACCGCCGTGCAGACGAGGCCGCAGACGCACAGCGCGGCAAGCAGACCGAGGAAAACGCGGCCGAGCGTCGTCTCAGGCTTCCAGGAAAGCGGACGGCGATCGCCGATCGTCTCCCCGCCGACGACGGGGCGGCGCAGCGTATGGTACGAGAACGCTCCGATCATGCCCACAATCGCGAGGACGAACACGGGCAAAGCCAAAATGCCGAGGCCGCCCGCGGTAAACAGCACGAGCTGGATAAAGGAAACCGCCACCGACAGCACGCCCGCCGTGCGGCTTTTGCGCCACAGGGCGACGCTCATCACGCCCCAGAACAGGCACAGCCCGCTCACGGCGAGCGAGATCGCCGCGCTCTCCATCGCCTCGCCGGCAAATAAGTACCCGCCCGAAAAGAAGGCGTCCCCGGCACGGATGCCGGTATAGGTATCGATCGCCGCCACCAGCGCGGGAATGAAAAGCAGCGCCGCCGCAATGCCGAAGACGATGGCCGCGGCGTTCGTCATGCGGGAGGCTCTCTCGAGCTTGCGGCGCAGCTCGTCCCGCGGCAGGCTCCGCAGCGGGGCGGGATCGCGCTGCTGCGGACGGCGGCGCTGTTTTTTCCGCTGCGCCCGCTCGTTTCGCAGGTTCTGCATCCATTGGTCGCCCGCCGAGGGAGCGCCGCCGCTCTCCCGCGGATGGATCTCGCGGTCGGGGATGTCCCACGGCTCGAGATCCGGGTTTCGATCGTTCCAGCTCATAAGCTTCCTCCTTGCGCGGCCCCCTCAAAGGCCGCTTCTCAGTTTGGGGACGCGCCGTCAGGGCGCGGCGGGCCGGTCGATGACGCCGCCGCCGAGGACGAGCGCCCCGTCGTAAAAGACGGCGGACTGCCCCGGCGTGACGGCGCGCTGCGGCTCGTCGAAGCGCGCCAGAACCCGCCCGTCCCCGAGCGGCTCGACCGTGCAGGCCGCCGGCTTCGCGCGGTAGCGCAGCTTCACCGTGCAGGAAAACGGCGCGAGAGGCGCGCCGAACGCAATCCAGTTGAGCGAGGAAATGATCGCCCCGCCGCTGTACTGGCTGCCCTCCGGGCCGAGGACGACGCGGTTGCGCGCCGCGTCGAGCGCCGTCACATACATCGGCCTGCCGAAGGAGCCAAGCCCCTTTCTCTGGCCGACAGTGTACCGCGCGAGCCCGCCGTGCCGCCCGAGGACGTTCCCGTCCCCGTCGACGAAGTCGCCCGGCGTGAACGGCTCGCCGGCGTACCGCCCGAGGAAGGCCGCGTAATCGCCGTCCGGGACAAAGCAGATGTCCTGGCTCTCTGGCTTCGAGGCCGCGTCCAGCCCGGCCTCGCGGGCGAGGGCGCGCGCGTCCTCCTTCGTCAGCTCCCCGAGCGGAAATACGGCGCGGGAGAGCTGCTCCTGCGAGAGCGCGTACAGCATATAGGATTGATCCTTGTCCGTCGGCGCGGCGAGGAGCAGCGTGCGCCCGTCCTTTTCCGTGAGACGCGCGTAATGCCCCGTCGCGACGCCGTCGAAGCCGTTGTCGAGGGCATAGCGCAGCATCGCGCCGAACTTCACGGCGCGGTTGCACAGGACGCACGGGTTCGGCGTGCGCCCGGCGCGGTATTCGGCGGCGAAGACGTCCATCACCTCGCGGCGGAACACGTCCCGCAGCTCCACGGTGCGGTGGGGGATGCCGAGAGCGGCGGCGGCCTTCGCGGCGTCCGCGGCTCCGGCCGTCTCCTCGAGCAGCAGCGTCGCGCCCTCGACGTCATAGCCCTCGCGCAGGAGCAAAACGGCGGCGGCGGCGCTGTCCACGCCGCCGCTCATCCCCAGCAGGATTCTCTTTACACCCATGCTTCGTCGTCGGCGGCCTCGCCGTCCGGCTCCTCGTCGGGCAGGACGATGAAGCGGCGGCGTCCCGTGAAGAAGTCGGAGAGCACGCCCGGCTCCGGCTCCTCGTGCTCCGCCGCGCCGGCCTCCGGCACGCCGCACGCGCGGCAGGAGGCGCAGTCGTCCTCGCAGCCCTCGCACGGATCGCCGTCCTCCGTCTGCTCGGCGGACGAGATCTCGTCCATCTTCGCGAACGCCTTCTGCATCCGCGCGGCGCTCTCCTCGACGGAGCGGCACAGTCTCTCCGTCTCCTCGTTCTGCGGATCGCGCAGGTTGTCGAAATAATACTTGCCGAGCGCGACGTACGCGCGCGCGGTGTTCTCCCGCTCGTTCTTAATGACAATCCGCAGCCGGTTCACGACCGACGCGCGGTGATTTTTCTCTACGACGGAGTCGATGACCTTCGCAATCCCGTTTCCCAGATTCTCCAAAAAGCTCATGTGGTGTTCCTCCTTTGTTTGGGTGCTTTTTCCTATTATATCGCATTCCGGCGAGGAATAACAGTAGTATTTCTGAAATCTTTTCCGCCTATCCGCCCGCCGCCCCGAAAGCTTTCGGCGCAGGTGTTTTCTTTTGGGCCCTATTGTGTTATAATAATCAAATGAATACCCGAGCGCGGGCCGCTCAGCGCGCGAAAGCACGCAGCCGGGCGACCGGAGGGAGCGTGCGCGAAGTGCCCACCGCAGGTGTGGTATAATAAACAGTATGCTGCTCAGGAAAATACCTGAGAGAAGCCCCGAAAGAACCCCCGGAGAATACCCGAAAGCATACAGAAGGCGGGAATGGAATGTCAACGGAAATCAAAAAGGAAGTGAACTGCCCCGCGTGCGGGGCGAAGGCGGAAGCGCGGATGTGGTCGGGCGTCAACGCGGAGGTCAACCCGAACCTGCGGCTTCGCGTCCTTGACGAGAGCTTTTTCGACTGGCGCTGCCCGCAGTGCGGGGCGCAGGCCGTGCTGGCCTACCCCTGCCTGTACCACGACAAGGGGCGGCGCTTCATGATCTATATTCTGCCCGGAAACCCGGACCCGGAGAAGGCGGCGGGCGTCGCGGCGCAGTTCCCGCAGCTGCGCGGCGTGCGCAAGCGCGTGACCGGCTCGCTGACCTCCACGAAGGAGAAGGTCCTCCTCTTTGAGGACGGCCTCGACGACCGCGCGGCGGAGCTCGTCAAGCTCCTGCTCGCGACGGTGCTCACGCGCGCCCTCGGCAAGACGGTCGGCCCCGGCTTCTACTGCTCGAGCGACGAGGCGAAGGACCGCATCGGCTTCTCCTTCTTCGTCGAGGGCGAGGAGGAGCCCGTGCGCAAGATGACGACCTTCTCCGCGTACCGCTCGGCGCAGTCCATCGTCTCGCAGCTCCTTCCGCCGGACGGCGAGGACTTCCTGCTCGTCGACGAGAGCTTCGCCAGGCGCCTCCTCGCCCGCTACCGCGGCGAAGAGCCGGAGCCGGAGGCGGCTGAGAAAGCGGAGCAGCCTGCCGCAGAGCAGCCTGCCGCAGAGAATTCTGCCGCGCAGGATTCTGCCGCGGAGGAAGCGGAAGGCAGGAGCGCGCCGCGGGAAGCGCCCGCGGCGGAGCCGGACGAGAGCACACAGCCGCCGGAGGACACGGCCGCGCCCGGAGAGACGGCGCAGGAAGGGGAATCGTAAACAGTATGTGCGGAATCTGCGGATTTACGGGAGAAATCATTGACAGAGAGACGGCGCTGCGCGGCATGACGGACGTCATCACGCACCGCGGCCCCGACAGCAGCGGCTTTTACCTCGGCGACGGCGTCGCGATGGGCTTCCGCCGCCTGAGCATCATCGACGTCGGCGAGGGCGGCGACCAGCCGATCTACAACGAGGACAAAACGCTCGTCCTCACCTTCAACGGCGAGATTTACAACTACCGGTCGCTCCGCGAGGAGCTTCTCAAAAAGGGTCACACGTTCACGACGAAGACGGACTCCGAGGTGCTCGTCCACGGCTTCGAGGAGTGGGGCGAGAGCCTCCTCACGCGGCTGCGCGGGATGTTCGGCTTCGCCATCTGGAACACGAAGGACAAGAGCCTCTTCCTCGCGCGCGATTATTTCGGCATCAAGCCGATTCACTACTGCGTGCAGGACGGCCGCTTCCTCTACGGCTCCGAGATCAAGAGCCTGCTGCAGTTCCCCGGCTTCGAGAAGAAATTCAACGCCCGCGCGCTCGACAGCTACGTCTCCTTCGAGTACGTCGTCCCGCCCGAGACGTTTTTTGAGGGCGTCTTCGCCCTCCTGCCGTCGCACTGCCTGTGGTACCGCGACGGGAAGGTCGAGACGCACCGCTACTGGGAGCCGAAATTCGCCCCCGACGAGAGCATGACGGAGGAACGGGCCGTCTCGGCGATCGAGAAGGTCTTCGAGGAGTCCGTCGCGGCGCATAAGATCAGCGACGTCGAGGTCGGCTGCTTCCTGTCGTCCGGCGTCGACTCGAGCTACGTCTCGACATATTTCGCCGGGCAGAAGACGTTCACCGTCGGCTTCGACTACGGCGACCGCTACAACGAGATCGACTTCGCGAAGGATCTGAGCGCGAAGATCGGCCTCGAGCACCATTACAAGGTGATCTCCACCGAGGAATACTGGGACGCCGTCCCGAAGGTGCAGTACCACATGGACCAGCCGCTCGCGGACGCGTCGTGCGTGGCGCTCTACTTCGTCTCGAAGATTGCGAGCGAGTATGTGAAGGTCGTCCTCTCCGGCGAGGGCGCGGACGAGCTCTTCGGCGGATACAACATCTACCACGAGCCGGACGACCTCGCCTCCTACCAGAGGCTGCCGCTGTTTTTGCGCCGCGCCGCCGCCGCCGTCGCGAAGGCGCTGCCGTTCCACTTCCGCGGCAAGAGCTTCCTCATCCGCGGCGCGCAGACGATCGAGGAAAACTTCATCGGCAACTGCTCGATGTTCACGATGGACGAGAAGCGCCGCCTCCTGCGCGAGGGCCTTCCCTGCACCCGCCCGCAGACGCTTACGAAGCCGATTTACGACCGCGTGCAGGGCATGGACGACGTGACAAAGATGCAGTACCTCGACATCAACGTCTGGCTCGTCGGCGACATCCTGCTCAAGGCCGACCGCATGAGCATGGCGAACTCGCTCGAGCTGCGCGTGCCGTTCCTCGACAAGGAGGTCTTCGCTGTCGCGTCGAAGCTGCCGCGCCGCCTGCGCGTCAATAAAGAAAACACGAAGTACGCGATGCGCAAGGCCGCGATGCGCCATCTCCCCGAGGCCACGGCGCAGAAGAAGAAGCTCGGCTTCCCCGTCCCGACGCGCGTCTGGCTGCGCGAGGAGAAATATTATCACATTGTCCGCGACGCCTTCCGGAGCGAGACGGCGCAGAAATTCTTCAACACCGATGTTTTGCTCCATCTCCTTGACGAGCACTATCAGGGCAAGCGCGACAACAACCGCAAGATCTGGACGATCTATGTCTTCCTCGTGTGGTACGGGATTTATTTCGGCGAGGAGAAAAAATAAAGAGGAAAAAGAAACAGGCTCCCGATTTTGCAGCGCAAAATCGGGAGCCTTTTTTGCTTTCGGCGCCTTATCCCTTGAGCCCGTGCTCCTGGCGCTCCATGTTCTCCACGACGACGTCGAAGATGTCGCCTTTCGACGCGCAGTATTGGAGGACGCTCCACGGCTCGTTCGTGTGGAAATGGATCTTGATGAGCTCGTCGTCTCCGAATGGTATCGGCAAAGGGAACCAGCCCATGCTCAGCCGCTGAAATGTCAATTTCAGGTTATTCAAACCGCAAATTGATGTTTCAGCCCTCTCCCCGGCGATGCCGGGGAGAGGAAGTCTCCGGGGATGTTCGCGAGAATCGCGTCGTGGATCTCGTCCTCGTTGAGATCCTCCCCGTCGATCAGGAGCTGGACGTCAAACCGGTATTCGAGCATGGCAAAATTCCCCTTTCCGCCGGGCGCGTCAGCTGCGCTTCGGCTCGTATTCCTGCTCGCAGTACGCGCAGCGGTAGCGCTTGTTCTCGCCGAGGAGGAAGATGTGGTCGATCCCCTCCTCCGCGCTCGTGATGCAGCGCGGATTGCGGCATTTGATGACGTTCTCGAGCTTCTTCGGCAGGACGAGCTTCTTTTTCTCGACCAGCTTGCCGTCGCGAATGGTGCAGACGGTGATGTTCGGGTCGAGGAAGCCGAGCATATCGAGATCGACGTCGATCTCGCCGTCGATCTTGATGATGTCCTTCCTGCCGTACTTCGCGCTGCGGGCGTTCTTGATGATGGCGACGCAGCAGTCGAGCTTGCCGAGCTTGAGCAGATCGTAGATGGTCATGCTCGCGCCGGCCTTGATATGGTCGATGACGATGCCGTTCTGCAGGCTGTCGATGTTCAGCATCCTTCGTTCTCCTTTCTCTCCGGGGCGGCGAGGCCGAGGAGCGTCATGATCAGGGCCATGCGGACGTATACGCCGTTCTGCGCCTGCTCAAAGTAGGCGGCGCGCGGGTCGTCGTCGACCTCGAGCGCGATCTCGTTCACGCGCGGCAGCGGGTGGAGGACGGCCATATCGGGTTTCGCGAGGGCCATCTTCGCCGGGGTGAGGATGTAGGTATCCTTCAGGCGGATGTAATCCTCCTCGTTGAAGAAGCGCTCGCGCTGGACGCGGGTCATGTAGAGGATATCGAGCTTCGGCATGGACTCCTCGAGGCTCGTGACCTCCTCATAGGGGATATTCTGCGGGCGGAGCACCTCGTTGACGACGTAGTCCGGGACGCGCAGCTCCTCGGGCGAAATCAGCACGAAGCGGATGCCCTCGTACCGCGCGAGCGACTTGATGAGCGAGTGGACGGTGCGGCCGAACTTGAGGTCGCCGCACAGGCCGATGGTGAGGTTGGAGAGGCGTCCCTTGCGGCGAAGGATGGTCATGAGGTCGGTGAGGGTCTGGGTCGGGTGCTGATGGCCGCCGTCTCCGGCGTTGATCACCGGGATGCCGGAATACCGCGCGGCCCGCAGCGGCGCGCCCTCCTTCGGGTGGCGCATCGCGCACACGTCGGCGTAGCAGGAGATGACGCGGATGGTGTCGGCGATGCTCTCGCCCTTCGTCGCGGAGCTGGAATCCGCGGTCGCGAAGCCGAGGACGCTGCCGCCGAGATTCAGCATGGCGGCCTCAAAGCTCAGGCGCGTGCGGGTGCTCGGCTCGTAGAAGAGCGTCGCGAGCTTTTTCCCCGCGCACACGGAGGCGTAGCGCGTCCGGTCGGCGGCGATGTCCCCCGCGAGGGCGAGAAGCGCGTCAATCTCTTCGACGGAAAGGTCGAGCGGATCGATCAGATGTCTCATATTTCGAAATCCCCCTATGATCATTTGCTCTCTATTATAATGCCATTTTTCGCGCGCCGCAAGATGAAATTGCC
>CALWIH010000013.1 GCA_944380675.1 uncultured Clostridia bacterium | reverse complement strand
GCGAGCGGCCGCTTCGGCGTGACGAGCCGCTACCTCGTGAGCGCGAAGGAGATCCAGATCAAGATGGCGCAGGGCGCGAAGCCCGGCGAGGGCGGCCATCTGCCCGCGCGCAAGGTCTATCCGTGGATCGCGAAGACGCGCCACTCGACCCCGGGCGTGAGCCTCATCTCTCCCCCGCCGCACCACGACATCTATTCGATTGAGGATCTGGCCCAGCTGATCTACGATCTGAAGAACGCGAACAAGGACGCGCGGATCTCCGTCAAGCTCGTCTCCGAGGCGGGCGTCGGCACCGTGGCGGCGGGCGTCGCGAAGGCGGGCGCGCAGGTCGTGCTCATCTCCGGCTACGACGGCGGCACGGGCGCGGCCCCACTGAGCTCCATCCACGACGCCGGCCTTCCCTGGGAGCTCGGCCTCGCCGAGACGCACCAGACCCTTCTGCAGAACGGCCTGCGCGACCGCGTCGTCATCGAGACGGACGGCAAGCTGATGAGCGGCCGCGACGTCGCCGTCGCCGCCCTGCTCGGCGCGGAGGAATTCGGCTTCGCCACCGCCCCGCTGGTGACGCTCGGCTGCGTGATGATGCGTGTGTGCAACCTCGACACCTGCCCGATGGGCATCGCGACGCAGAACCCGGAGCTCAGAAAGCGCTTCTGCGGCAAGCCCGAGTACGTCGAGAACTTCATGCGCTTCATCGCCGCGGAGCTGCGCGAGTACATGGCGCGGCTCGGCGTGCGCACCGTGGACGAGATGGTCGGCCGCACCGACCTGCTCCGCCAGCGCAGCGATCTCTCCGGCGCGGCGGCGCGGCTCGATCTGAGCCGCATCCTCTGCCCC
The DNA here is from genome assembly GCA_944380675.1 of uncultured Clostridia bacterium. GTDB lineage: Bacteria > Bacillota > Clostridia > Oscillospirales > Acutalibacteraceae > Caccousia. Next base: position 34,604 of record CALWIH010000013.1, on the reverse strand, counting down.
GGCAGCGCGCAGAACGTCACCTTCTCGCCGGAGCGCGCCTACGATTTCGAGCTGGAAAAGACAAAGGACGAGGCCGTCCTGCTGCGCGACAAGGGCCTCCTCGACACGCTCGCGGGCGGCAAGAAGCGCACCTTCCGCGTCGCTTTGACGAACACCGACCGCACCTTCGGCACGCTGCTCGGCGCGGAGATCACCCGCCGCCATCCCGAGGGCATGGAGGACGACACCGTCACGGTGGCCTGCACCGGCGCGGGCGGCCAGAGCTTCGGCGCGTTCCTGCCGAAGGGCCTCACGCTCGACCTGTGCGGCGACAGCAACGACTACTTCGGCAAGGGCCTCTCCGGCGGCAAGCTCATCGTGCATCCCTCCCCGGCGGCGCGCTTCGTCCCCGAGGAGAACATCATCGTCGGCAACGTCGCGCTCTACGGCGCGACCTCGGGCGAGGCGTACATCAACGGCGTCGCGGGCGAGCGCTTCTGCGTGCGCAATTCCGGAGCCGTCGCCGTCGTCGAGGGCGTCGGCGAGCACGGCTGCGAGTACATGACGGGCGGACGCGCCGTCATCCTCGGCCCGACGGGCAAAAACTTCGCCGCGGGCATGAGCGGCGGCGTGGCGTACGTCCTTGACGAGCACAACGCCCTCTACCGCAACCTGAACAAGAGCATGGTCAGCATGGAAAAGGTGGAATCGAAGACCGACCGCGAGGAGCTGCGCCGCCTGATTGAGGCGCACGTCCGCCACACCGGTTCCGCGAAGGGCAAGCGCATCCTCGAGGACTTCGAGGGCTACCTGCCGAAGTTCAAGAAAATCATCCCCGAGGACTACAAGCGCCTCACGCAGCTCTCCGCCCAGTTCGAGGAACAGGGTATGAGCCGCGAGGAAGCCCAGATCGAAGCGTTCTACGCGAGCATCCGCTCTTGAGAAGGAGGAGACACCCATGGGAAAAGCGACAGGATTTCTGGAATTTCAGCGCAGGGACGGCCGCGTGACGCCGCCGCTCGAGCGCATCAAACATTTTCATGAGTTCCACGCCCTCCTCCCCGTCGAGGAGCAGCAGCGGCAGGCCGCGCGCTGCATGGACTGCGGCGTTCCGTTCTGCCAGGCGGGCATGATGATCGCGGGCATGGCCTCGGGCTGTCCGCTGCACAACCTGATTCCCGAGATGAACGATCTCGTCTACCACGGCAACTGGAAGGAGGCGTACGTCCGCCTGAGCGCGACGCACTGCCTGCCGGAATTCACCTCGCGCGTCTGCCCCGCCCTGTGCGAGGCGGCGTGCACCTGCGGCCTCCACGACGGCCCCGTCTCCACGAAGGAGAACGAGCGCCGCGTGATTGAGTACGCGTTTGCGAACGGCCTCGTCTCCGGCGATCCGCCGCCGGTGCGCACGGGAAAGACCGTCGCCGTCGTCGGCAGCGGGCCGGCCGGTCTCGCGGCGGCGCTTTGCCTGAACCGCCGCGGCCACAGCGTCACGGTGTACGAGCGCAGCGATCGGCCCGGCGGCCTGCTGCGGTACGGCATCCCGAACATGAAGCTCGAAAAGAGCGTCATCGACCGCCGGATCCATCTGATGGAGCAATCGGGCGTGCGGTTCGTCTGCGGCGCAGACGTGGGACGGGATATCACCGGCGAAGCGCTGCTCGGACAGTATGACCGCGTGATTCTCGCGTGCGGCGCGTCCCAGCCGCGCGATCTGAACGTCCCCGGCCGCGAGGCGAAGGGCATTTCCTTCGCAGTCGACTTCCTCGGCCATGTGACGAAGACGCTTCTCGACAGCGACTTTTTGCAGACGCCGGAGGACGAGGTCAAGGGAAAGCACGTCCTCGTCATCGGCGGCGGCGACACGGGCAACGACTGCGTCGGCACGTCGGTGCGCCTCGGCGCGGCGAGCGTCTTGCAGCTTGAAATGATGCCCGAGCCGCCCGAGGAGCGCCTGCCCTCGAACCCGTGGCCGGAGTGGCCGCGCGTCAAGAAGACCGACTACGGCCAGGAGGAGGCCGCCGCCGTGTTCGGCAGCGACCCGCGCCGCTACCAGACGACGGTGAAGGAGTTCCTCATGGGTGAGGACGGCTGTGTCCGGGCCGCTGTGCTCGTCTCGCTGCGGCCCGAAAAGGACGAAAAGACAGGGCGGCTCGCCATGATTCCCGTCGAGGGCAGCGAGGAGGAGGTTCCCGCCGACCTCGTGCTCATCGCGGCGGGCTTTGTGGGCTGCGAAGCGTACGCGGCCGAGACCTTCGGCGTCTCCCGCACGGGGCGCGGCTGCGCGCAGACCGCTCCCGGCGGCTATCTGACGGACGTGCCGCGCGTCTTCGCCGCGGGCGATATGCGGCGCGGCCAGTCGCTCGTCGTATGGGCCATCGCGGAGGGTGAAGCCGCCGCCCGCGCCGTCGACGAGTCGCTGATGGGATATACGAACCTGTAACGGCAAAGAGGGTTCTCCCGCTGTGGGAGAGCCCTCTTTCTGTCTTCTGTATGATTGCGATGGGGTTCCGCGCCGGTCCTTTCCCGAACGCTTACTTGAGGAACGTCTTGTAATCCTCGTAGTTCGCGGCGAGGAGGCGCGGCGTGTCGAGACCGTAGGGGCAGTGGTTGGCGCAGTGGTTGCAGTGAATGCAGTTCTCGATGCGCCGCATCTTCTCCTGCGACTCCTTTGTGAGATGACCCGCGGCGGGCGAGCGGCGCAGCAGCAGCGACATCCGCGCGGCCGTCGGAATGTCGATCCCGGCGGGACACGGCAGGCAGTAGCCGCAGCCGCGGCAGAAGTCGCCCGCGAGCTCCTTCCTGTCGCGCGCAATCACCGCGTCGAGCTCTTGCGTCAGCGCGGGGGGATTGTCAATGTACGAGAGGAACTCGTCAAGCTCGCTCTCGCGCTGGACGCCCCAGATCGGCAGCACGTTTTCAAACCGCGCGAGATAGGCGTACGCCGCGGCGGAGTTCGTGATGAGGCCGCCGGAGAGCGCCTTCATGGCGACGAAGCCGACGTTCTTCTCCGCGCACAGGCGGACGAGCGCGACGTCCTTCTCGTCGGCGAGATAGCTGAACGGGAACTGCAGCACGTCGTACAGGCCGGACTCGACCGCCTCCCGCGCGACGGGCAGGCGGTGGTTGGTCAGGCCGATAAAGCGGATCTTTCCCTGCTTTTTGGCCTCCTGCATCGCCTCATAGAGGCCGCTGCCGTCGCCCGGCTTCGGGCAGAAGGCCGGATTGTGGAACTGGTAGACGTCGAGATAGTCGGTGCGCAGGAGGCGAAGGCTCGTCTCGAGATCCTTCCAGAAGCCCTCCGCCGTCTGCGAGGCCGTCTTCGTCGCGAGATAGAGCTTATCGCGCAGGCCGTCCCCGAACGCCGCGCCGAGCTTTTCCTCGCTGTCGGTGTAGACGCGGGCGGTGTCAAAGTAGCGGACGCCGCCGTCAAACGCCTTTCGCAGCAGGGGCACGGCGTCCCCGATCGGGACGCGCTGCACCGGCAGAGCGCCGAAGCCGTTCTTCTCCACCTCAATGCCCGTTCTTCCGAGCAAAACGGTTGCCATACGAATCATCCTCCCCCCTCCCGCCGCGCGGCGGGATTTTATTCTGATTGCGCCGCCTGCCGCCGCTGCCGGCGGTAAGCGAGGTATTCCTCCAGTATCACGACGGCGGCGACCGCGTCGACGACCGCCTTGCGCTTTTTACCGCGCGTGTTCGTGTCGTTGAGATAGCCGTGCGCCGTGACGGTCGTCAGCCGTTCGTCGCGCAGAGCGACAGGCAATCCGGTCAGCTCGCCGAGCACGGCGGCGAACTCCCGCGCGCCCTGGGCGCTCTCGCCCTCGCTGCCGTCCATGTTGCGCGGCAGGCCGACAACGAGCTCCTTTACAGAGAGCTCCCGCGCCTTCTCCGCGATCGCCTGTGCGAGCTTCTCGCGGTTGTACTGCGCGATCACGGCGACGGGGCTCGCGAGAATCTCCCCCTCGTCGCAGACGGCGAGGCCGGTACGGGCCTTGCCGAGATCCACTGCCAAAATCTTCATCCGTTCCACCAATCCTGCTTCGCCATCGACGACGTCTCCGGCGTGAGGTGCGACGCGTCGTTGAGCTTGACGATACAGGGCGTATCGTCGTCCGTAAAGTCTACGGTCGTGAAGCCCGTGTTGTCCGACCACGGCGTATCGCCGAGGCGGTCGATCGTGCCGTAGAGCATCCGGCAGACGGCGCAGCGGATCGCGCTGCCGTGCGAGACGACGCAGACCGTCTGCCCGCGGTGATCGCGGACGACGGCGAGAAGGCCGCGCCAAATCCGCTCGTAGACCTCGCGCATGGCGTCGCCGTGCGGAGCCTCGAAGTTCGCCGGATCGTGATACCACTTGTCGTTCTGCTCCGGGAAGCGCGCGGGCAGCTCGCTCCACAGCGTCCCGTTGTAGTCGCCGCCGTCGATCTCGATGAGATCGTCATAGATCTCGACGGGAAGCTGGTGAAAGCGGTTGATCGCCTCCGCGGAGCGCACGGCGCGCAGCAGCGGGCTCGAGGCAATCGCGTCGAGGCGCACGTTGCGCAGGCGGATGCTGAGCAGGTCGAGCTGCTTTTTGCCGTTCTCGCTCACGTCGCAGTCAATGTGTCCCTGAAAAATGGCCATATCGTTGCCGACGGACTCGGCGTGCCGCACGAGGAGCAGCCGCGTCTTCCTGCCGAACAGGCGGCGCAGGAGCGCCAGAGCCTGCACCTCGTCGAAGCCGCCGGGAACGTTCGCGTAATTCTTGACGCCGGTGAGGCGCTCCCGCAGCGCCTGAAGCTCCTCCTCGGTCAGGGAGACGCCGCCGCAGTCCGCGAGGGCGAGGAAGACCTCGGAGAAGCGCTCGGTCGTGACGCCGAGCAGCTCCGTCACGCGCTTCGCCCGCGCGCAGCCCCGGTCAAGGGCGAGCGCGAGCAGCGACGGCGCGAACACGGCGCAGGCGCGGCCGTGCGGGATCCCGTACCGCTCCGTCAGAATGTAGCCGAGCGGGTGCGGGTACGACGTGCCGAGGGCGTTGAGGACAAAGCCGGCCACAAGCGACCCGTCGTAGAGCGACTCGTGCAGCGATTCGGTGAGCTCTGCCCCCTCATACAGGGAGACGAGCCCCTCCCACAAGGACGGCAGACACGACTCCGCGAGCGCGCCGCAGACGGCCCCGCATTTTGGGGAGAGGTAGCCCTCCATCGCGTGGCAGAAGGCGTCAAGGCCGGTGGAGATCGTCTCCTTACGGCTCATGGAGAAGGTATATTTCGCGTCGCCGAACGCGAAGGCGGCGTACAGGTCGTCTCCCTTGATCGAGCGCTTGCGCCCCGAAGCGTCCGTGAGGACGGAGACGGCGCTGACCTCGCTGCCCGTGCCGCTCGTCGTGCCGACGAGGACAAGCGGGAGCGCGCGCTTTCTCGGCGCGGAGGAATAGAGCGAAGCGCCGTCCATGCCGGGATTCGCGGCGAGCACGGCCACGGCCTTCGCGGCGTCCATCGGCGAGCCGCCGCCGATGCCGACGACAAATTCCGCGCCGGACGCAATCGCCTGCGCCGCCGCGCGCTCGCAGTCGTCAAGGCGCGGGTTCTCCCCGATGCCGGAGAAGACCTCCCACGCAATCGCGTTTTCCTCGAGGGCGGCCGTCACGTCGGCGAGCGCACCGCTCTTCTCCGCGGAGGAGCGGCCCGTCACAAGCAGGCAGCGCTTCCCGAGCGCGGCAAAGCGCGCCGCGTTCCTCCGCACGGCGTCCCGCCCGCCGAGCAGGCGGACAGGCAGATAAAACTGTTCTTCCAACGAAAAAGCCTCCTTTTGTCTCACCACGGGCGGACGCCGCCGGTCAGCTCCGTGACCGAGGCGAGCCCCTGCTCGTCCAAAAAGCGGTTCAGACCGTCGAGAATCTTGACGGGGGCGTACGGGTCGGTGAACAGGACGGTGCCGATCTGCAGCGCCGAAGCGCCGGCGAGCAGCATCTCGGCGGCGTCCTGCCACGTCGCGATGCCGCCGAGGCCCACGACCGGGATCTTCACCCGCTGGGACGCCTGCCACACCATGCGCACGGCGACCGGGAAGACGGCGGGGCCGCTCAGGCCGCCGGTATTGTTGCGGATGATCGGGCGGCGCGTGCGGATGTCGATGCGCATTCCCGTCAGCGTGTTGATGAGAGAGATCGCGTCCGCGCCGGACGCCTCCGCCGCCGCGGCAATCTCGCCGATGTCGGCGACGTTCGGGGAAAGCTTGACCATCAGCGGCTTTTTGCAGTATTTTCGCACCGCAGCCGTGATGGAGCCGACGCCCGCGCAGGAGGTGCCGAACTGGACGCCGCCCTGCTTGACGTTCGGGCAGGATATGTTCATCTCAATCATGTCGACGTCGGTGTCGGAGAGCTTCTCCGCCATCGCGCAGTAGTCCTCGGGCGTATTGCCCGCGATGTTCGCGATGACCGCCGTCCCCTGCTGCCGCAGCCACGGCAGATCGTGCTCGATGAAGTGGTCGACGCCGGGATTCTGCAGACCGACGGCGTTGAGCATCCCCGAGGGCGTTTCCGCGATGCGCGGCGGCGGGTTGCCGGGGCGCTCCTTGAGCGTAATGCCCTTGCAGGAGATGCCGCCGAGCGTCGAAAGCGGATAGAACTCCGCGTATTCATGGCCGAAGCCGAAGGTGCCGGAGGCCGCGATCAGGGGGTTGGCCAGCTCGACGCCGGCGATGGTTACTTTGAGATCCGCCATGTTCGCTCCTCCTCTCAGTCAAACGCGACGATCCGCGCGTCAAAAACAGGGCCGTCCTTGCAGACGTGGCCGTGCCGCCAGCCGCCGTCCTCGGTCTTGAGCTTCACGGCGCAGCCGAGGCACGCGCCGATGCCGCAGGCCATCCGCTGCTCGAGCGAAACCTGGCACTCGACGCCGCGCTTTTCCGCCTCGGCGGTCAGGGCGCGGAGCATCGGGGTCGGGCCGCAGGCGAAGATCGCCTCGCAGTCCTCCGGGAGGCATTCCGTCACGAGTCCGTGGAAGCCCGCCGAGCCGTCGTCCGTGGCAAGCACGACGCGGTTGCCGTTCTTCGCAAAGTCGTCCTGCAAGATGACGGCGTCCCGATTGCGGAAGCCCGTCACAACCGTGGCGTTCGCGCCGAAGACCTTCGCCGCAGCGACGAGGGGCGGCACGCCGATGCCGCCGCCGACAAAGCACACCTTCCGCCCGGTGTCCCCGAGCGAAAAGCCATGGCCGAGTGGGGCAAGGACGTCCCAGGAATCGCCGGCACGGGTGTTGGCGAGGATAGCCGTGCCCTCGCCGCGGATCTGAAAGACAAAGCGCAGCGCATCCCCCTCCGCGTCGCAGATGGAGATCGGGCGGCGCAGCGTCTTGCCGGGAACGTAAATCTGCGCGAACTGACCGGGCTTCGCGAGGCGGGCAAGCTCCCCCGCGTCGACCCAGGCACTGTAAATGTCCGCCGTAAGCTGATCAAACTGCATCACGCGGCACTGCCGCACATCATATTGCTTCACTTTGCACCTCACTCGGGCAGGCGGATCGCGCCGACCTCGCTCATGATGTCGTCGCGCATCCGCACGGCCTCCGCGGCGGCGGCCTTCGCGAAGTCCTCCGGCGCGGCGTTCGTCTTCTTCCACGCGCAGAGGATGGAGCGCGAGGCGTTCACAATCGCGCCGAGGCCGTTCCTGTCAAAGCCGGGAGCCACGTCCTTCGCGCCGCCGCCCTGCGCGCCGTAGCCGGGCACGAGGAAGAAGGTGTAGGGCATCGCTTCGCGCAGCTCGCCGAGCTGCGCCGGGTACGTCGCACCAACGACCGCGCCGACGCCGGAGTAGCCGTATTTGCCGGGCAGGGACTTGCCCCACTCCTCGCACGACGCGCCCATCGCGCGGTAGATGGTCTCGCCCGTCGCGAGCGCCCGATCCTGCAGCTCGCCGGAGGAAGGATTCGACGTCTTGACGAGGACGAAAATGCCCTTGTCGCCCTCCGAGCAGACCTTGAGCAGCGGGTTGATGCCGTCGCTGCCGAGATACCCGTTAACCGTCAGCGCGTCCGCGCCGAAGGCGGATTCCAGCTTGCCCTCAATCTGCGTCAGGCCGAGCCAGGCGGCGGCATAGGACTCCATCGTCGCGCCGATGTCGTTGCGCTTGCCGTCGAGGATGACGTACATTCCCTTTTCCCGCGCGTAGCGGATCGTCTCGCACAGCGTGCGGACGCCCTGCCAGCCGTACATCTCATAGTACGCCGCCTGCGGCTTCACCGCCGGGACGATTCCGCACAGGGCGTCGATCAGGCCCTTGTTGTACTGCAGAATGGCCTCGGCAGCGCCCTCGAGCGTCTGGCCGTACTTCGCGTACGCCTGATACCGAATGTACTGCGGGATGTAGTCGAGCTTCGGGTCGAGGCCCGCGACCGTGGGGTTCTGCAGAGCCGCAATTTTTTCAATCATCTTGTCAAGAGACATACCAAATACCCTCCATCAGATTCTTCTCTGTTTTTTTCTCAGATTCCTTCGCGCCAGACAAAGCGGCCGCGGCAGACGGTGGCCTTGACGCGCCCCGTAAGCTCCCTGCCCTTGAAGACGGCGTTCCGGCTCTTGCCGTGCAGCGCGTCCGGGTCGACCGTCCAGACCTCGTCCGGGTCAAAGACGACGACGTCGGCGGGGGAGCCCTCCGCCAGCGTGCCGGCGTGCAGCCCGAGCAGCCGCGCCGGGGACGTGCTCATCAGCCGGATGAGCTCCGACATCGTCAGGAGGCCGGGCTTCACAAGGAAGGTGATGCCGGCGGCGAGGGACGTCTCCATCCCGATGCTGCCATTCGGCGCTTTGGCGAAGTCGGCCTTCTCCTCGGGCGTATGCGGCGCGTGGTCGGTCGCGATCGCCTGCAGCGTGCCGTCGCGCAGCGCCTCGATCACCGTGAGGCGATCCTCATCGGTGCGAAGCGGCGGACTCATGCGCTTGTCCGCGTCGCGATCCCGCAGCTCCTCGTCCGTCAGGGCGAAATAGTGCGGAGCCGTCTCGCCCGTCACCTGGACGCCGCGGCGGCGCGCGTCGCGGATCAGGGCGACGCTCGTCTTCGTGCTGACGTGGCAGATGTGCACCGGCACGCCGTACGCGGCGGCGAGCGCAATCTCGCGGGCTGTGCCGCAGTCCTCCGCCGCAGCCGGGACGCCCGGCACGCCGAGCGCGCGGCTGACGGCTCCCTCGTTCATCAGGCCGCCCGCCGAAAGGAAGAGATCCTCACAGTGGGAGACGACGGGGACGCCGAGCTTCGCCGCGGTGCGGAGCGCCTCTGCCATCTTGCGGGAATCGACGACGGGGCGCCCGTCGTTGCTGAAGGCGGAAGCTCCCGCCGCGCGCAGCGCTTCGAGGTCGCAGAGCTCCGTGGCGTCGCCGAGCCCCTTCGTGATGGCGGCGGCGACATAGACGCGGGCGTCGGCGCTCTCCGCCTTCTCGAGAATGTACCGCACCGTCTCCGGCGTATCGATCGCCGGCTTCGTGTTCGGCATACACAGAAGGCTCGTCACGCCGCCCGCCGCCGCGGCGCGGCAGCCGGTGAGGATGTCCTCCTTCGCCGTGAAGCCGGGGTCGCGCAAATGGACGTGCATATCGACGAGACCGGGCGCGGCGCACAGGCGGCGTTCGCCGTCGATCGTCTCGGCGTCCCGCGCGTCGATCCGCTGCCCGACGGCACGGACGGCGCCGTCCTCAATGAGAATATCGGAGACCGCTCCGTCCCGCCGGGACGCGGGGTCGTACACCTTCATGTTTTTCAGCAGGATTCTGCTCACCGTATCACAACCTTTCCCGTGACGCTGCGCCCCGTGTCCGGGGCTGTCCTTTCATTATACAATAGCGCGGCCCGCTTTACAAGGCTTCCGGCGGGAGAAGTCAGCCGAGGACGAACAGCTTCGTCAGGGCGAGAAGCTCCCGCGCCGCGCAGGCCGGCAGGAGATAGAACGGCGTCTGCCCGGGGACGGCGTACGACGTGATCCCGGCGCGCGACGCGAGGGTGTTCGCGCGGAATTCATGGTACTCGTCCGTGACGATCAGCATCGGCTCCGGGAGGCCGTTTTCCTCCATCACGGCTTTGGAAAACGCGATGTTCTCCTCGGTGTCGGAGGACGCGTCCTCGAGGTAAATCCGCGCGCTGTCGACGCCGAGGGCGACAAGGCCGTCCCGGATGGCCTCCGCCTCCGAGATCTCCTCCCCCGCCCCCTGCCCGCCGGAGGCCACGACGGAAAGCTCCGGGTGCTCGAGCAGATAGGCGGCGGCGCGGTTGATGCGCGCCTGCAGGTCGGCGCTCGGCACCGTGCCGTTGACCTTGCTGCCGAGGACGACGACCGTCCCCTCCGCCTGAGGAGGCGCGTTCGCAGCTCCGGCGGCCATGCAGCCAAAAAGGACGAGCGCATAGAGCACGGCGGCGCCGAGGGCGGCGAGGAGCGCGGGCGGAATCCAGCGCCTGCCCCGCGTCCCGCAGACGGCCCGGAGCCGCGGCCAAAGGCGCGCGCCCGCGATCAGCACGCCGCCCGCCGCGAGTCCGACCCAGGTACCGAGGCTCCACACACCGAACAGGACGGCGGCCAGCAGGTACACGGCGCAGATCGCCGCGCCCGCCCAAAACACAAATTTTCGCATCCGCAGCCTCCTTTTGCAGGTGAATTACAGAGAGTATAACAGAAGTTCGTAAACTGGGTGTGAATAGGGGGGAAATAACGCAAAAACCCGGCACGGTTCGCACCGTGCCGGGTCTTATGGACAGAATGGAAATCAGTATCTGCTGCGCGCCACATAGGTGGTGTGCAGAAGCTCGTGCGCCTTGTGGCTGCCGGGCTCGCCGAGGAATTCCTCGTAAGCCTTCTTGATGAGCGGATTGTCGTGGCTCTTGCGCAGCGGCATATTCTCGTCCTGCGTATAGAGCGCCTGCGCGCGCAGGGCGCGCAGATCCGTGAAGTTGCGGACGCCGGACGGCTGAATCGGCTGGCCGCCGCCGTTGACGCAGCCGCCGGGGCAGCACATGATCTCGATGAAGTGGTAGTCCGCCTCGCCGTTCTTCACCTTCGTGAGAACCTCATTGGCGTTCTTCAGACCGCTGACGACGGCAACCTTGACGTCCATGCCGGCGATCTTATAGACGGCCTCCTTAATGCCCGCGCCGCCGCGGATCTCCTTGTACTCGATGTTCTCGACGCTGCGGCCCTCGAGGACGTCGGCGGCCGTTCTGAGCGCGGCCTCCATCACGCCGCCGGTCGAGCCGAAGATGACGGCCGCGCCGGTGGACTCGCCCATCGCCGGGTCGAACTGCTCGTCGGGCAGGGCGGTGAAATCGATGCGGCAGAGCTTGATCAGGCGGCCAAGCTCGCGCGTCGTGAGGACGATGTCGGTGTCCGGGATGCCCTCGCCGGCGCCCTCCATGTCGTCGCGGTGAATCTCAAACTTCTTCGCCGTGCACGGCATGATGCTGACGACGACGATATTCTTCGGGTCGATGCCCTCCTTCTCGGCGAACCAGGACTTGATCATCGCGCCCGTCATCTGCTGGGGCGACTTGCAGGAGGACACGTTCGGCAGAAGCTCGGGGAAGTAATGCTCGCAGAACTTGATCCAGCCGGGCGAGCAGGACGTGATCATCGGCAGGACGCCGCCGTTCTGCACGCGGCCGAGGAACTCGTGCGCCTCCTCCATGATGGTGAGGTCGGCGCCGAAGTCGGTGTCGAACACCTTCTTGAAGCCGATGCGGCGCAGCGCGGCGACCATCTTGCCCTCGACGTTCGTGCCGACGGGCATCCCGAAGCACTCGCCGAGCGTCGCGCGGATGGACGGGGCCGTCTGCACGACGACGTACTTCTCGGGATCGCTGAGCGCGGCGAGAACGTCGGCGCACTGATCCTTCTCCGTGAGTGCGCCCGTCGGGCAGGCGACGATGCACTGTCCGCACGAGACGCACGCGACGTTCGCGAGCGGCTGCTCAAACATACAGCCGATATGGGTATCGAAGCCGCGGCTGTTCGGGCCGATGACGGCGACGTGCTGGTTCGCGCACGCGGCGACGCAGCGGCGGCAGAGGATGCACTTGGAATTGTCGCGGACGAGGTGCAGCGTACTGTCGTCGTAGGTGGAATCGGGCATCGCGCCCTCGAAGCTCGTGGAATCCTCGACGCCGAGCTCCTGGCAGAGCGCCTGCAGCTCGCAGTTCTGGCTGCGCTTGCAGGTGAGGCACGACTTGTTGTGGACGGACAGCAGCATCTCGAGCGTCATCTTGCGGGACTCGATGATCTTGGGCGTGTTGGTGTAGACCTCCATGCCCTCGTTGACGGGATAGACGCAGGACGCGACAAGGGAGCGGGCTCCCTTGACCTCGACGACGCACATACGGCACGCGCCGATCTCGTTGAGATCCTTGAGGTAGCACAGCGTCGGAATGTCGATCCCGGCGCTCTTGGCGGCCTGCAGGATGGTATAGTCAGCCGGCACCGAGAGGGGCATGCCGTTGATTTTTACGTTAACCATATTCATTTGCTCTGGCAGCTCCTTTCTTATCTCTTGGCAATCGCGCCGAACTTACATTTCTCCATGCAGGCGCCGCACTTGATGCACTTCTCGGTGTCGATCACATGCGGATGCTTGACAGTGCCGGAAATGGCGCCGACCGGGCAGTTGCGGGCGCAGAGCGTGCAGCCGCGGCACTTCTCGGGATCGATGACGTAGTTCGTCAGCGCCTTGCAGACGCCGGCGGGGCAGCGCTTCTCCGTCACATGGGCAATGTACTCGTCGCGGAAATATTTGAGCGTGGAGAGCACCGGGTTCGGGGCCGTCTGGCCGAGCGCGCACAGGGAGTTCTCCTTGAGATAATAGCAGAGCTTCTCGAGACGGTCGATGTCCTCGAGCGTGCCGTTGCCGCTCGTGATCTTGTTGAGGATCTCAAGCAGGCGGCGCGTGCCGACACGGCACGGCGTACACTTGCCGCAGGACTCGTCGACGGTGAACTCGAGGAAGAACTTCGCGATATCCACCATGCAGGTGGTGTCGTCCATGATGATCATGCCGCCGGAGCCCATCATCGCGCCGATGGCGATCAGGTTGTCGTAGTCGATCTTGACGTCCATCTCAGACGCCGGGATGCAGCCGCCGGAGGGGCCGCCCGTCTGGGCCGCCTTGAAGGTATGGCCGTTCGGCACGCCGCCGCCGATCTCCTCGACGATCTCGCGCAGGGTGGTGCCCATCGGGACCTCGACGAGGCCGGTGTGCTTGATCTTGCCGCCGAGGGCGAAGACCTTCGTACCGGCGGAGCGCTCGGTGCCGATCGACCGGAACCACTCGGGGCCGTTCAGGATAATCTGCGTGACGTTCGCCCAGGTCTCGACGTTGTTGAGGATCGTCGGCTTCTGGAACAGACCCTTGAGCGCCGGGAACGGCGGACGGGGCCGCGGCTCGCCGCGCTTGCCCTCGATGGAGGTCATCAGCGCCGTCTCCTCGCCGCAGACGAACGCGCCCGCGCCGAGGCGGAGCTGAATGTCAAAGTTGAAGCCCGTGCCGAAGATGTCGTTGCCGAGCAGACCGTACTCATGCGCCTGATCGATGGCGATCTGCAGGCGCTTGACGGCGATCGGGTACTCCGCGCGGACGTAGATGTATCCCTGGGACGCACCGATGGCGTAGCCCGCGATGGCCATGGACTCGAGCACGACGTGCGGGTCGCCCTCGAGGATGGAGCGGTCCATGAACGCGCCGGGGTCGCCCTCGTCGGCGTTGCAGCAGACGTACTTCTGATCCGCCTGATTCGCCGCCGCGAAGCCCCATTTTACGCCGGTCGGGAAGCCCGCGCCGCCGCGTCCGCGCAGACCGGACGCCTTCATGACATCGATGACCTGCTGCGGCGTCATCTCGGTAAGCACCTTGCCGAGGGCGGCATAGCCGTCGACGGCGATGTATTCGTCAATATTCTCAGGGTTGATCACGCCGCAGTTGCGCAGCGCGATTCTTCTCTGCTTGCCGTAGAACGTCGTGTCGTTGAGCGACTTGACGGAGTTGTCGTCGACCACCGTCTCCTGATAGAGCAGGCGCTTGACGATACGGCCCTTGAGCAGGTGCTCCTCGACAATCTCGGGGACGTCGTCGGGCTTGACCATGCTGTAGAACGCGCCCTCGGGATAGACAACCATGATCGGGCCGAGCGCGCACAGGCCGAAGCAGCCGGTGCGGATGACGTTGACCTCCTTCTCGAGGCCGTGCGCCCGGATCTCTTCCTTCAGGCGCTCGATGATGAGCTCGCTGTTCGAGGAGGTACAGCCGGTACCGCCGCAAACGAGTACATTAGAACGATACAATACAGCCGCCTCCTTACTGTGCGTTCGAGCCGATGGTGTACTCCGTCACCACGTTGCCGTTGACGAGATGGTCGTTCACAACGCGGACGGCCTTTTCGGCGGTCATTTTGACATAGGTGGTTTTCTTTTCCCCTTCGATCACCTCGACGACGGGCTCATACTGGCAGATGCCGATGCATCCCGTCTGCGTGACCATGATATCCTGCAGGCCGCGCTTGGCGACCTCCTCCACAAAAGCGTTGAGCACCGGGCGGGCGCCGGCGGCGATCCCGCAGGTGGCCATGCCGACCTGCACGCGGACGGACGCTCCGCTTTCGGCGCGCAGTCCGACCTGCGCGCGGGCCTTGTCGCGGATGGCCTGAAGCTCAGCTAAAGACTTCATTGTTACATTTCCTCCTTCAGTAATGCGGTCTGTTCCTCCAAATATCCGGCGATCCATTCCGAGACCTCCGGGTCGTTCAGGGGGACGTCCTCCCCGAGAATCTGCCGGAGCTCGCGCGTATCCATGGTGAATTCCCTGCCGTCCCGGGTTCGCCGGAAAACGAAATCAAGCGTCGGGTTGCAGGTGACGAGCAGGCGGACCGTGCCCGAAATGTCCCCCAAAGGGATCATATCGACGTGCGACGGGACGAACACAGCCGAGAGAACCGTTCCCTTCCCCTTCTGGGAACGAATCGAAAAGCTGCCTCCCGTCATTTCCGCCTCCATTTTAAAGAGGGGCACGCCCAGGCCGACCTTACGCGTCGTGCGGGTGGTGTAGAACGGATCGATCACGCTTCGGACCTGCTCCTCGGTCATGCCGCAGCCGTTGTCCTCAAGCGTTATCGTGAGCCTGTCCGCCGCAAGGTCCTCCTCCACCGTCAGGGTAATCAACGACGCCCCCGCGGAGATGGAGTTCTGCGCGACGTCCATCACGTTCAGCGCCAGTTCACGCATCGCCGTTCTTGTACTTCTCGAGGATGCCGTCAATCTCCTCGGGAACGAGACGGCCGTAAACCTCGTCGTTCACCGTCATGACGGGCGCGAGGCCGCACGCGCCGATGCAGCGGCAGGCCGTGAGCGAGAACATCCCGTCCGGCGTGCACTCCTCCGGCTGGATGCCGAGATTCTTCGTGATGGCGTCGAGGACGGCTGCCGCGCCCTTGACGTAGCACGCCGTGCCGAGGCAGACGGAAATGTTGTACCGCCCCTTCGGCGTGAGCGAGAACTGCGAGTAGAAGGTCGACACGCCGAACACTTCCTCAAGCGAAACGCCGAGGCCGCGGGCGATCATCGTCTGCACCTCCACCGGAAGATAGCCGTAGACCTCCTGCGCTTCCTGAAGGCAGGGCATAATGGCGCCCTTCTCGTCCTTGTGACGGGCAATAATCGCATTCAGTTTTTCTTCCTGCTCCGGCGTTCCGCTGAAGGGCAGGTTGCTGATACGTTTCTGCATTCTTTTTCCTCCCTGATTCATGCAATGCGTTGGTACTGCGAATTTCGTAAAACGGAAGCGCGGCGCCGTTTAGGGGAAGCAGCCACATTCCGACTCATTTTACATGGTACAGTATAACATACCCGTTTCGTAAAATCCAGAACTTTATGTAAGAAATACTCAAATTCAGCCCTGTAGATTGTTAAATTGATGACAATGTGGAGTCTGAAAAAAGCTGTCCCATTCAGAACAGCAGGATTCATTTTTTCTTATATTTGAAAAAATTCGTGATAATTTTGTAAATTGCTTCAAAATTTCATGAAAATAATTCCTTTTTTCATTGTGAGTGGTCGTTAATAATTTATCAAATTCAGTCAAATAAAATAATTTTTATTCATGACCTATTCTATTTTCATGCATTTCGCGCGCCTCCCAATTTTTCCCGTCCGACGTCCGGCCGGGGCGGTACCAGGGGACGAGGAGCTCGCCGTTAAGCACGGCGATCAAAGAGTGCGCCGAGACGTCCGGCAGGTCGAGCCAGAAGACCGGGTCGAGCATATTTTCGAGATAGTGCGCGTCGGAATCCATGGGGAGGACGAGTCCTTCGAGCTCCGGATGGGCGCGCAGGAGGGCTCGGGCGTCCCCCGCGGGGCTGATCTCCGCGGCGCAAAAGCCCGGCTCCGGCGGGACAGCGCCGAGGCTCGCAATGAGGCTGTAGGAGTCGCGGTCGACGTGCGCGGGAAACGCTGTGCCGCCGAGCGCGCGCGCCTGCGCGGCCGCGTCCTCCGCCGAAAGAAAGGACGAGGCAAGCAGCATCCGCTCCTCCTCGCCGACCGGCTCGTCCCCGGCGTTCAGAAGAAGCTGACGCCCGAAAATCTCCGGGCGGTTTTTGAGCGGAGGGCTGTTTCGCACGACGAGCTTTTCAAATTCCCGGGCGGCCTCGAGCTCCGGGAACAGGCACACGACGTGCGCCTCCTCGGCGGTGCACAGCTCCATGCCTGGTACAACGACAAGACCTGCGGCGCGGCCGGCCTCCATGGCCGCTCCGGCGTTGCCGCAGGTGTTGTGATCGGTAACGGCAATCAGCTGGAAGCCGAGAAGCGCCGCCATATTAACGAGGTTGTTCGGCGTCATGTCGTCGCTGCCGCACGGCGAGAGGCATGAGTGCAGATGGAGATCGCAGAAAACTCTCACGCCGTCTCTCCCAAAAGCGCCGCGACACGCAGCGCCGTCCGGTACGCGCCGTCCTCGACGCGCAGGACGGGAATATCCTCCATCCCCGCGCGGCGGCGGGCGTCCTCGTCGAGCGCGGCGTTCTCCGTGAGGATGATGCACGCGCCGTCCTTCAGCGAGCAGACGGCGACGGCGTTGAGGTTACCCATGACGGTCATCCAGGCCGCGCCCTCGGGCAGGCGCGCCATCACCCAGCTGAGCAGGTCGCCGACGTAGCCGGTCTCCGCCTCGCGCGTGAGGTCGCCCTCGACAAGGATTTCGGCGCGAAGGCCGTCCGCCAGTTCACGAATTGTCATCTGTCCTTCCCCCTTCCTTCTTCCCCGCACGCATGACCGCCGATCGCGCCGAGCGCGTCCGCCATCGAGCGAATACGCTCGCGCAGCACGAAAATGCAGTCGCTCTCCTGCGCCTCGCCGCGGACGACATCCTCCGCGAGCGCGCGGCAAGACGGCGCGCCGCACGAGCCGCAGTCGAGGCCGGGGAAGCCCTCGCAGATGCGATCGATATCGGACATCATCTGCAGAGCGCGCTCCATATCGTCCGAAAGCTTGAGCACGGGCGCGTACTCAAGCTCCGACTCCCAGCGCAGCTTGCCCGGCACTTCGCTCGCGAGATGGTTGCGCGAGACGGGCAGATACCGCCGCAGGCGCTGCAGTCTCGCCTTCGCGACGTAGGCGTTCTCCACCGAGAGAACGCCGCCGACGCAGCCGCCGGCGCACGCGTTGAGCTCAATAAAATCCAGCTCGCGGATGCGGTCGTCCTCCAGCTCCTCCAGGACGCGGATCACATTCTCGATGCCGTCGGCGGCAAGGTATTTGTCGTTGAGCAGGGCGGCGCTCTCGCCGCCGCTCGAGGCCCAGCTCACGCCGATCACGCCGGAGCTTTGCAGCGGCTCCGTCTTGTCGAGGTGTTCCATCTTCTCCGTCAGCTTCGGGAAAATCTCGCTGATGGCGATCGCCCCGTCGACCTCGGAGCGCTCGAAGGTCAGCGGCGCGCGGACATCCGTCACCTTGGCCGGGCAGGGCGTCAAAAAGAACGCGCCGATCCGCTCGCGCGGCAGACCCGTCTTCTTCTGCGCCTCGTCCTTCGCGAGCCGCGCGGCGAACTCCATCGGGGAGGCGAGCGGCAGGACGTGATCGCACAGATCGGGGAAGCGCACGCGGATCAGCCGCACGACGGCGGGACACGCCGAGCTGATGATCGGAGATCGCAGCTTTCCCTCCCGCATGAGGCGGCGCGTCGCCTCGGACACCAGCTCCGCGGCGCGCGAGACCTCAAACACGTCGTCGAAGCCGAGCCGCTTGAGACCGGTGAGGACGATGTCGATGTCGTCCAGATTGTTGAACTGCCCGTACAGCGTCGGCGCGGGCAGGGCGATTTTATAGGCAAAGCCGTCGATCACCGACAGCGGATCGTATTGGGCGCGCTTCGCGTGGTGCGGGCAGACGCGGATGCACTCGCCGCAGTCGATGCAGCGCTCGGAGATGATGCACGCCTTGCCCTCGCGCACGCGGATCGCCTCCGTCGGGCAGCGCTTGATGCAGTTCGTGCAGCCCATACATTTGGAGCTGTCAAGCGTTACGGAATGAAAAAAGCCTTCCAATGAGGATTCCCCTCCCCTGCGGCTCCTCAGGCAAAGACAGTCATATAGAGGGTCGTCCCCTCTCCCACCTTCGTGTCGATGCGGAGCTCGTCGGTATATTTTTTCATGTTCGGCAGGCCCATGCCTGCGCCGAAGCCGAGATTGCGCACGTTATCCGGCGCGGTGCTCCAGCCCTCCTGCATCGCCTTCCCCACGTCCGGGATGCCGGGGCCGTGGTCGGTCAGGACGATGCGGACCTGCTTCGGATCGATGTCGACGGTGGCCTCGCCGCCTCCGGCGTGGATCACCATATTGATCTCGCCCTCGTACATCGCGATTGCCACCTTGCGGATCGCCTCGGGATTGTAGCCAAGCTGCTTGAGCTTGCGCTTCACGTCGCTCGAGGCCTCGCCCGCCCGGGTGAAGTCGTCTCCCGGCACTTCATAGCGCAGCGTCAGCGTGCTCATTTCTCGTCACACTCCCCGCGCAGTCCTCCGGCGAACAGCAGCCCGCAGGCGGTAAACATCCGGTAGCCCGTCTTGAGCACGATGATATCGCGCGTGCGGGCCAGATCCTTGATGGATTCGTCGATCTCCTTGCCCCGGACAAAGACGACGCAGCGCATATCCATCATCTCCGCCGTGCGGATAACCTGCGGATTGCACAGGCCCGTCAGAAGCAGCGCCTGATCCTTGACAAAGGCGAGCACGTCGCTCATCATGTCGCTGCCGCAGGCCGTCTTGATCTCCGTCTCCATGTCTCCCTCTACCAGAACCGTGGCGTTCAGGATGCGGACAACCTCATTTACCGTCATAGTGGTTCCTCCATTTTGCAGAATATCGCCAGTTTTTCTCTTTCCCCGGCTGATTTTCTGGCGATCTGTGTTGTTATTCATTATATCATAAATCCGGAAAGAGACAAGGAAAATTTGCGGAGGAGGATTCCGCAGAATAAATTCAATATATTTTCAATATATATTGACAACAACATGAATTCGTGATAGTATTTCAATAGAAATCAATATATCATCATGATAACAAGGAGAGATATGCATGAAACAGGCATGGCTGCTGCGTCCGCATCCCGACAACGTAAAAAGACTCGAAGAATTCCGCAGGGACGAGATAACCGCGATCGGCTGGGCGGAGCTCGGCGATCTGAGCGGGCTGACGCGGGAGGCGCTCAAGGCGAAGCTGCAGGCGGGGCCGTTCCTGCTCTCGGGGACGCGGCTCGGGAACTCCTACGCGACGGTGGACATTTTCGTCAACCGGATGCAGAAGGGCGACCTTCTCCTCGTCCCGGATGGGGACGATATTTTCTTCGCCCGGGTGGAGAGCGGCTATTTCTTCGAGCCGGGCAGACGGGGCGACGGCTATCCGCATCAGAGGCGCGTGACGTGGCTGCGCAATACGGCGCGCAGCGCGCTCTCGATGGAGCTGCGGATGTCTCTCAAATCCCAGCGCACGGCGGCGGATCTGACGAAGCACCTGCCCGAGATCGAGGCGCTCGCGCGCGGCGAGGAAAACCCGGCCAGGGAGGCGCACAAGACGATCGCCGTCAGCTATCCGCTGCGCCGTGATTTCAGCGTGCGCTTCGAGGTGCCGGAAAACCTCACGAAGGCGGAGGCGAAGCGCCTCGCGTCGTTTTTCGAGGGCCTGTATTTCGAGGAGGAGGCAAAATAAGCGCAAAAAAACGCTCCGGCGGTCAGACCGCCGGAGCGTTTTGCAAGCAATACTTCTGTGGGCGCTTTCTTAATACGCCTTGCCCCAGTACACCATGCTCTTGGCAGGCTTCCCGCAGCAGACGCAGACGTCGGAGAGGTGCTCCTGCTCGAAGGGGATGCAGCGCGAGGACACGCCGGCGTCGTCCTTGAGCTTCTGCTCGCAGGCCTCGTCGCCGCACCACATGGCCTTGATGAGGCCGGGCTTGTTGGCGGCGATGTCGATGAGCTCGTCGAGCGTGCGGACCTCGTACGTCATCGACTCGCGGCGGGCGAGCGCCTTGTCGAACATCTGCTGGCGCACGATGGAGAGCTGCTCCTGAATGGCCTCCTCGAGGTTGTCGAGGGAGACGAAAATCTTCTCACGGTCGGTGCGGCGGACGAGCACGCACTGGTTCTTCTCGATGTCCTTCGGGCCGATCTCGAGGCGGAGCGGCACGCCCTTCATCTCATACTGGGCGAACTTCCAGCCGGGGCTCTGCTCGCTGTCGTCGAGCTTGACGCGGAAGGATTTCTTGAGGCGATCGCGCAGCTCGGCGGCCTTGTCGAGGACGCCCGGCTTGTGCTGGGCGATCGGCAGGACGACGACCTGAATCGGCGCGACGGCGGGCGGCAGGACGAGGCCGTTGTCGTCGCCGTGGGTCATGATGATGCCGCCGATGATGCGGGTGCTCATGCCCCAGGAGGTCTGGTGCGGATACTGCGGCTTGTTGTCGCGGCCCTGGAAGGTCACGTCAAAGGCGCGGGCGAAGCCGTCGCCGAAATAGTGGCTGGTGCCGCTCTGCAGCGCCTTGCCGTCGTGCATCATGGCCTCGATGGTGTAGGTGGCCTCCGCGCCGGCAAACTTCTCCTTGTCGGTTTTGCGGCCCTTCACCACCGGGATGGCGAGCTGCTGCTCGCAGAAATCGGCGTAGACGCGGAGCATCTGCTCCGTCTCCCGCATGGCCTCCTCGGCCGTCTCATGCATGGTGTGGCCCTCCTGCCAGTGGAACTCCACGCTGCGCAGGAAGGGACGGGTCGTCTTCTCCCAGCGGACGACGCTGCACCACTGGTTGTACAGCTTCGGCAGGTCGCGCCAGGAATGGATCACGCGGGCGTAGTGGTCGCAGAACAGCGTCTCGGAGGTCGGGCGCACGCAGAGGCGCTCCTCGAGCTTCTCGGAGCCGCCCATCGTGACCCAGGCCACCTCGGGCGCGAAGCCCTCGACGTGATCCTTCTCCTTCTGCAGGAGGCTCTCCGGGATGAACAGAGGCATCGACACATTCTCATGCCCCAGCTCCTTGAAGCGGGCGTCGAGGAAATGCGTGATGTTCTCCCAGATGGCGTAGCCGTACGGCTCGATGACCATGCAGCCGCGCACGCTGGAATAATCCATCAGCTCCGCTTTCTTGACGATGTCGGTGTACCACTGGGCGAAGTCCTCCTCCATGGGAGTGATGGCTTCGACCATTTTTTTCTGTTCAGCCATGAGAGTCTCTCCTCTTGTTCTATATTCTCCGGCCGCGGGGCCGGATTCCGTTGTTATTTCTCCTCGTTCTTCCCGGAGAAAACGCGGTTGAGCACGGCGATCACGATCCAGATGAGCACCATCACGATCAGGATGCCGAGCATACCGAAGCCCATGAGCTTCAGGGAATCAAAGACTTCCTTGTCCGTCACGTCCCCGAGCACGCTCTGAAAGAGGACGGCGGCCGTAAAAATGAGATTGTTCAGCATACTATTCCACCAATCCTTTCCTTACATCCCCAGGAACTGCGGAGCCAGCGAGAGAATGATGCCGCCGGCCACGACGGAACCAATCTGACCGGCGACGTTCGCGCCGACCGCGTGCATGAGCAGGTGGTTCTGGTTGTCCTCCTTGAGCGCCATCTTCTGAATGACGCGGGCGGACATCGGGAACGCGGAAATGCCCGCGCCGCCGACCATCGGGTTGATCTTCCTGTCCTTCGGCAGGAAGATGTTGAGCAGCTTGGCAAACAGCACGCCGCCGATGGTGTCAAAAACGAAGGCGAAGAGACCGAGCGCCATGACGACGATCGTGCCCCACGTCACGAAGACCTCCGCGCGCATCTGATAGGAAATCGTGATGCCGAGGAAGATGGTGATGAGGTTCGCGAGCGGGCCCTGCGCCGTCTGCGACAGGCTCTCGAGGCAGCCGCTCTCGCGGATCAGGTTGCCGAACATCAGGAACCCGACGAGCGCCACGGAATCGGGGGCGATGAAGCCGGCGATGATGGTGACGATGATCGGGAACAGGATGCGGGTCGTCTTGCTGACCTTCGCGGGGTTGTAGGGCATCCGGATCATGCGCTCCTTCTTCGTGGTCACGAGACGGATGCACAGCGGCTGGATGACCGGCACGAGGGCCATGTACGAGTACGCCGCCACCGCAATGGCGCCCTGATAGTTGCTCGAAAGCTTCTGGGAAACCATGATGGAGGTCGGGCCGTCCGCCGCGCCGATGATGCCGGCGCTCATCGCGTCGTTCATATCGAAGCCGAGAAGGACGGCAAGGACGACCGTGAGGAAAATACCGAACTGCGCCGCTCCGCCGAAGAGAAGCATCCGCGGGTTCGAGAGCAGGGGGCCGAAATCGATCATCGCGCCGATGCCGATGAACAGCACAAGCGGGAAGACCTCATAGACGTTGATTCCCTTTTCAAACAGCCAGGTGATGATGCCGTGCTCGCCCACCACGCCGGAAAGCGGGAGGTTGACGAGGATCGCGCCGAAGCCCATGGGCAGCAGAAGGGTCGGTTCAAAGTCCTTTTTCACTGCCAGCCAGATGAGCAGTCCGCCGATCGCCCACATGAGCACCATCTGCCAGGTGACATTCCGGAACCCGTCGATCAGAAATGAAAATTCGCTCAGCAAGTGTTTTTCTCTCCTTTTCTTTTTTCTATCCGCCCGAAATCTGTTTCGGGGAAGCGTTCCCCCCGTATTGCCTGGACCTACATTTTCGCATGGCGCCCCGGAGCGGCCGGACGCGCGGCTTCAAGAAAACCCCGCGGATGAACCGAACCGCGGGAAAAGCACCTTTAATTATATAGGAAAGCTTTGCCCATTGCAAGCCAAAAAATTCCGAAAAAAATCCCCGCCGATCCCGGCGGGGAATAGGGTTTCATACAAATCAGGTGTGATCCTCGATGTACTGAACCAGATCGCCGACGGACTTGATCTTATCCGTCTCCTCATCGGGAATCTCGAGCTCGAACTCGTCCTCGATCGACATGAGCAGATCGAC
Source organism: uncultured Clostridia bacterium (assembly GCA_944380675.1). Classification (GTDB taxonomy): domain Bacteria; phylum Bacillota; class Clostridia; order Oscillospirales; family Acutalibacteraceae; genus Caccousia. The sequence continues at coordinate 11,141 of CALWIH010000013.1, read as the reverse complement.
AACGTCAAGAGAATCCGCGCCCAGATCGCCTTCGATCATGGTGTCGGGAGTGATGGAATCCTCTTCCACATCGAATTGGTCGCTCAGAATCTTCTTCACCTTTTCCAGAACCATACGTTTTCCCTCCTTCATCATCAGAATCAGAGACGCCAGGCACGCGTCCATGCGCCGCGCGGGGTGGACAAACGCCGGACGTATGTGATACAATACGAGGCGTGACGGCGGCTGGCCGCCCCACCTTGCCTAACCACATATTATTAGCAAACTGCGCCTTTGTCAATCATTTTTTTAGGAAAACGTTTTTCTTCTCATCATTTTTTCACATTTTCACGAAAGGACGCCGGAAAAATGTACAGAAAACAATTTGCTCTGATCGGCTGCCCGCTGGGGCACTCCATGTCCCCCTTCCTGCACGAGCGGCTGTTTTCCTTCTCCGGGACGGACGCCTCCTACGAGCTCATGGAGTTCCCGCGCGAGGAGCTGCCGCGCGCTGTCGAGCGGCTGCGGGCGTACGACGGCTTCAACATCACCATCCCGTACAAGGAGGCCGTCATCCCGCTGCTCGACGGAATCGACGAGAAGGCGAGATTTTTCGGCTCCGTCAACACCGTCAAAAACGAAAACGGGAAGCTGTACGGCCATACCACCGACGGCGACGGCTTTCTCTTCGCCCTCGCGGCCGCGGGCGTGACGGAGCCGGGAGACGTCCTGCTGCTCGGCAGCGGCGGGGCGTCGCGCGCGATGGGCGGGACGGCCCTCCTCGCGGGAGCCTCGTCCGTCACCATCGCCGCGCGCAATCCGGCGCGCGCCGAGCCGCTTGCCGCCGATCTGCGCGCCATCGCGGAGGCGAAGGGCCTCTCCTGCCGCGTCGCGGTGGAGACGTTTGAAGCGCTCGAGGCGGACAGGGCGAGCCGCTACACCCTCCTCGTGAACGGAACGCCCGTCGGGATGCACCCGCACACGGAGGGCTGCCCCGTCTCCGCGGACGTCGTGGAGCGCTGCGGGGCCGTCTTCGACGCGGTGTACAACCCGGACGAGACCGTCCTGCTGCGGACGGCAAAGCGCCTCGGGAAGACGGCGGTGCACGGCATCGGGATGCTGTGCGGCCAGGCCGCGAAGGCGCAGGAGCTCTGGGGTCTGCCCGCGTGCGGCAGGGAGGCGCTCCTCGCCCTGAGCGCGGACGCCGTGGCCGAGATGAACCGCCGGTTCAAGGGGGAATCCAAATGAGCGGAAAGCGGAACATCGTCCTGTGCGGCTTCATGGGCTGCGGCAAGAGCACCGTAGGCTCCCTGTTTGCAGGAAAAAGCGGCAGAAGCTTCGTCGACATGGATTCCTATATCGAAAAGAGCGTCGGAAAAAGCGTCTCGGCGATCTTCGCCGAGGACGGCGAGGCGCGCTTTCGGGCGCTGGAGCGCGAGGCGTGCGAAGCGCTCTCCCGCAAAAGCGGGCTCGTGATAGCGTCCGGCGGCGGGACGCTCGTCCGGCGGGAGAACGCCGAGCTCCTGCGCCGGACGGGCGTCATCGTCCTGCTCGACGTCCCGCTCGCGGAGCTGCAGCGGCGGCTCGCGAACGACACGGCTCGTCCGCTGCTGCAGAAGCCGAACCGGAACGCCGTCATTGAGGAGCTGCTTGGGCAGCGTCTTCCGCTCTACCGGAGCGCCGCCGATTTTGCCGTCGACGCGGGGGCTGCTCCGGCGGAGGTCGTGCGGAGCATTCTCGCGGCGCTCGGGGAGGGCGGCTGACCGTTTCGATGTTTTTGCAGGAAATCAATATTTTCCTGCAAAAAATGAGAAATCCGCGAAATTTCCGGTTGACAAACGGAAAAAAGCAGGGTATGATAAGAACGATTTCAAACGCAAGGCTTTCTCAAAAGCCGCGGAACAGGAGCTTATCCATGAACGCCATTTTCACCGCACGATTTACCGGCTTTGGCTATCCCCGCTATTTTATGGCGCGGGATTTTTGTGCGTGCGCTGAAAGCTGTGGAAACTCCATGCCGCGCGGCAGACGAGCGGGCTTGTAAACCAAGCCCCTGCCCCGTCCCGGATATCGGGCGGGCCGGGATCTGACGACGCATCGACGGCGGAGCTGGAAACGGCTCCGCCGTTTTTTGTTGCCCTGCGCCGGAGACTGCACAGAAAAAAAGGAGGACTTTCCCATGATCATCGTATTAAAGCCAAACTGCACCGTGGAACAGCTCAAGCATTTCACCGACGGCCTGACCCACGACTACAACGTCAAGGTCAACACCTGGGTCGGGACGCAGAGCACTGTGCTCGGCCTCATCGGCGACACGTCGGTCATCGACATCGATTACATCGCCGCGCAGGACTTCGTGGAGAGCGTCAAGCGCGTCCAGGAGCCTTACAAGAAGGCGAACCGCAAGTTCCATCCCGACGACACCGTCATCGAGCTGCCGGGCGGACAGAGGATCGGCGGCGGCTCTCTCTCCATCATCGCCGGGCCGTGCTCCGTCGAGACGGAGGAGCAGATCTGCGAGGTCGCGGACCGCGTCAAGGCGGCGGGCGCGCAGTTCCTGCGCGGCGGCGCGTTCAAGCCCCGCACCTCCCCCTACGCGTTCCAGGGTCTGAAGGCGGAGGGCATCGAGCTGCTCCGCGAGGCGAGAAAGAAGACGGGCCTGCCGATCGTCACCGAGATCATGAGCGCGGCGCATCTGCCGCTGTTCGAGGACGTCGACATCATCCAGGTCGGCGCGCGGAATATGCAGAACTTCGAGCTGCTCAAGGAGCTCGGCAAGATCAGAAAGCCCATCCTCCTCAAGCGCGGCCTCTCGAGCACGATCGAGGAGCTGCTCATGAGCGCTGAGTACATCATGGCGGGCGGCAACGAGCAGGTCATTCTCTGCGAGCGCGGCATCCGCACCTACGAGACGTACACGCGCAACACGCTCGACATCTCCGCCGTGCCGATTTTGAAGCGCCTGTCGCACCTGCCGGTCGTCGTCGACCCGAGCCACGCCTCCGGCATCGCCTGGCTCGTCGAGCCGCTCGCGATGGCCGCCGTCGCGGCGGGGGCGGACGGCCTCATCATCGAGGTGCACAACAACCCGGCGAAGGCCCTCTCCGACGGCGCGCAGTCGCTGACGCCCGACCAGTTCGACCGTGTGGCCCGGCGCGTCTTCCAGGCAGCCTCGCTGCTGCACGCGGAGGGCTGAGTCATGGAGGAGGAGCTCTCCCTTCGCGTCGGGATTGTCGGCCTCGGCCTCATCGGCGGCTCGATGGCGAAGGCCTTCCGCGAGTACACGAACTGCGAGGTGATTGGCTTTGACAGCAATCCCGAGGTCACAGAGGCGGCGCTCGCCTGCGGGGCAATCGATCGCGTTGGCAGTGACGACGATCTCCGGCGCCTCGACCTGCTCATCCTCGCGCTCTATCCGAAGGCCGCCGTCGATTTCGCGCGCGAGCACGGGGCGCAGATCCCGCGCTCCTGCCTTGTGACGGACGTGTGCGGCATCAAGACGCAGGTCTGCGCGGAGCTTTCCGCCCTCGCGAGGGAATTCGGATTCCGCTTCGCGGGCAGCCACCCGATGGCGGGTCGCGAGAAGGTCGGCTTCGCGGCGAGCGAGGCGTCGCTGTTCCGCGGCGCGAGCTATCTCATCACGCCGTGCGGCGCGTCCGACGAGGACGTCGCCCTGCTCAGGCGCACGGCGGAGGCGCTCGGCTTCGGCCGCTGCGTCGTGACGACGCCGGAGGAGCACGACCGCATGATCGCCTTCACGAGCCAGGTGCCGCACGCCCTCGCGTGCGCCTATGTGCTCAGCCCGCAGTGTCCCGGCCACAAGGGCTTTTCGGCGGGCAGCTACCGCGACGTCTCGCGCGTGGCGAACATCAACGAGACGCTCTGGACGGAGCTCTTTCTGAGCAACTCGGGGCCGCTGACCGACGAGCTCGACACGCTCATCGCCAACCTCTCCGCGGTGCGCGACGCCGTCCGGGACGGGGACGCGGCGCGTCTCTCCGAGCTCCTGCGGCAGGGGCGGCTTGTCAAGGAGTCTCTCGGAGAATGAGGCGTCCTATATAATAAGGAAAGAGAGGCCTGCACCATGCAGCTCAACGTCAAAACCTCAAAACCATATGAGATTTTCATCGAACGCGGCTGTCTCGATTCGCTCGGCGCGCGCTGCGCCGCGCTTTTCCCGGCCGGCGCAAAGGCTGCCGTCATCAGCGACAGCAACGTCTTCCCGCTCTACGGGGAGCGCGCTCTCGCCTCGCTGCGCGGGGAGGGCTTTCAGCCGGATTTCTTCGTCTTCCCCGCCGGGGAGGCGAGCAAGCAGCTCTCGACTGTCGCGCAGATGCTCGGCTTCCTCGCGGAGCGCGGCCTCACGCGCAGCGATTTTCTCGTCGCCCTCGGCGGCGGCGTGACCGGCGACATGGCGGGCTTCGCCGCGGCGTGCTATCTGCGCGGCGTCCGATTTGTGCAGGTACCGACCTCGCTGCTCGCGCAGGTGGACTCCTCCGTCGGCGGGAAGACGGCCGTCGACCTGCCGCAGGGGAAGAATCTGGCGGGCGCGTTCCATCAGCCCGCCCTCGTCCTCATCGACCCCGACACGCTCGAGACGCTGCCGCCGCTCTTCTTTGCGGACGGCATGGGCGAGGTCATCAAGTACGGCTGCATCCGCAGCCGCGCCCTCTTTGAGACGCTGCGCGGCGCGGACGACCTCGCGCCGCTGATGGAATCGATCCTCTATGACTGCGTCGACTGCAAGCGCGTCATCGTCGAGCACGACGAGTTCGATACGGGCGAACGCCTCGTCCTCAACTTCGGCCACACGCTCGGCCACGCGCTCGAGAAGGCGCACGGCTACACGGGGCTGACGCACGGCGCGGCCGTCGGGATCGGCATGGTGCTCATCGCCCGCCTCGGCGAACACATGGGATTGACGGAGGCGGGCACGGCGGACGCGATCGCCGAAGTCCTGCGGAAATACCATCTCCCCGTTTCCGACGACGCCTCGCTCGACGAGGTGCTCCGCGCGACGGCGCTTGACAAGAAGGGCCTCGGCGGCGACCTGCGGATTGTGCTGCTGCGCGCCGTCGGCGAGAGCTTCGTCCACCGCCTGCCGCGCGCCGAATTCGCCGCGCTGTGCCGCGAAGCGCTCGCGGAGGAAGCCCGATGAGCGCGTGCAGCGTGACGCTCGAGCCGGGCCGTCTGCGCGGGACGGTGGCCGCCCCGCCGTCGAAGAGCGCGGCGCACCGCGCCATCCTCTGCGCGGCCCTCGCGGCAATCTTCGCGCCGCGGGAGGAGGCGAGCGTCCTCTCCCCCCTCGACCTCTCGGACGACATCCGCGCGACGCTTGGGGCCGTGCGCGCGCTCGGCGCGGAGACGGTTTCGGAAAACGGCGTCTGCACGCTCCGGCGCGGCGTAAGGCCGGAGGGCGCCGTCACGCTCGACTGCTGCGAAAGCGGCTCGACGCTGCGCTTCCTGATTCCGATTGCCGCCGCGCTCGGCGTCCCCGCCGTCTTCACGGGGCGCGGACGCCTGCCGGGCAGGCCGATCGGCCTTTACGCGGAGCTCCTGCCGCAGCACGGCGTCCGCTGCCGCACGGAGGGCGGGCTGCCGTTCTCGATCGAAGGGCGGCTCACGCCGGGCGTCTTCGCGCTTCCCGGGAACGTCAGCTCGCAGTTCATCACCGGCCTTCTGTTCGCCCTGCCGCTTCTTTCCGGAGACAGCGAGATTGTGCTCACAACGCCGCTTGAGAGCGCCGCCTATGTGGAAATGACGGTGCAGGCCATGGCGGACTTCGGCGTCGCCGTCACGCGCACAGAGGGCGGCTGGCGGATTCCGGGAAACCAGCGGTACTCGCCCCGCCGGTACACGGTGGAGGGCGACTGGTCGCAGGCCGCGTTCTTCCTCGCGGCGGGCGCGCTCGGCGGGGACGTGCTCGTCACGGGCGTGCGCCGCGACTCCCTGCAGGGCGACAAGGCGATCGCGGAGCTGCTCGCGCAGGGCGGGGCGCGCCTCACCTGGGAGGCGGACGGCCTGCGCTGCACGGCGGACGCGTGGCACGGAATCGGCGTGGACGCCTCGCAGATCCCCGACCTCGTGCCGATCCTCGCGGCGGCGTTCTCCCTCGCGGAGGGGGATACCGTGATTTTTCACGCGGAGCGGCTGCGCCTCAAGGAGAGCGACCGGCTCGCCGCGATGGCGCGCGGGCTCTCGGCGTTCGGCGCGGACGTCCGCGAGACGGCGGACGGACTTGTCCTCCGGGGGACGCCGTCCCTGCGCGGCGGCGAGGCCGAGGGAGCGAACGATCACCGCGTCGTGATGTCGCTCGCGGTGGCCGCCCTGCGCGCGGCAGGGCCGTGCACCGTCACGGACGCCGGGAGCATCCGCAAGAGCTATCCCGGCTTTTTCCACGACTATACGGCATTGGGAGGGGTTGCACATGGCAGCAGCATCGGTCTGGGGGACTAACCTCAGAATATCCATCTTCGGGGAGAGCCACGGCCCCGCCGTCGGCGTGGTGATAGACGGACTGCCCGCCGGGGAAGCCGTCGACATGGACGCGCTTCGTCTGCAGATGTCCCGGCGCGCGCCGGGGCGAGACAAGAGCTCGACGCCGCGGAAAGAGGCCGACGAGCCGGAGTTCCTCAGCGGACTGCTCGGCGGGCGCACGACGGGCGCGCCGCTGTGCATCGTTATCCGCAACACGAACACGCGCTCAGGCGACTACGCGAACGTGATGCAGGCCCCGCGCCCCGGCCACTCCGATTACGCGGCGTACGTCAAGTACCGCGGCTGCAACGATGTGCGCGGCGGCGGCCACTTCTCCGGCAGGCTGACGTCCTGCCTGTGCGCCGCCGGGGCCGTCTGCCGCCAGATTCTCGAGCGGCGCAGCATCCGGATCGGAAGCCATGTGGCGTCCGTCGGGCCGGCGCGGGATCTGCCGCTGCCCTCCCCCGACATTCCGGACGAGCTGCTGCACCGCCTCTCGGAGACGTACTTCCCGACGATCGGCGACGGCGTCGAAGCGCAGATGCGCGCCGTCATCGAGGACGCGCGGATGGCGCGCGACAGCGTGGGCGGCGTCGTCGAGGTCGCCGTGACGGGACTGCCCGCCGGGCTCGGCGGGCCGCTGTTCGGCGGCGTGGAGTCGCTTTTCTCCTCGATCCTCTTCGGGATTCCCGCCGTCAAGGGCGTGGAGTTCGGCGAGGGCTTCGGCGCGGCGTCGCTGCGCGGCAGCGAAAACAACGACCCGTTCACCGTCGCGGAGAGCGGCGAAATCCGCACCGTCTCGAATCACGCGGGCGGAATTCTCGGCGGAATCACGTCCGGGATGCCGCTCGTCTTCCGCATCGCCGTCAAGCCCACTCCCTCCATCTCGCAGCCGCAGCAGAGCGTCGACCTCGCCGGGCGGCGCGTGACGGAACTCGAGGTGCACGGACGGCACGACCCGTGCATTGTTCCGCGCGCCGCGCCCGTCGCGGAGAGCGCCGCCGCCGTGGCCGCGCTCGAGCTGCTTCTGCTGAACAACGCGCTGACGATGGAGGGAAACGAACATGACGCTTGAGGAAATCAGAAGGAAAATCGACGCGATCGACTCCCAGCTGCTGCCGCTGTTTCAGGCGCGGATGGACTGTGCGAAGGAGGTCGCGGCTGTCAAGAAGGAGGCCGGTCTCCCGGTGCTCAACGCGGAGCGCGAGAAGGCTATCCTCGACCGGGTGGAGGCGAGCGCCGGGGAATACGGCGGCGCGGCCCGCGTGCTCTACTCCACGCTGATGGAGGTCAGCCGCGCGCTGCAGCACAGCCTGCTCGATTCCGGCGCGGAGCTGCGCGCCCTTGTCGCCTCCGCCGCGCTGCCGCCCGAAAAGACGGAGCGCATCGCCACCTTCGGCAGGCCGGGCTCGTTCTCGCATACGGCGGCGCGGACTCTGTTCCCGGAAAGCACGCCCGTCACCTATAACTCGTTCGCGGAGATTTTCCGCGCCGTCGAGGCCGGGGACGCGGAGTTCGGCGTGATGCCGGTCGAGAACTCGTCGGCGGGCTCCGTCGGCGAGGTGTACGACCTCATCCTGCGCTTCCGCTATTATATTGTGGGCGCGGTGACGCTCGGCGTACACCACTGCCTGGCCGCCGCTCCCGGCGCGAAGCCCGTGCGCGTCTACTCGCATCCGCAGGCGCTCGCCCAGTGCTCGCAGAGGATCGCGGCGCTCTCGCTCGCGCCCGTCCCGTGCGAGACGACCGCCGAGGCTGCGTTCAAGGCCGCGAAGGAGCCGGACGCGGCCGCCATCTGCTCCGAGGAGGCGGCGGAATCCGCCGGGCTGACCATCCTCGAGCGCGGCGTCCAGAATACCGAAAACAACTGCACGCGGTTCATCGTCATCAGCCGCACGCTGTACCTGCCCGAGGACGCGAACAAGATCAGCCTCTGCTTCTCGCTGCCGCACCAGACGGGCTCCCTGCACGGCGTGCTCTCGCGCTTCGCGCAGGCGGGGCTGAACCTCACGAAAATCGAAAGCCGCCCGATTCTCGGGAGACGGTTCGAGTACGACTTCTACCTCGACTTCACCGGCTCTGTCCGCGACGAGAAGACGCTCGCGCTTCTGGCCTCTCTTTCCGCGGAATTGCCGCGCTTTTCTTTCCTGGGGAACTATACAGAGCGCGAGTAATGTGATATAATTGAAACCGGAAATGTAAGATACGTCTTACGTTTCCGGTTTTTTCGTAAGCTTTCGTAATCTCTGAGACGAGGAGTGTGTGTGATGAAATTAGACCTGAGCGAATTTGCGAAGCCGTGCGCGTGCGGCAGGGAGCACGCCATTTCCGTGAAGGAAATCATCCTTGAAGCGGGCGCGCTGAGGCGCATTCCCGCGCTTTTGGAGCAATACGGCTACCGGCAGCCCGTCGTTCTCTGCGACGAAAACACGCTGGAGGCCGCGGGACGCGCCGTGCGCGGACTCCTGCCGGAGAGCGGCCTTATTGTGCTGAATCCGGAGAACCTGCACGCGAACGAGCACGGCGTCACGATGGCGGAGGAGGGGCTCGCCGCCTGCCCCGCGCCGGATGTGCTGCTCGCCGTCGGCTCCGGCACGGTTCACGACATCACGCGCTATATCGCGCACAAGCGCGGCCTGCCCTTCGTCTCCGTGCCGACGGCGGCGAGCGTCGACGGCTTCGTCTCCACGGTGGCGGCGATGACGTGGCACGGCTGCAAGAAGACCTTCCCCGCCGTCGCGCCGTCGCTCGTCGTCGCCGACACCGACGTTTTCTCCCGCGCGCCGCAGCGGCTGAACGCCTCCGGCTTCTCCGACCTGCTCGGCAAATACACGGCGCTCGCCGATTGGAAAATCGCCCGCGCCGTCACGGGAGAATACCTCTGCGATCGTGTGTGCGCGCTTGAATACGACGCGCTGCGCATTGTGTGCGCACAGCCCGAGGCCATCCGCGCGGGCGGCGCGGAGGCGTGCGAGCAGCTCATGTACGCGCTGCTGCTCTCCGGCCTCGCGATGCAGATGGTCGGCAACTCCCGCCCGGCCTCCGGCGCGGAGCACCATATGTCCCACCTCTGGGAGATGGAGGCCATCAACGGCCGCGTCGACTACTACCACGGCGAGAAGGTGTCCGTCGGTCTCGTGCTCGCCTCCGGCGTGTACCACCGCGCGGCGGAGGAGATCCGAAAGGGTGCGTTCACGCTCCGCGAGGGGATGGACATCGAGACCGCGCTCCTCGAAAAGAGCTTTCCCGACAAGGCGATGCTCGCCGAGATTCTGGATGAAAACGATCCGAACCCGCTGGCCGGTGTGACGCCGGACGCCATCCGGCGCGCTCTCCCGGACATTCTGCGCGCCGTGGACGAGATCCCCTCGCCGCAGGAGCTCACAGACCTGCTCACCCGCGCCGGCGCCGTCAAGAGCCTCGCGGAGATCGGCCTGCCCGACGCCATGCTCGCCCCGGCGGCGCGCCTCTCGCCCTACGTCCGCGCGCGTCTGACCTTCATGCGCCTGCTCAAGCTGTTTGACTTTGCGCGCGATATTTACTCGCTCTGACGGGCGCTCCGCCAAATCAGGACTCACACAAAAGCAGTGCCTCCCTGCCGCATACCAGGCAGGGAGGCGCTGCTTTTGTGCAAATTCCGGGGTTTACTGCGGATCCGGTTCAAACCAGCCGGTATAGCGAACGATGGACGGGCTCTGCCCCATGGCGCTTCCGCTCAGGAACTGTCTGCGGTACTCGGACGGCGTGAGGTGAATCATCTGGCTGAACTGGCGATGGAAATTGCTCAATGTGCTGAAGCCGGTAGACTCCGCGATGTCGAGGATGGTCCGGTTCGTGTTCGTGAGCAGCTCGCACGCCTTCGTGATGCGCACGCCGTTGAGGTAGTGCAGCGGGCTGACGTCCATCACCTGCAGGAAGATGCGGCGGAAATGCGTCAGGCTCATGTGGCACAGGGCGGCGAGCGTTTCCACGGGGAACTGGTTCATGTAGTTATCCTCGATGTAATCGAGCGCCGGAGCAATGCGCTGGATGCTCGTCTCCCCGCTGCCCGCATTTTCCTCCTTGCGGCTGACTTCCGCGTTCTGGCTCTGGAAACGCGTGATTTCCGTGAACAGCGTAAACAGATAGCTTTTGGCAAGGATGTGCGTCGGAGAGGGCTGCGAGAGCTCCCGGATGGACGCCTGCGCCAGAAAGGAGATATTCGCCGACGCCTTGGCGGGAATCACATAGCTTGCGACGTCATTCGGTGTAGAAGGGGTCGGGGAATTGGGCGAAAGCAGCTCCGCGAACATCTGGCGGGGATCAAAGAACAGATACGACCACCGGCTCGTGGTGCCGGGAGCCGAAAAGGTGGTATGAGGAATGTTGCGCGGAATGCAGGTGATGTCTCCCTCGCAGATGGAAAGCTCCTTGTTTCCGCAGAAGCGGAGCGTCGCGCTGCCGGAGTGGCAAATTCCAATCTCAAGACAGTTGTGAAAATGGAGACGTTCGCTCGGAATATCGGAAATTTTCCACTTCGGCCCGCTGAGGAACACAAGGGGAAACTGGGAGGGAAGGTAATAATTTCTGTACTCGATAACTTCCTTCCCGCTTTTGGGCGACATGATAATTCTCCTCTCTAAACATCCGGCGTCATGCCGGAGGGGCTCCGAAACAAAGCTTGCCCGGGGCGTCAGACAACGGCG